>CAZXRB010000057.1:0-1141 GCA_964642845.1 uncultured Nitrospira sp.
GACCCGTCTGCCTCAGCGGGAGGCGCCGTGCGGAGTCGCGGCGCCTCCCGGTCAGAGAAAGAAGACCGGCCTCCAGATTCCTGCAAGGATCGTTCAGCGCTATCACGCCCCACTTGTTATCTCTATTTCTGTTGGGCCTCCCCTTCGAGACTGCGGGCACAGCGAAAGCCGGTGCCATGCGTCTGCAGCGCAAAGCCTCCACGACCGCGCGCCGATGCCGTGATGTCGGCCAACGGGCTGTGCCAGGAGCCGCCGCGAATCGACCGGACCACTCCCTTCTTGTCCGGTCCTTGAGGGTTCCTGGACGGCGCATGTTTGTAGTAGTCCGGGTCGTACCAATCGGAGACCCATTCCCGGGCGTTCCCGGCCATATCTTTCACCCCGTAGGGCGAGTCTCCATCAGGGAGAGACCCGACCGGGTACAACGTCTTTTCATCCACCCACTCCCGGTCAAAGTTCGCGCGCTTCGAAGTCGGTGGTTCCTCGCCCCAGGGAAAGCGCCGGCCATCCGTGCCGCGGGCGGCCTTTTCCCATTCCGCCTCCGTCGGGAGCCGCTTCTTGGCCCAACTGCAATAGGCCTTGGCGTCGTACCAGGTTGTCTGCACGACGGGCAGTTGTTCGATTCCCTTGATGGACGTCAATGGACCTGAACCATAGGGATTCGGCGGATTCCTGTGGCCCGTCGCCGCCACGAAGGCCATGTACCGTTCATTCGTCACCTCGACGTGATCGATCGCGAAAGCATCGAGATACACGGACCGCTGCGGCCACTCATCGGCACGGCCTTTCCCTTCCGGATTCCCCATCAGAAATTCTCCGGCGGGAATCGCCACCATGGGAACCGGGTCCGGCTCTTTCGAAACCGCCGGCGGCTCCGCCGTGACTGGCCATGACGCTCCCGCGCAGGCGGTGACGACGATCGCCGCGATGAGGCCCAAGCGCGTTGTTGTCCTCCTCAGACCTGGTGTCATTTCTTCTGCTCCTTGCTCCCCTCGATGGCTTGGGACGTATGGATTTTTATTTCACCGACCAGTCGATCCACCTGGCGCTTGTCCCCCCGCCCGGCCGCCTGCCCCCGCTGCCCGACGAAGACCGCCGGTCGAAATTCGTCTTCATCGTGCGGGAAATTCCGCGCAAGGAG
>CAZXRB010000057.1:1151-1398 GCA_964642845.1 uncultured Nitrospira sp.
TGCAGATGCTGCTCAATGTCAGCCTGCAGGGCAGGGGAGGCTACGGTTCCCCCCAGCGCCGCCCGGTGATACACCTCCCACGCGTGGTCCACCGCATGCTCGGCCTCATGGACCGCCTTGGCTTGCTCCGGGTGCGGATGGCGGGCCGGATCAATGGGCCCGGCCTGAACCGACACCGTTCCCACGAGCGCACTGCATAAAATTCCCAGAACAAGAGTTGTGCTGTGCTTCATCTGTATGCCTCCGA
>CAZXRB010000057.1:1483-23489 GCA_964642845.1 uncultured Nitrospira sp.
GAGCTCCACGTTCTTGGGATCGATGGCCAGTCCACGATCCACGGCCTGCCGGGCCTCTGAAAACCGCTCTCGCCCCATCTCCACCAGGGCGGAGACATAGGCATCCCTGATCCGCTGATCAACCTCGGGCGGAGCGGCTTTCGCGCAGCGGAATCCCAGCCCCACGCCATAGCTGTTATTGAGCGGGTGATTCCAGAACCGGTGCGTCGCCCGGACCGTTCCTTCGGGCGCAATCCAGGACCCGCCGCGAATGACCCGTTTTTCCCCCACAGTTAACCGGTCGACATAGGTCCCCGTGCCTCCCATCCATATCGGTTTGGCCGGACCGCTTGGATTCACCATGGTTTCAAGCCGGCCGTAGTAGCGGGGGTCGTACCAATCCGACACCCACTCGAAGACATTGCCTGCCATGTTGTAGGCCCCGTAGTAGCTGACTCCATTTGGATAGGAATCGACGGGCGTGGTCGCGTCGTGATGCTTGCCGTAGTTGGCCTTCCCCGAGTCAAACTCATTTCCCCAGGGATAGAGATTGCCATGGGGACCGCGGGCGGCTTTCTCCCATTCCGCCTCGGTCGGCAGACGTTTTCCCCGGTACTCGCAGTAGGCTTTGGCATCGTACCAGTTCACGCCGACCACCGGCTGTTCCGGCTTGTTCAAGCGTGGGTCATCCCAATAGGCCGGAGCCGGGTGACTGTTGGCTTTCACGAACTCGCCGTAGTCCTTATTGGAGACCTCGTACTTGTCGATGAGGTAGGAATCCAACATCACCATGTGCGCGGGTCCCTCATCGTTCAGAGCCTCGGCGGACCAAGGCGTATTCATCCGCCGCGCATAGGGAGTGCGCCGTTTGTCTGATTCCGCCGGCTGCTCCCTGTCGATCCCCATGATCGACGGTCCCTGTCCGACATACACCATATCCGCCGGGATCAACGATTCTTCGCCTTGGCCGGATGCGGCTGGTAGAACCATTCCTGTTATGAACATGGTCCACACGATGGTTTTCGTCTTCATCACAATCCTCCCGATCCCACGTTCGGCCCGGTGGGGGGCGGCCTCACCGCCCCCCGATCAACGGCGCCGCTATTTCTTCTTCATGCTCTTCTTGATCAGATCGCGGGTCGCGAGATACTCCTTATTGCCCGGATCGGCAGCGAGCGCCTTTTCGATGGAGGCCATGGCATCGGCATGCTTTTCAGCACCCATCGCGACCAGCGCCGCAATGAAAGCATCGCGTCCGGCTTGCACAGCTTCGTCCGAGATCGCCGCCACGGACTTCGCGCAACGGAACCCGAGTCCGACCCCATAGGAGTTGTTGTCCGGCTGATTCCAGAACCGGTGGCTCGTGTGGAGCGAGGTCTCCGGGGCCAGCCAGGAACCGCCGCGCAGCACCTTGACCGGGCCCTGGTTGGCAAAGTTGTAGCCCTTCTCGGCCCCTTTGGGATTCAGCGCAATGCTCTCTTTGTAGTATTTCGGGTCATACCAGTCTTCGACCCACTCAAAGACATTCCCCGCCATGTTGTAGACCCCGAACCCGCTGGCGCCCTCCGGATAAGCGTCCACCGGCATCGTGCGTCCGACGTTCTGGCCGTAGTTGGCTTTCTTAGGATCGAGCTTGTGACCCCAGGGATAATGGTTGTCGCCGTCCGGTCCCTTGGCGGCCCGTTCCCACTCCGCCTCCGTCGGAAGCCGCTTGCCTTCCCATTTGCAGAACGCGTTGGCGTCGGTCCAGCTCACTCCGACGACGGGCTGATTGGACTTGCTGAGCCGAGGATCGTCCCAATAGGCGGGCGCAGGGTGACCGGTCGCGCTCATGAACTCCTTGTACCGGGCATTTGAGGCTTCGTACTTATCGATCAAATAGGCCTCGAGCACGACTTGATGTTTCGGTTCGTCTGAATGCTCGTTACTCCCCATGGTGAACTCCCCCTTGGGGATCAGGACCATATCCTTGTCGCTGCTCGGCTGGCCCGCCGCTGCCGCTATAGATTGAGAGCCGGCCATTAAAGCGACTCCGAGTCCGATCTGAAGAATGGTTTGACTCCGCATGGAAACCTCCTTGAAAGCACCAGGACATTCTGGTGGGTTGATGGCTGCGCTACGCCGATGCACTTCCGACTGACTGCGAGACTCTCGTTCCTCTCAGACCCACCGCGTGGTGTTGAGTTCGCCGGTTTTGAAGAATCAGCGAGTCGACAACCTCCCCGCACTGCACACACCGCCGAGCCGCACAATCCAACTCACCGGTGCTGTTCAGCAGATCCATGCAGAACTCGCGAACCATGAGTCCCCCGCAACGAACGCAGCTCATCTGATTAGCGGTCGGGAACCAGTCTCTCGTTCCGTCCCGTTCTTCCCTCGTTGTTTTCGCGTCCGACGCCGTTGCCATGATCTTCCTCCTGTTGTGATGTTTACTGTTTGTTCAATGTATGTCCAATGTATAAAGCATAGTTGTCCAATCTGTCAACGGTTAATATAAAAATATTTGACAAAGATTGGACGAAATGGGTAGTGTGTTCGTAAATCTATGAATACTCATAGGATTCACAGAGTTTCAAAACTGACTGGTTTATCGAAGGACGTCGTCCGGGTGTGGGAGCGCCGCTATGGGCTTGTCAAACCTTTGCGCAGTGCCAATCGCTATCGGGAATACACGGATGAAGACGTGGCGTTGCTTCGCTTTCTGAAAGAAGAGTTGGATCGCGGCCAAACAATAGGCGCGCTGGCGGTGGAAGGGCGCGAGGCGGTGCTACAGCGCATGCGGGCGACCGCTCCTCCCGCACCGCAGCAGCTCACCCCACACGGTCACCTGCTCGACGAACTCGTCGCGCTGCTCGATCCGCTCGACAAGAGCCGGTTCGAGCAAAAACTCAACGGCGCGGTGGCCGTCATTCCGTTCGAAGAGGCCATCCAGCGCATCCTGCTTCCGTTGCAGCGACGCGTCGGCGAGCTCTGGCATCAAGGCCGGGTGAACGTGGCGGTCGAGCACTACGTGACCAAACTCGTGCAGCAGAAGTTGTTCTCGGTGATGAACCAGCTTCCCGTGAACGAGTTTGGTCCGCGCGTGCTGATCGCCTGCCCCGAGGGCGAATCACACGAAATCGGCGCCCAGGCCGTGGCCTACCTCGCCGCCACGCGGGGCTGCCACGTGTATTATCTTGGGCCGAATCTCCCCGCGTCCGACCTGTCGGCGTTTTGCGAACGGATCAAGCCAGATCTCGTGCTGCTCTCGCTGACCGAGATCAAATCCGACGCGGCAACCCGGCGGCTCCTGCAGGACTTGTCCCCGTTGGCAGCGCGGTGGCCCGTCGCCATGGGAGGCGCCGGCGCCCGCGCGATCGAACACTTGCTGCGAGAAAACCGAATCGAGCTGCTCGACGACCTGGCCGCGCTTCACAGCCGCCTGATAGATCTCGTCTCGAAACGTCTGCTGGCCCAGCGTAGCTAGATTGCGACGTCCCTCTTCAGCGTACAAGCGCAGGAGTGACGACGTTGGGGAGGCGGGGCTACGGTGGGAGAGTTGAATTGGTGTGGTGCCGAAGCCGGGATTTGAACCCGGACACCCTTGCGGGCGCTAGACCCTGAATCTAGTGCGTCTGCCAGTTCCGCCACTTCGGCATCGAGGCTGCTGAAAATGTCTTCCAGCGGCGTTCTCAGTCGCCCATCCCGTCGCCAAGAAGAAGAGAAGGGATACCGCCAGGGAAGTGGGATTATCCTGAATTCCCGCCGGCTGCGTCAAGCCGGATGATGAGATTCAGGACGCGGCAGGCGCTTCGGCTTCATTGAGCGCCCACCGGCGGGAAGGGGCAAGCTCCTGCGGATCGCCGCTGACGATGATCCGTTCCCGCACCAATCCGGCCGCCGCGAGCAACGCGGGCAGCGCGATCCGCGGCGCGTTGTCGACGATCAGCACATCGAACCGGACACGGCTGAATAACGGATCGCTGGCGACCCTCGCCGGCGTCGCCGCCACCACACGCCGGTTTTGAATAAAGGCTTGGCGATTCGTGTCTTCTTCGGCGGCCAAGAGCTCACGAATCTTCTTCGTGCCGCCCAGTTTGGCGATGTCTTCCTTCAGCTCCTCGAATTCAGGCCGCATGTCGCGCGGCACGGCGGCTTCCGGCACCAATTCCTCGATTCTCGCCTTGGCCACGTCGAGCTCCTTCGTCAGCTCGTCGATCTGCTTTTGATAAAAGGCCTCGTAGTGGTGGAGCGATTCCACGTTCTTCCCCACGGCCTGCATCGTCAGACGCCGCAACAAGGGCAGGCTTTCGTATTCGGCCAGCGTCGTTTTCACGGCGGTCATCTTGGTCTGGAGCTCGCTCAACTGTGTGAGCAGGCGCCATTCGAGCAGGCGGACTTCGTCGAGATCTTTTTGCTTCTGTCCTTTATACGCGAGGAAGGGCGTCAGTTCGCGAAACCGTTCGTACTTGCGCCGAAGTGAGGCCTTCTCCGCTCGGGCTTTCGCGTAGAATTGATGCATCTGGGCTTCAAAGCCGAGCTCCTGCAGCGGCAGCCCGCCCGCCTGTGCCGTGATCGGCATCTCGTAGCGGCTGATCCACATTTTGTGGCTGAGTCCGGCGGCTTTCATGGTGCGCGCGATGATGCCGACCGTCGCGTCGGACTCGCGATGGTCGGGGCTAAGGAGCAGCATCCGCTTGTTCGCACGGATCATCTCCACGACCAACGTTGCCAGCTTTTGGCGACGGAGACCCTGATCCTGCAACCAAACCGTCTGCAGGACCGCAGAAGACGACGCCGGGGCGGGCTCGCCTCTCTCGACCGCCTCGATCAGCGCCACCAAGCGCTCTGCGGGTCCCAAATTGTATGCGTCTGACTTGGTGATCATCTCCCGCAGGCGACCGGCGGATGTTTGCAGCTGTCCGGTGTGGTCGGGAAGAAGCGTGACGGACCAGGCGCCCGCCCCCAGTGAATCGACCAGTTGGATCAACGCCCGGTTGCCGGTCTGCTCGAGCACCACACCCTCGGTCGGCTCGATGTCGTCCGTCGGCACGACAGAGACGGGCAGATCCACCGCCAACGTCGCGTCCGGTGGGAGCGAGAACTCGTAGAGATGCAGGCCGCCCACTGTCTGAACGAGCCGGGCCTCGGTCGCCACAATCGGCGACTCGTCGCCGGCGGCTGTGAGGCGCCGCCGCTCATGCTCCAGTCGCGCGCCGCACAGTTGCAATAGCTCTCGTGCCGTCATGGTTCCTCGCTGCGCTCGCACCATGATAAAGGCGCATGGAGAGGGCTGTCTACGGCGTGAACACATCCGGTTCGTCATAATCAGAATTGACTTTTGACGGACGCGCCAGTATGCTCTTTTCCTTTCCAACAGAAGGAGTTAGCGGTATGAAAGTCATTCTTCAGGAGACGCTCGAGGGGGTGGGACACCTGGGCGATCTCATTAATGTGGCAGATGGATTTGCCCGGAACTACCTGTTGCCTCGCGGCAAGGCCGTCGAAGCGAACAGCCGCAGCATCAAGGCCTTTGAGCATGCGAAGCGGATGGCGGCGGAGAAGGCCAAGAAGGAAAAGCTGGAAATCGAGGCCCACGCCAAGAAGATGTCCGCGGTCACACTGACGATCGAAGCGCAAGTCGGCAAGGACGACAAGATGTTCGGCTCGGTGACCGCTAAAGACATCGCCGAAGGGCTGGCCGCCCAAGGGTTCGTCGTGGATCGCCGCAAGATCCAACTGGCCCAACCCATCAAGGAGCTCGGCACCGTAACCGTGCCCATCAAGATGCCTCGCGACGTCACGGCGACCGTGACCGTGCGCGTCGTGAAGAAGCAAGAAGCGCCGGCTGCGTCCGAGTAAGGAGCTGAAACGAGCGATGCATGACGCCATTGGATCATTGGACGCTCTCAAGACCACCGACCCCGACGTGTATGCGGCCATTGAAGCGGAAGAGACGCGGCAGCGGGAGAAACTGCTCCTGATCGCCTCTGAGAACTTTGCCAGCCTCGCCGTCTTGGCCGCCCAAGGCTCATTGATGACGAACAAGTACGCCGAGGGTTATCCCGGCAAGCGCTACTACGGTGGCTGCCAGCATGTGGATACGGTCGAGGATCTCGCGATTCAACGCTGCAAACAGATTTTCGGGGCGGAACACGTTAACGTCCAACCGCACTCGGGCTCACAGGCCAATATGGCGGCCTACCTGTCGGTGTTGAAGCCGGGCGATACGATTCTCGGGATGGATTTGGCCCAGGGCGGGCACCTCACGCACGGCAGCAAAGTCAATTTCTCGGGCATCCTGTTCCGCGCCTTCTCCTACGGGGTGGACCGGCAGACAGAAACGATCGATTACGATGCGGTGCAAAAATTGGCTGAGGAATGCCGGCCCCGCATGATCGTCGTCGGAGCCAGCGCCTACGCGCGGATCCTCGATTTTCCCCGCTTCCAACAGATCGCCAAGTCGGTCGGCGCCTATCTGATGGTGGACATCGCGCATATCGCCGGGCTCATCGCAGCCGGTCTCCATCCGAATCCCGTGCCCTATGCCGACTTTGTCACAACGACCACGCACAAGACGTTGCGGGGCCCGCGCGGCGGCGTGACGATGTGCAAGGCGGAGCACGCCAAAGCGGTCGACAAGTTCGTGTTCCCGGGCATGCAGGGCGGCCCCTTGATGCACGTGATCGCGGCCAAAGCCGTAGCCTTCAAAGAAGCGCTGTCGCCGTCATTCAAGCGGTACCAGCAGCAGGTGGTCGCCAACGCCAAGGCTCTGGCCCAAGGGCTGATGGAGCGCGGGTACAAAATTGTGTCGGGCGGCACCGATACCCACCTGATGCTCGTGAACCTTACCAACAAGGGGCTCACGGGCAAGGAAGCGGATGCGGCCTTGGATGCCGCCGGCATCATCGTGAACAAGAACGCGGTGCCGTACGACGAAAAGCCCCCCGCCGTGGCCAGCGGCATCAGGCTGGGTACGCCGATCGTCTCGACGCGCGGCATGCGGGAAGCCGAAATGAAGCAGATCGTGGAGCTCATCGATCGTGTGCTGCAACATCGAGACAAGCCGGCAGTGTTGGAAGAGGTCCGCGCTCAAGCCAAGGCCTTGTGCGGGCGCTTCCCCATCTTCCATTCCTACTAGCTAGCCCACAACCGCGAGGGCGGGGTCGCCACCAGTGAAGTGTCCGTTCTGTGACGAGCTGGAAGACAAGGTGGTCGACTCGCGCATGGCCAAGGAAGGGGAGGTCATCCGGCGCCGGCGTGAATGCCTTGGGTGTAAACGCCGCTATACCACCTACGAGCGTGTTGAAGAGATCCTTCCCGTCGTCGTGAAAAAAGACGGCCGCCGCGAATCGTTTGACCGCACCAAGATCTTGTCGGGATTGAAGAAAGCGTGTGAGAAGCGCCCGATCAGCACGGCGACCATTGAGGCGGTGACCGACCGGATCGAGAAGCGCATCCAAGAGATGGGCGAAAGCGAGATCGAAAGCCGGATCATCGGCGAAGAAGTGATGAAGGAGCTGCACCAGTTGGACCAAGTCGCCTATGTGCGGTTCGCCTCGGTGTACCGGGAATTCAAAGACATCGATCAGTTCATGGACGAACTGAAATCCCTGGCTCAGCAACGTCGCGAGCGCTGAGCGCCTTTTTTCCCGATTCCTTCCCGTGTCTGCCGGCACCCGGCGTGGTTCCACCCGGCGCTCGGCCTCGATTTCTCGAGCAGGCGAAGCCTTATGGTCCAGGTTATGACCAAGCTTTCACCCATGCGCCGGAAGGCGCCGAGCCCCGGCGCCACGAACGTGGCCATCATCGGGGCAGGCCATGGCGGCACGGCGTTGATGGAAATCTTTGCCAATGATCCGCTGGTCGAGATCGTCGGCGTCGCGGAAATCAATCCCAAAGCACCCGGCCTCAGCCTCGCCAGGCGGCTCAAAATTCCCGTCACGCGGAACTATCAAGAGCTGCTCGCGATGGAGCGGGTGGATCTCATCATCGACGTCTCGGGGAGCGCCGAGGTCGCGCAGTTTTTGCAAGACTTCCATCGCATGGGCGTGACCATCATCGGCGGCGCGAGCGCCAAGTTCATGTGGGAGCTGATTGAGGCCCGCATTCGCGCGACGGCGGAAATCGAGAAGACGTTGAACAAGTACCAGTCCCTTTATCGGCTCTATGTCAAGGAAACCGGCGCCGCGGTGACGGAAGAACGCACCAGGATCGCCTGTGAAATTCACGATGGCTTGGTGCAGAGCTTGGCGGGGGTCAACTTCAAATTGGACCTATGCCAGCAGCTGCTTCGGAAAAACCCGAAAGCCAGCCTGGCGACCCTGAAGGAAAGCAAGGCACAGCTCAAGCTCGCCATCCAGGAAGCCCGTCAAGTGATCTTCAATCTCCGCCCGCTGCATTACGACAAGATGGAGCTCATCCCGGCGCTGAAAAATTATCTCAAGTCCTACGAGACGCAAGCGCACATCAAGGCGGATTTCACCGTGAGCGGGGACGAGCAGATTCTGTTCCCCCGCACCAAGATTTTTCTCTTTCGCATCATCCAAGAGGCGCTCAGCAACGTGCAGAAACACGCCAAGGCCAGCCGCGTGTCGATCCAGTTGGAGATCGAGCTGGAGCGGCTGCGCGTCACGATCACGGACAATGGCGTCGGCTTCGACATGGACGCGGTGCTGCGCGACCCGGAGAAGTGGGACCATTTCGGGATCAAGGGCATCCTGGAGCGGGCGCGGCTGGTGGGCGGGGAAGGGCACATCACGTCGAAGAAAGGGCGGGGCACCAAGATCGTCGTCGAGGTGCCTCTGGTCAACAAGGAGGCGGCGGGCCATGGAGAAGATTAAGGTGTTGATCGCCGACGATCATCGGGTCGTTCGGGAGGGATTGGCGGCGATTCTCAAGACGAAAGAAGACATCCACGTCGTCGGCGAGGCGCAAGACGGGATGGAAGCCGTCGAGAAGGCCCGCGCGCTGCTGCCTGATGTGATTTTGATGGACGTGAGCATGCCGCGCATGGGCGGCGTGGAGGCCACGCGGCAGATCAAGCGCGAGTTTCCCCATATCGGGATCGTGGCGCTGACGATGTATGAGGAGCAACAGTATATCTTCGATCTGGTTCGCGCCGGCGCCACCGGCTACTTGCTCAAAGACTCGGAGTCGTCGCAGATCGTCGCGGCCATCCGGGCCATCTATCGAGGCGAATCGCTGATCCATCCGTCGGTCGCAAGCAAGATTCTGGCTGAATTCTCCCTAATGGCCCAGAAAAAAGGAAAGAAGCCGGCCTGGGTCGAGCACGACCTCACCGAACGGGAGATTACGGTGCTCCGCCTGGTGGCGGACGGCAAAACGAACAAGGAAATCGCCAACAACTTGGATCTCAGCGAAAAGACCGTGAAGAACCATGTGCGCAACATCTTCCACAAACTCCAGGTGTACGACCGCACCCAGGCTGCTATCCTGGCCATACGCAAGGGTTTGATCGAGCTCGACCCCAAGCCGTGAGTCTTGCCTCGATCCCGGACAGAAACCTCGAAACCAAACTCTAAAAAGCCCACAGATGTGATTTTTACAACACAATGGCTCTAAAGATAAAATGCAAAATAATTATTTCTTCTCCTACACTTACGCATATGCTCCTGTGGCACATCAATTGCTGGTACTCAGCGCGTGTTGAGTAATTAGGGGAGGGCACGTGCGAAACCAGCAAACCTTGGCAGCTCCGGTCTCCTGTGCAGGGGTGGGACTTCATTCCGGTCAGCCTGTCACGATCACGCTGAGGCCCGCTCCGGTCAATACCGGCATTGTGTTCGTTAACCGGAACGGCCATGCAGGGGTCTCCCTCCCGGCTTCCATCGACTATCGCGTGCCCACCGAGCTCTGCACCGCCATCAGTGGCAACGGCTTCGAGGTCAAGACGATCGAACACATCTTGGCCGCCTTGGCCGGTCTTGAAGTGGACAACGTCTATATCGATGTCACGGCGGGAGAGATCCCGGTCATGGACGGCAGCGCCGCGCCGTTCGTGCGGTTGATCCAGTCCGTGGGCATCGTCTCGCAGAATCGTAAGCAGCGCTACCTCAAGATCATGGCGCCGATCGAGGTGTCCGAGGGATCCAAGCGGGTGCGCATCGAGCCGGCGGCGACTCCGCGCATCACCTATACGATTCACTACGATCATCCGCTCATTCAGACCCAGACCTATGTCCATGAGTGTTCGGTGAAGGAATTCGAGACCCAGATCGCTGCGGCTCGCACGTTTGGATTTCTGCACGAGGTGCAGGCGTTATGGAACCGCGGCTTGGGGAAAGGCGGGAACTTGGACAATACGATCGTGCTGTCCGAGCGGGGTTTTGTGAACGAGACGGGCCTCCGCTTTGCCAATGAATTCGTTCGCCACAAGGTCTTGGATCTGATCGGCGATGTGTCTCTTCTCGGGATGTCGTTCATCGGCCACATCGTGGCCGAACGCTCGGGGCACGCGCTCCATACGAGACTGGTTCAGCAGATTCTGGAGCAGCCCGACAAGTGGGTGCTCCTCAACACGGAAGCAGCCCTGGCGGAAAGCCGCCCCGCCGCCGGGTTCACGCAGCTGCAACCAGCCGTCGCCCTCTAATTCATCCTTCGTCTTTTCCAGAACGGTTTTACCTGCTGCGGATTCTAGGCGGAGGAGTGTGTTCTGATCGGCTGGTATCGTCATGTCAAAAAATACGCCGAGAGTGAGTGGCCTCACCCTCGGCGAATCAGTCGAGGCGGGATTACTTCTTCTTCTTCTTCGCTGCCTTCTTCGTTGCCAAGAGCCTCACCCCCCTTCGTCGCTGTAGGTCTTGCGCGGCCTCTAGACGGCCTGAATCAGCATGTCATCCAACGCTTCAAATGTATTGGGTCCCACTTTTCGGAAGCGCTTGTCCCGTTTCAATGAGGTCGCGATGGAGGTCAAGGGCGTCTTGCCTTTGATCTGCAGGCCCCCTTCCACCAGGCGCTGTACCAGCTCCTTGGCGTGCATGGCCCGATTGGACTCCCGGAGAATTTCATAAGCGGCTTCCGGGACGCTTTTCCCCACATACTTGCTTCGTCCCAAGAGGATTTCACGGGACTGATCGGTTACGTCCATCACGGGGCCGGGACGATTGCCCTTGGAATCATCGGTGATGAGTTGATTCGAGAGGCTGGCGAGCTTGGCCTTGTCGGCTTCGACCCGGTACAGGGTTTCGGCGAGTTCGAGGTATTTCTTAATGGTCGCGATTTCGTCATCGAGCCGGCGACGCTTCTTCTCCAGCTCTTGGTAGCGGCTCTTGTAGGCACTGATCCGCTGTTCCAGCCCGACGAGAATATCGGTCAGTTCTTCCACGTAGGTCTCTCGCAAAGCATGCTTGCTTTGTAGCATTGCTTGTATACCATGTCAATATTTTCTTTCATAAACAGAAAAAATCATCCACCCCATATGACCTGCTCGTATTCAGTCATTATAAGAAATGCATAGAGAAGGCTTGCCTGCCAACTTCAAGCAAGAGAGCCTTTTCAATAGATTGTAATTCGCATTAGTCCCGATCATGATACCATCCGACCGTGCAGGCTGGCGATCCGACACTCCAGACAATGCTCCACACCGCCGTGTCGGCGAGCCGACAAGCCGGTGCGGTACTGCAGGAGTACGCGCGAGACGGGTTTTGGATCCAGCACAAAAACCCGGTCAACCTGGTCACGGACGCGGATCATGCCGCGGAGCAATGCATCATTGACCGCATCAGCCGTGACTTCCCGACCCATCGTTTCTTGGCGGAGGAGCGGGGGCGCGTGGATTCAGGCCGGTCTCCGTACCAGTGGGTGATCGACCCATTGGACGGGACGACGAACTTCGCTCACGGCTATCCGGTGTACGCTGTCTCCATCGGGCTGGAATGCGAAGGCCGTTGCGTCCTGGGAGTCGTGTTCGATCCGACCCGGGATGAGCTGTACACGGCGATCGACGGCGACGGTGCGTATCTCAACGGCGCCCGCCTCCGCGTTTCGTCGACGACCGCGCTGGATCAGAGTCTGCTCGTGACCGGCTTCGCCTACGACATCAGAGAAACGAGCCGCAATAATCTGGACCACTTCTCGCGCTTTGCCTTGAAGGCGCAAGGGGTGCGACGGACCGGCTCGGCCGCACTGGACCTCTGCTACGTGGCCGCCGGCCGTTTTGACGGCTTTTGGGAAGTCAAACTGAATCCGTGGGACATGGCGGCCGGAGTGGTGCTCGTCCGTGAAGCAGGCGGGCGCGTCAGCCACTTTGACGGGGCCGATCTTTCGATTTATGGGCAGGAGCTGGTCGCGAGCAACGGCCTGGTGCACGAGGCGATGTTGGGCGTCCTCCGCGGCAATCCCTCTCCGGCGTGACAGAGGCCTGCGGCGCTGTTTCATTACGCAGACTCCTCGATATACAATCACCACATGCGTACGGTATGCTTTCGCGGCATTGAATGAGGAGTTGCACATATGGCACGCGCCACCCCGCCTTCCGGACACCAGAACAATAACCCCAGCGGAGAGACCGCGGCCGAATCGACCACGTGGGACGTCGAGCTCCTGCGCGTCTTGGTCAGCCGGAGTGGCACTCACGTGAACGCGCAATGGGCCATTCATCCTCAGCTGAAGATGGATTTGCGGCCGGAGGAATGGACGGAAGTCACTGACCTCATGGCCAAAGTGACGGATATCGTGGGCACGCGTTTTTCTCAAATTCTGTCGAGTGTCGAGCCGGACCCGCCCGGTCATGCTTGACCGCCTCCATCCCGACTCTTTCTTTCAAAGACAGCCCTCATTCGCAGAGGAGGACCACATGGATTCCTATTACCATTCGCATGACCTGGGCAAGTTTTCCGATATGGCGAAAGGGAACAAAGACCTGTGGGATAAATTCATGAACTATTACGGCGCCGTGTTCGCCGAAGGCGCCTTGACGGAGCGTGAAAAGGCGCTCATCGCCTTGGCTGTAGCCCATACGGTGCAATGTCCCTACTGCATCGATGCGTACACGCAGGCTTCTCTTGAAAAGGGGTCGAACATCGAGGAGATGACGGAAGCCGTTCACGTCGCCTGTGCCATCCGCGGCGGCGCCTCGCTCGTGCATGGCGTGCAGATGCGGAACGTCGTCCAGAAATTATCGATGTAGCGTCAGGGGGACTGCCACCCTTCCGGTCGGTGGCTGTCCTCTTCGGCGCAGGCAGGCATCGGCCGATGCGAGCGTCACTCGTCACAGATAGGGGTTTTCGGGAACGGCGAGGGTGAAGTACTTGCCCCGCTCCTCGTATAACAGACGGCGGGACGTCAGTTCTTCTAGTGCAGCCCCCAGCTCACCTTCTGAGACGGACTGCGGATGCTTCGACGCCGCGAGCGCCGCGCGGATCTGCTCGGGGCTCTTCGCCGTCTCGTTGCAAATCTCGATGACGTGGGCCGCCACGCCGTCGTACCGGAAACGGAGCGGCGCCTTTGGATCCCGCCCGTCGTACACCGTGACATAATCAATGGCCTTGGAATAGTAAAGAAACGGCCGATCGCTCGTACGATGTAACTGTTGCCATCCTTCGATCGTTCTCACCAACTCCTGGTACAAGTGCGGATCGACCGGCCAGTTCTCTAGCTCATATTCGAAATCGTAGGCGATCTTCTTCAGATCCACCTGCCGCCCGTCATAGACATACTCATAAGCCATGCCCGGACCGGTGATGCGGATGCCGTACTCGTGCGGCCTGGTGTAGTAGGGGCTGAAGCGTTCGAGCCAGAATTTTCCCGTGGCTTCGGGCGGCTGCAGATGCAGCAGCGCGGGGATGAGGTCGATCTGGCGCCGGTAATCCTCGTTCGTCTCACCCGGAAAGCCGAGCAGAACATTCCATGAGACCGCCACGCGGTAATAGTAGCTCCACTTCAGGCAAATGATGTTCTGCATGGGCGTGACGCCCTTGTCCATGGCGCGTAGCTGGTTGAGGCTGAGACTTTCCAACCCCGGCTGCATGCACTTCACCCCGCCGGCCGCCAACGTTCGGATTTGTTGCTTGTGGAGATTGCTCTTCGTTTCGATGAAGACGTCCAAGTCGCAATGATCGGCCGCAAAGGCGCCGAAGAGTTGCTCCACATATTTCATGTCGATGATGTTGTCGACCAGCCGAAATCGCGCGGTGTCGTATCGGCTCGAGAGGAAGGCCATTTCCGCGGCGACCTGCTGCGGAGCCTTGGCGCGAAATTTCATGCTTTGCGCATTCAGGCCGCAGAACGTGCAATGATGCTTTTCCCCCCACCAGCATCCCCGCGAACCTTCGTAGAGTAAGATGCGATCGAGCCCCTGAGCCGCCTCGCCGAGCTCCGCCAACAGGTGATAGTAATCGTCATAGTCCGGCGGGCCGGTCTTGGCAAAATCGGAAAACAACTCCGTATTCGGGGTGAAGAGGACGCGATCACCCTGACGATACGTCACGCCGTTGAGCCTCTCCGAGGCGCCGCTCAAGATCCGGCGGACCAACGCGGGGAAGGTCTGTTCGCCTTCTCCCACGACGACATGGTCGATGAAGGGAAAGGCTCTGAAGTATTCCAGCCCCATCTCGCCGTCGTAATTGGCGCCTCCAAAGACGATCGTGACCGAAGGGTAAAGGTCCTTGATCAGCTTGGCCATCGTCAGGCTCGCCACGTTTTGGTCAAACGTGGAGGTGAAGCCGATGACCTGGTATTGGCCCCAGTCGATGCTGGTCAAGGCCGAGGTCAAGAACTGCGGCGCGATTCTGGTGGCCATCTCCTCGAAATAGCCGATGGGCCGGCCGCTCTGCTGCGCGATCTGTTCAAACACCGGCTTGAAGACCCGGGGATACTCGGCACGCTTTGGATTGTCGCGGAAGAGGAGATAGGAGAAGAGCCATTCGCCGAACAACGCGCGTTTTTCACAAATCAGCTCATACAGCGGCACGCCGATCCGGTGCGCAAAGCGCACGTTCAGATGGTGGCAGTCCACCGGGATCCCTTGCGATTTCAGCAGGGCCGACAGCGTGCCCAACTGAATCGAAGGGTACTTCGAATAGCTGAACGGCATATTGACGAGCGCCACGCGCGCCCGGTCGCTCATCGGCGGCCTCTGGTGGAACGTGAGATCCATACCGCCTACCCCGCGGCGGCCCGGAACGATTCAAATTCGCGGTCGGCCTTGGCCGCCAGATAGAAATCGCTCTCCGTCAGCCCGTTGATCTTATGGGTCCAGATCTCCACTTTGCACTTCCCCCAAGACAGATGGAAGTCGGGATGGTGCCCCTCGGCTTCCGCGACGGCGCCGACCCTGTTGACGAACGCCAGCGCCTGGGCGAAGTCTTTGAACGTGTACAGACGCTCCAAATGGCCTTGGGCATTCAACGACCAGCCTCGACCCAATTCTTTCAACAGCGTCTCGACGCGGTCCGGCGGAAGCGGCGGCACGCCGCCCCGGCAGGGGACACATTTGTTGTCGGCCAGACTCATGACCAGCCTCCTTCAGTGAAAGAAAAAATATTCTAAAGGGCCGCTGCGTAGAGAAACAAGCAGGATTCGGGCTATTCGGTGTCGTCCGGCACCCCGCCCGAGCGTGCCAGATCGTCCAGCTTGACCTTGTCGGGATTGAATTTCGCCGCGGCCTTGGTCATGCGGTCTAAGGCGTCGTCGAACGAGAGGGGCGGCGCATCTTTGGGGTGGAAACGGATTGGGTTGACGCGGGCCACGACGAAGCTCTTGAGATAAGGGCTCGTGAGCCCTTTGGCCTTCAACGCCTCGACCTGTTTGACGATCAGATCGTCAAGCGCCAGCACCGTCCGGGCCCGCTCTCGTCTCGTGTCGATGGCCCGCCGCATCGGCTCTTTGAGGAACTCTTCGACGCGCTTCAGTACCGGGTGATAGGCGCCGCCGCTGAACCGCGGCCGCTCTTCGTAACAGAAGCCCAGCGTGATCAGGGCCGGCTCTTCGAATTCCAGCGCGTAGGTCTCCTCGGTGGCATCATTGAGGACCGCCAACTCCTTGTACATGCGGACGACCTCGAGCGCCTTCTCACGCAGGTTGTGCGCCTTCTCCGTATTGAGCGCAAGGATGTGATAAGCGGCGGCCGCCTCGGGCACGACGATGGCCACGATGCTCTTGGCGCCGAGCGTCCGCATCGCGGAGAGGCGGTGGTTGCCGTTCGGTGTCCAATACTTCGCGGCATGATCCGGCTTGGGACTTCGCACGGCGATAATGGGATCGAGAAACCGGCCGATCCTGCCGATGACCGTTTCCAACTTGCGCACGTGCGTCTCGGAGAGGTTGCGTTGATAGGGCGTCGGCTCAACCAAGTGGATCGGCAGCGCCGCCAGAACCAGCCAGCGGCCGCCGTACGGCTCTCGGTACACCGTCAGCACTCTCCCGCCGTCCTCTTCGATCGCCTGATGCAGCTCCGCCACCTCACGCGGCGGCGCGGCGGCCTGCAATTCGGTCGCGCCGAGACCGGTCGATGCGCCGGCCGGCTTGCGGCGTTTCCGAGGCCCGCTGCCGCGCGGGGCCTTGGCTTTCGAGGGTGCCATAGATTGGCGTTATGGTAGGCAACCCGGGACAAAAAAGAAAGCGTCCATCGAGCGGAGCAACGCCATGACAACGATGCCAGGACTATGGCAAGTACTAAGGTCTCAAAGAACCCAGCGGGAGGATACATGACGCCAGCGGCGTACCGTAGAGCCTCTCTTCTACTGATCTTGATCCTCGCATCGCTCGCCGGCTGCGCCGAGATGGCTTACCGGCACATGAACGACCCCGCCCGGGATGCCTGGCAAAAGCCGCGGCAAGTGGTCGAGGCGCTCCAGCTCTCCCCCGGAGCGCGTGTCGCCGATCTCGGAGCCGGCGGCGGATACTTCACGTGGCATTTGGCGGACGCCGTGGGTCCCCGGGGACGCGTGTATGCCGTGGAGATCGATGACACGGCGTTGCGCCTGCTCAAGGAAGGAACTGACGCGCGCAGGCTCCCGAACGTCGTGGTCGTTCGCGCGACGCCGGAGGACCCCGCGCTCCCGGAGCCCGTGGATCTGGTGTTCAGTTGCGACACCTATCACCACATGCGCGACCGGGTGCAGTATTTCCGTCAGTTGCTCGCGCATCTGAAGCCCGACGGACGCGTGGCCATTCTGGATTTTCATCCGCATGGATTCTTTTCCGGACCGCTGGGCCACGGCACGGCCAAAGAGGTCGTGCGCCAAGAAATGGAATCGGCCGGCTACCGGCTCGTAAACGCATACGATCTGGTCGAGGCGCAACACTTCCAAATCTTCGCCCGAACGCTGCCATGAACGCCGCCTCGTCCTCCCACGCCACCTGGCCGGTCCCGGTGCGCATCGGGTGGTTCACGGCCACCTGTGTGCTGGTCAGCAACATCATCGGCGGCGGCGTCTTCACCACCACCGGATTGATGGCGCGTGACGTGGGCGATCCCCTCCTCATTTTGCTGTTGTGGTTCATCGGGGGACTGTTTGCCCTGGGCGGCGCGATGATCTATGGCGAGCTCGGTTCACGGTTTCCGCACGCCGGAGGTGATTACGTCTACCTGCGGGAGGCCTATGGGCCGCTGATCGCCTTTCTCAGCGGATGGACGTCCTTCACCATCGGCTTCGGAGCGGCCGTGGCCGCCTCTTCCATCACGTTCTCCGCCTACGCCCTGCGGTTCTATCCCACGGACGACCCCCACGGCTGGAAAGCCAAGGGCCTGTCGCTCGGCCTTCTCTGGATGGTGACGCTGGTGCATGCACAGGGCGTCGAGAGCGGCGGCCGGCTGCAACGGCCGCTTACGACGACAAAAATCTTGGCCATCGCCGGCCTCATCGCCGGCGGATTCTTGGTGGGCGGAGAGCACCGGCATCAGTTGACGACGCTCGTCCGTTTGGATGGCGCCTCGGTAAGCGCGGCGGCCATTGCGCTGGTCATCGTGATCTACTGTTATCTCGGCTGGAACGTTGCGAGCTACATCGCCGCAGAAATCGATCAGCCGCGGCGGACCCTGCCGCGGATCATGGTCGGCGGCACGGCCTTCGTGACGGCCGTCTATCTGCTGTTGAATGTGGTGTATTTTTCCGCGCTGAGTCTCGCGGAGCTGGCGCAGGAACCGGTGATTCCTGTGGCCGAGAAGGCCGCGGCCGCCCTCTGGGGACCCGGTAGCGGCCGATTCGTCGCCGCCTTACTATGCCTGTCCATTGCAGGCGCGGTCAGCGCCATGGTGTGGGCCGGCCCCCGCATCTACTGGGCGATGGCCCAGGATGGGGTCATCAGCCCCTGGCTGGCGCGGCGTGACCCCCGCACCGGCGCGCCGGTCCGTGCGATCCTCTTTCAGACGGTCTGGGCATCCATCCTCATTGTCACCGGCACGTTCGAGCAGTTGTTGGTCTACAGCGGCCTCGTGCTGGCGCTCTTCATGGCGCTGACGCTCTCCACGATTTTCCGCCTCCGCGCGCTGGCGCAGGCTGGGCCCGACCCCGACATCTATCAGGCACCCTTCTACCCAGTGTTGCCCGCAATCCTCGTCGGAGGGGCTGTCTCCTTGGTGTGCTACAGCTTGCTGCAGCGACCCACCGAATCGCTGTACGGCGCGGCGACGGTCCTCAGCGGCATTCCGCTGTACCTGTTTTGGAAACGCGCTCGGCAGTGACACCATCGGAACAGGAACCGACCTCCTACCCACGCGATGCACTGAAGTCGGCCCGGCAATGTCGCAGGGAACGGGATGACTACGCGTAGTTCGGGAGGGCAGTCGCACGTAGGCAGGCCAGGAGGAATGAAGCGGGCGGTTTTTGCAGCCTTCGCAGAAACGGCACGGGCGACCTTGCACTATCGGTGGGAGGTCGCCCGTGATTGGCGCTTAGGACGCCGGTGAAGTTCTTGATTTGTCGCGGCCCATCTGGCCCGCGCGCGGCGAGCAGCCGGTAACTTCCAGTCGGGGGAGACATCGTCGATCCCAGGCGCTTGTGTTCCTCGGGCTAGCCTTCGTCCTCCATCAAGGATGATGGCTGGTATCCAGTTGGCCTTTGGTGCCGTGACGGCACAGCCAGGGGAGCACCGGCTAGCACGACCGACGAGACGCCCGCGCTTGCGACGGCGGGCCTGACAGACCAGGTGGAGTTGTGTCGTTCATCGCCACCCTCCTCTCTATGGTAAGTCACCGAGAGACCTGGATAGCAGCCGCGGACTGCCCGGTCTCTCATACGCCATGGAAACCAGGGCCGCTGATGCTCCTCTCTACGCCGATCGGAGAAACCTGTCAATGGGGGAATTGTCCTTAGTCCCATCCGGCAGAGGGGCTGATCCCCTTGCTCGAACATCATCTAGGATCGAACAATCGGATCCGGCCGTACAGATTCCGCTATGGTCCCTTGACTCCCGCGCTGACGAATTTAACAATACCGCCATCGAACAGGGGGTGGAGCCATGCCGTGGATGAGGAAAAACTCCATGCGTTTCTGGGCAAGGCAGTCGGCGATATCGGCGCGGAGGTGAGCGCCAACATGGTGTTGTTGGGCGACCAGCTCGGCCTCTACAAGGCCATGGCGAAAATGGGACCCCCAAGTTGCTCCATAATCAACGCAACGTTGAACATGGATGGCTTGCCGCGCTGTGATGAACACAACGGAAAATGAGTCCTCCCGATCGGGCCGCATATGTGCAGCAGCCGGCGGGATACCGTGCCTTCATTCCCATGCCCTTGCCACCGGTTCCGCCTGTTAGTCTCGGCGGGCTCCTCAGGGATCTGCTCTCCGATGCCGACTACGCCCTTGGCCGGCTCGACGGCGCGGTGCTCACCTTGCCCAACCCGGACCTCTTCATGTCCATGCATGTATGTGCGCAAGGAGGCGGTGCTTTCCAACCAGATCGAGGGCACTCAAAGCTCGCTCCAGAACCTGCTCGCGGCCGAGGCGCGGCTGGCCGACCCGGACACCCCGGCGGACGTGAACGAGGTGATTAACTACGTCCGGGCGATGAATCACGGGCCTCAAGCGGTTGGCTGAGCTACCGGTCTCCGTTCGTCTGATTCGGGAGATTCACGCGGAACCGTTGCGGGGCGTGCGCGGGGCTAACCTCACGCCGGGGGAGCTGCGCACCAGTCAGAACTGGATCGGGCCGGGCGGTTGCACGCTCGCCGACGCGACCTTTATTCCGCCGCCGCCGCACGAAGTCCCCCAAGCGCTGGCCGACCTCGAGCAGTTCCTGCGCGCCGAAAACCCGCCGCCTGCGCTCGTGGAGGTGAGGCTCGCCCATGCGCAGTTCGAGACCATCCACCCCTTTCTCGACGGCAACGGCCGCCTCGGGCGGCTCCTTATCACCTTCCTCCTCACCGAGAAGAAGCTCCTCGCGCGGCCCGTCTTATATCTCTCTCACTACTTCAAGCCAATCGCCAAGAGCATCGCGGACTCCTGTCGGCGTATCCTTGGGATCGCAAGGCGCACTGAGATTGGCTTTACCTCACTGGACCCCGCCGCTCTCCTCAGCCAGTACGAATCCAGCCAGATCTCAATGATCTCTTGCTATCCTATCTGTGTCGGACCCAAGCCCTCACTCTGGCGACAGACGACGCCGACTTTCGCGGGAGCGGACTAGCTATCCTCACCGCCAACACGCGTTTGCTGCGCTAGCGATCCAAGTAGAGGTCCGGCTTGCTCGAGACAATAGCGGAAAAATCGCTAACTTTGCAGTCACTTGGCGAAGACCCTGACAGCACTCACCCAAACCAGGAACCGGTTCGAGGAGTCGTTGCAGGCCGACGGCTCATTGCAATGAGGCTGGCATGAAACAGGGCAAGGATAAGAAGGACGAGATCGGGGCGCCGGTGTATCAGCTCATGGTCTCCTTGCGGGAGATCAAGCCCCCGATTTGGCGACGCGTGCAAGTGCCCGGCGACATCACCTTGGCGAAGCTGCACCGTGTGTTCCAGATCGTGATGGGATGGACCAATTCACACCTGCACAAGTTCAGCATCGGAGGGGTGGACTACGCCCAGCCGGACCCGGACGGGTTTCTGAATTTTCAGAGCGACTGGCGCGCTCGCCTGAACAATGTGGTACGCGCAAAGCAGAAGTTCGAGTACGAATATGACTTCGGGGATAGCTGGGAGCACGACATCGTCGTCGAGAAGACGCTTCAGCCGGAGCCCGGAGCCTTCTACCCCTTCTGTCTGGGGGGCGAACGGGCATGTCCGCCTGAGGATTGCGGCGGCGTGTGGGGCTATCAGGAATTTCTGGAAGCGATCATGAATCCCGCCCACAGGGAGCACGAGGCGATGCTGGCCTGGGTCGGCGGCAGCTTTGATCCGGAGACGTTCGATCTGGGCGCCGTCAACGCATCACTCCGGCGCCTCAGGGTCTGAAGCGATGGCGACTGTCAGTTGACGGACTCATTCAGCCCCCATTTCCGTAACGCGCGCTCGTTCACGGCGCGAAGGAATCGGGGCCGCAGCACCAGGTCGAAGACTTCTTCCTTGCCGGGGCAGAGACGCAGAATCTCCCTCCGCGCATGCTCGATGACGCCCAGGGAGTCGGAACGGCTCAGTGGCGTTCTCGCCAACAGATAGAGCGTCACGTCCGCGACCCGGCGGACCCGATCCATCCGGAGCTGTTCCTCTTGAAATTCCGTCAGATCCATGCGGAGCGGCTACCTGCGGCCTGCCATGAGCGAGCCCTGAGTTCATCGCAGGGCGAGTCGAATGGTGGAGGCGAGGGGAGTTGAACCCCTGTCCGAAGATCGTCAACGCACCGGATCTACATGTGTAGCCGATCGTTTAAGTTTCGCAGCCACCCACGCCCATCGGCTGGCTTAGAATGGCCGCTAGCCCAGGAAGTTCTCGTCCGCCGCCGCTGAGCACCAGCCTTGGACCAGCCCGCTGCATCGCGCCCTTCCACCCCCGCGGGCCTCAGATGGAAGAACGTCGCAGTTAGTTAAGCTGCGAGTGCCAGTTCTTGATTGGCAGTTGCATTTTCCCGGAGTTTTACGAGTCCCCGAGAGCTCGACATGCAACGGTGACCTCAGTATCCCCGTCGAAACCGGTCGCCCCCTTCCTGTG
>CAZXRB010000058.1:0-23113 GCA_964642845.1 uncultured Nitrospira sp.
GACGCCCTTCTGGATCAGCGCATGGGTGCCGATCGCCACCTGGATCTCTCCGGATGCCAACTGCGCGGCCTGCGACTTCTTGAGCGCCGCCTTATCGCTGCCGCGCAGCAACGCCACCTGGAGGCCAAGCGACTGCAGTTTGTCGGAGAGAGTGCGAAAGTGCTGCTCGGCCAGAATCTCCGTCGGCGCCATGAGGGCCGCCTGGTATCCGGAGCCGCAGGCCATCACGATCGCGTGCAGCGCCACCACGGTCTTACCCGACCCGACATCCCCCTGCACCAACCGGTTCATGGGTTTGGGGGAAATCATGTCGCGGAAAATTTCCCGGATCACCTGGTCCTGCGCCGGCGTGAGGCGAAACGGCAACAACCGCGCCAGCCGGTCCAGCAACGGCGTGCGCGGATTGAAGCGCACGGTTTTGGACTCCTGCTGCACCGTTCGCTGCCGCGTGGCCAGCGCCAATTGCAGCAGAAATAATTCTTCGAAGGCCAAGCGCCGATGCGCCGGCGTCTTGCCTCGCTCCAGGAGCTGCAGATCCGTCCCAGACTTGGGAAAATGCACCTCCTGCAACGCTGCCTGTATCGGCATCAGCCGCTGCCGGGCGCGGATCGGCACCGGCAAGTGATCGCGCCACGCGGCGGCATGTTCGTCGAGCAGCGTCCTGGTCAGCACGCGCATCTGCCGAGAGGTCCATCCCTTGGTCTCATGGTAGATCGGCACGATGCGGCCGACGTGCAGGGTAGCCTCCGCTTCTTCACCGAGGACTTCATACTGCGCCACATCCATTCTGGGCGCCATCCACCCCTGCCGGCCCGCGATGATTCGTCCACTCATCATGACTCGTTTGCCGACGGCCAGCACGTCTTCGAGATAGGGCTGGTTGAAGAACACCGCCTGCAGACGCCCGGTCCCGTCTTCGATACCGATATCCAGCACGCTGAGGTGCCGGTTTCTCGTGCGCTTCGCCTCGCATTTCGCCACCGTCCCGCTGACCGAAGCGACCATGCCGGGAACCAACTTCGCGATCGGGGTTATCACCGACCGGTCTTCATAGCGCCAGGGCACGGTCCAAAGCGCGTCCTCCACCGTCTCGATCCCAAGCCGCTGCAAGAGACCGCTGCGTTTGGGGCCGACGCCTTTCACGAAGCGGATGGGCAGATTCCACGGCTCACCGGTCGGCTGACGGAGTGAGGCCGGCTGAGCCAGGTCCAGCCCGTCGGGGTCCGCCCGGCGCAGGGCGTTCAGGATGCCGGCCGCGGCGGCGAGCCGGCGGCGCTGTTCCTGGGCCGGCAGGCTGGGGTGAAAATCTACGAAGAGATCGCGCAGCGACAGCAGGCGCGCCTCGACGGTTTTGGGATACACGTGTTCCGCGAGCGCCGACAGCACCTGACCGCTGACGAAGGCACTGAGGTTCTTCACCGCCCCGAGGTGGGCGCAATTATCCCGGCTGGCAAACTCGATCGGCCGCGCAAGGCGTTCCACCCACTCCCGCAGCGGCGTGGCGTGGCCGGACTCGGAAGGCGACTGCATCGGCGCGGATCGTAGCATAGGGCCCATCCCGGCTCAATCACGGCGCCCGGGATGAATCCCGGCACGGCAGTCCGACGATTGCTTGACCCCATTGCCTAGGGTGCTACACTCAGCCCTGGAGGCTCCCCTATGTATCGCCGCAACATCGCGCACATCCTCGTGCCGCTGGCTGTCGCGTTGGTTCTCTTCGTCTCGTACCAACTCTTTGTGAAACCGTTGGTGCGCACCGTGGCCGTGCCGGCATCGCTGGCTCCGCGGGAACCGGCTGCCGAAGCGCCACGTCCCGCGCTGCCGCCGGAGGCCGAGGTGAAACCCGTCCGGGCGCTGGACCACACGGTCGTGCCCAGCACGCCGGATACCTCCTTGCTGGAAACGATCCGCGACGAAATTGAACAAGGCAACCTCACAACCGCCGAAGCCAAATTGAGCGCGCTGCCGGCCGCCGTGCTGGCCCATCCCGCCGCCAAGCCCTATGTGGCCACGCTCTGGAACAATCTCGGCCTCCAGCAGGAACGTCTCAACGGCACGGCGGGCTCCATCAAGGCCTACCAAAAGGCGGCGGCGCTGGACGAACAGAATCCGGTGATCCAACTCAATCTGGCGCACGCCTATTGGGAACAGCGCGACCGATCGCTGACCATGGAATTCTTGACGAAGTTGGCGGCCTTGGCGCCCCATGAACCATTTCCCCACCTGGCCATGGCCGATCTTCTCTACGATGAGGACAAGCTGGACCAAGCCGCCGCTCATTTGAACCATGCCACGGAACGGATGAAGAACGATCCGGCGCTTCAGTCCTACCTGCAGATGGTCACCGCCAAAGTCCGCCGTGCCGATACGGCGGAAGCCCGCATGACGGCCCGCAACAGCACCCATTTCGTGGTCAAGTTCGACGGAGCGGAGGATCAGGAAACCTGGACCGCCGTGCTGGGCATCCTCGAAGAGGCCTACCGCGAGATCGGCCAGCGGATCGGCCACTTCCCGTCCCGGCCGATCACCGTCGTGCTCCACACGAGAGACACCTTTCAAGGCGCGACCGGGAGCCCGGCCTGGGCCGACGGCCTGTTCGACTCGGTGTTGGGCCGCATTCAAATCCCCACGCAGGGCGCGACCACCGATCTTAAATGGCTGACGAACGTCCTGCGCCACGAGTACGTGCATGCCCTGCTGCACGACCGGGTGGGCGGCAGCGGCGGGTTCGTGCCGACATGGCTCAACGAAGGCCTCGCCATACAGTTGGCGGGCACCGACTGGCCGGATCTCGACGAAGCGATGCGGGGAGAAATTCAGATCATCCCGCTGCAGTACCTGGAGGGGTCCTGGGGGCGCTTTCCACAGAACGTCGCCACCCTGGCCTATCTGGAGGCCAACTCAGCCACCCGTTTCTTGATCGACCGCTGGGGCATGTCTCGAGTCGACGAGCTTCTGACGGCGTTCAAGGCCCGGGAAACGGTCGCGACCGCGTTGCAGAGCAAACTGTTCGTCTCCTACGAACAGTTCCATAGCCGCTGGCTGGACACGTTTCAGCAGAAGCGAACTTAGATTGAGATAGGCTGAGTCAGGCGATCTGTCTCCCACAGGCGGGGCCACATCGGCAGCATGGTCGCGTGATCATCCACCGGATCGGGCGCGTCCTCGTCGTCCTCTTCGGCGGCAAACCGATCTTCCCACAACAAGACATGCCCGCCGGCGTCTCGCATGCGGACACGAAAATCGAAGCGGTGGCCGATCGCCGGTCCGGCCGAATGATTTATCTTGGGACCGACAACCGGCTCGATCCGGCCTGGCCGAACCCCGTCAGTCGAAAACTCGTCTTCCCACACCAGGCCTCCGGTGGCCGAATCCAAGGCTCGTATCAGAAATGAGGGTTGGCGGACCGCCGGCTCACTGACCAGCACCTTCGAGACCGTGACGCGACGCGGCGTCACGGTGGAAACCAGCTGAGCCGCATCGGCCCCCTCGGCCGGCGTCAGGTTTAATTGGCCTTCCCACTGAAATGCGCCCGTCTGCGCGTCGTACACCCGCACCATGAAGTTGGAGAGATCTGTCGCCCCCGGCCCGACGCCGCCTGCGAAGATGCGTGGCCGCCGGCCGCCGGTGTTGCTGCTTTCGTCCTTCACGTTCAGTTCGAACGTTTCATCCGACAGCACTTCGCCGCTGAGCGGATCATACATCTTGACCGTAATGGTGGAGTCGTCATCCGATTGGTAGCCGAAGCCCGCCGCGACAATCCCCGGCTTCCCGGACGGAAGCACGGCCGTCTCTGACCACGCCGGTCCCACACCGTTCATGAGTCCGGCCGTGACCATGAAGGCCGCCCCCCATGAGGCTGCCGTGGGCAGCCGCCTGCATGTCTCCTGGCGGATCGAGGGAACGATGGATGAAGAAGATGCGGAAAGCCGTCGTGGACTCCAGAAGAGTGACATAGCGCCTCCAGCCTTGGCGCATCTTGCTCGACCGATGGCTTCCGGTAAATTCCCCAGGAACGGGGAGACTCCCCCCGAAAGGGGGGTCTCTACGGAAATGAAAGAGAACCGATCAGGGCTGGGACGCTCTGCCGAAAAGGCGGTATCGGAATTTGGCGATCACGCGATAGATCAGTTCGGCGACTGGTCTGCCGAGGGGAACACGAAGGAGCATGAGAAGCATCCGCCCGATGAAGAAACTTGGAGCGAACGGGAGGAACGCGTCCAAGCCCTCCTTCACCGTGCCGGAGGGCTCCACGAGAAACGCGACGGCCGGCCGGCCGGGGCGATACCGGGCCCCCAAAACATGTTGGGCTTGCGCGCTCTGATACGGCACGAATTGGACAGTGCTCAAGGCCCTTCCATCCGCGGCCTGTTCGAGCCGTTCTTTCGCCGCGACACAGAGCCGGCATTCACCGTCATAAATCAACAGGCAGCATGGACCATTCTGGCGCCCCTGCTGAGTCATGGTGACAAGAGCCTAGCACCCCGTTCAGCCCCGCAACAAGGCGCATTGCCTCCGGTGCCGCGCAGGGCTATAGTCGCGCCATGGATCGACGCGGCCTGTTGCTCATCCTCGCCGCGCTGGTGACCGTCGAACTCGGCGGCGCGGCACTGTCGGTCATTCGGTTCTCTCCGATGATGCTCGGCTGGTTGATCGGAGTTCCGTTGCTCCTGAGTGCGGCCGTGTGGACCGGCCAACGGTGGGCCGGGATCGCGTGCGTGATCTACGGCACGGTGGGGCTGGCGTTGGATCTCGCCACCGCGGTTCAGATCCTGACGCAGGCGGCCGGTGAGCAGGCTGCGCTCATCCACGCCACCCTCAGCGGCCTCGTGAATGTCCTCTTGCTCGTCTCCGGCGGGCGGGCGTTTCTCGACGTGGGGCCGGCGCCACGGCCTCCAGGATCCCGTCCTCCCAATCCTCCCTTCCCTTTTTCATCTTCAGGAGCTTGATCCGCTCGAACCTGGTCTCCTTAAGCCAGGCCGTGGTCTCGGCCGCCGTGTACGTGTTGCCGCCCTCGGTGAATAACAGCATGGAGACCGCGAAGAGACTGGCTTCCGCCGGAAACAGGCCCTCGCGGTCATGGAGAAAGGCGTCCTGGATCAGGAAGCGCCCGCCCGGATTCAACGCGGCCCGCGCGCGGCGGAAGACCGCCTGATTGTCGGCCGGCGAATAAATGTGGAGGACGTTCGAATACCAGATCACATCATACCTGCCCGGAATGTCGTCCTTCGTGAAGTCCAACGGGAGGAACGACAGCCGCCGGCCTGCTCGATGGGTGGCGGCAATCTCTCTGGCCACTTCGAGCGCCGCGTCCCGGTCGCACACCGTCGCCCGCAGGCCGGCATTCTTGGCGAGGAACGCCATGGCATAGGTTCCCGGCCCGCCGCCCAAATCCAGCAGCGTCTTGGCCCCGCGCAGATTCACTTGCGCCGCGATGGCCGGAGCGGTCTCGAGGGTGCGATGATGCATCGCCCAGGTGAACTGGCGCCGCCAGTCCGGGCTGTCCGGCACATCGTGATCGATCGGCAGGCCGGTTCGGATGGCTTCCGGCAGGCGCACCCAGTCATGCCAATGGCTCTTGATCAACCCGAGATAGGCCCCCCGGTAGGCCGGATGCGCCGCGTTGAGCGCCGTGGCGCCGAGCCGACTGTTTCTGTAGCGGTGCCCCTTCTTGATCAGCACGCCGGCCATGGCGAGATTCCGGCAGAGGATCGTGAGACCGCGCTCGCTCACGTTCATCGTTTTCGCCAGCTCGGGCATGGTCCACCAACGCGTGCCCATCGCGGTGAACAGATCCATGTCGAGCGCGGCCAGCAGGACGCGCGGCAGTCGATAGCCGGACACCGCATCGCGAAACCGCTCGAAGGTCTCGATGCGGAGCGTCATGCGGCCGTTCCAATGTGACGGGTGCACCAACGGATCAGATCTTCGACGCTCGCCATCTGGGACAGATCCACCGGCCGGGTAAAGGTCACGGCCACGAAGTCCTCGTTCATCTCCGTCGCCTCCTCGAAACCCGACTGCGCCAGGAGCGGGCGGAATTTCGCCACCGCCGGCTGAATGAAATATTTCGCCTGCTTGGCCACCTCATCGGTCCCGAGATCTTCAGGCGTGCCCTCGGACATGAGGCTCATCACGTCGTCCATGGCGATACCGTACTGGCACACGATGTGCCCGTCCGGCTTCACCTCCAGCAGCCAGCCGTCATCGCCCAGATCGAGCATCAGCGGTCCGCCCGCTTCCAGTTCGTAAAAGGCGGGGAACGACTTCGTCAGTGTCGCGCGGGCAGAAGACCAGGCCCCTGATGGAGTCTCGCTCATGGCGGAATACTCAAGAAGCCGCGTGGCGGGAGACGCCGGAGAGTTGCTCGCGCAGCCGCTGCAACCGGCGCGTGTTCTCTTCCAGTTTGGGCAACTGGTACTTGCGATCCATCTGGATCACCTGTTCGAGAAGATCCGCGGCCTCGCGCACACGCCCCGTCTCTTCGTAGCACTGGGCCAGCACGTAGCGGGCGCCCCCCGCACGCAACTCGTCGCGCGCCCGTTCGGCGACCGATTGGCTGGTCTGGCAACAGGCGATGGCGTCGTCGTGCCGACCCTGCAGGAGCAACGTGCGGGCGATCATGCGCCACGCGTCCGCCACGCCGCCGTCATTGCCCAGGCGCCGCATGAGGACCAGCGACCGCTCGTACCACTGAATCGCCTCTTCGTACTGGCCGGTCTCCCGAGCGACCAGCCCGAGATCCGAATAGAGCACTGCCTTGGCCGCTTCGTCGTGCGTTTTGGTCAACAGATCGAGCGCCTCGAGGTAGTAGGCCCGGGCGCGGTCCCACTCCCCGGCATCCGCCCGCAGATTGCCCAAATTGGCCAATGTCGTCCCAATGCCTTTTTCATCGCCCAGGATTTTCTGTAACTCCAGCACTTCCTGGTAGTGCGCCTGCGCGGCGTCGCGGCGTCCGCTCACGGCGCAAATGTTGCCGAGATTGCCGAGGGTGGCCACGAGTGCCCGCTGATCGCCGGTGAGACGATCGCACTCCAGGGCCTTGGCATAGTACGTATACGCCTCGGTGTACTGCCCGCGTGAGAAGTGCTCGTTGCCCTGGCGATTGAGCTCTTCGGACAATCCGTTGCGCAGCGGCATAATCAGGCTTGCAGGAGTTGCTCGACCGGCTGCTTCGCGCCGGTCAGGATGGAGGTACCGTCGCCGACCAGCAGGCTCTCGAACTGATATTTGAGCAGGCGCCGCAGTCCTTCTTTGGCCTGGCCGACATCCGCATATTTCTCTGGCGGCAACATGCTCACCGATCCGGCCGGCATCCCGATCAGCGCATCACCGACGATGAGCACGCCGCGCCCTTGCTGAAGAAAAAGAGCGGACTCTCCCGGAGACTTCTGGCCCCTCAAATGGATGACCCAGATCCCGCCTGGGAGCAGCTCCCCGTCCTTGAACGTCTTCGTCGGTTGCAGGTCCATCTCCGCGGCGTCCGCGTCAGGAACTTGCAGCTGGCAGCGGAATTCGGCTTGGTACGTCGCGGCCTCCCGGGCGTGGTCCCGATTGGTCACGATGATGTAATCCACCGGGCCGTTGCGGCGGATGAAGACGCTGGCCTCCGCCGTCATGGGAGGAGGATCGACGAGGATCTTGTGCTCGCCGACCATGAGGAACAGGCCGTTGAAATCCAGCTGCTTTTCCTCGGAGAACCGCGACCACTGCCAGATGCCGGGAAGAACCTGCTTCATGGGAAGAGCCGATGGCTGATGGCTAATCGCTGATGGCCTAAGGAACGGACTGATTCAAAGAGTCGAGACGGCATCTTTCACCGTCTTCGTCACTTTGCCGAGAATCCCGGCGTCGTTCGGCAAGTCGATGATATCGTCCTCCGGCACGGTGATGAACTTGCGGTTCGGGCCCTTCGTGAGGGAAATCAGAAACATGCTGTTGGATGGTGTCACCGGAATCACCACCTGGACCGCGCCGTCCACCGATTTCACGACCTCCAGGAATTTTTGCTTGCCCGCTTCCATCTCGTCCATGAGAGACCCTCTCGCTGACAAGCTGACAGGGAATCAGGCTGACAGCAAACTCCTGCGACCTTGCCAACCTGTCGTCTCGTCGCCTGTCGGCATTACATCTTTGATGTGCCGACGAGCAATTTTTCCACTTCCGCGATGATGACGTCGGCCCCGGCCAGATCCATATTGCCCACGCGCTGCCAACGGATGATACCGTTCTGATCGATGACATAGACATTCGGGATGAACTTCCCGCCGCCGTAGAGCTTGTCCGTGACTTTGCCGGGATCCAGCAGATAGGGATAGGTCACTTTCACCGGGAAGGCCGACAGGAACTCTCCGACGTCTTTCTTGGAGTTACCCGCCGAGTTGACGCCGACCACGGCCACGTTCTTGCCCTGCGTGGCCTCATAGACTTTTTGCAGATTGGTGCCCTGCATCATGCAGGGATCGCAGATATGGAACAGCCCCAGCACCACCACTTTCCCTTTCAGATCTTCCAACGACACCGTGTCACCGGTGATGGACGTGAGGGTAAAGTTCGGCGCCTTTTCACCGATTTTGAAGAAGCCGGCCGCGAAGAGCAGCGGCACGCACCACAACGGAAGCAGCAGGGCACCCAGTGCCACGGAAAATCGTTTCATGGCGGTCTCCTCCAGTGTCCACGCGGTGAGGACAGCCCTATCGGCGGCTGAACGCGAAGCGACGGCCGCGCGCCGTCAGGGATGCGGCCAGCCAGATCATAAGCAGACTGGGAAGCACGAGGAACGGAAAAACCAGTGCGCTGAGTATCAACGACAATTTCATCGCGGCCTCCTTGATGGTGACATCACAGACTGGCCGTATCCTAACACGCAGATTTTTACAGGGGCAACCGCGGAAGACGACCTACGAGAGCGGAGAGGAATCGTGCTGATTCAGCATGTCCTGCAGCTGCTGCTTGGACTGTCCGTCGAACCGGACGAACTCCACGCCGAAGCGATCGCCCCGCTTCCACCGCACGACGGCCAGCGTGACGACAATAGGCGGGCGGGCGCCGGAGGATTGGATGCGCAGGCAGAGATGCGCGTCAATGGGACAATCGACGGCGCTCTGAATCTCCGCACCGGCGATGGTCAGATTGGTCAACGTCCCGGCGCCCGTCAGCCGGTCGCCGGTGAACGTTACCGCATAGTCGACGCCGATCCGCGGCCGGCGCGCGTGCATACGCTAGCCCTTTGCGCCGCGGCTTGACGCCGGGGCCAGACGTTCAGTGCGTCGATTCGAATAAACCAAGCTGCAGCTCCTCCGCGCGCGTAAAGGGAATGGGATACTTCTCGGTAAAGCAGGCATTGCAATACTGATCGGGCGTGCCCGGGGCGGACTTGAGCATCCCCTCGAGACTGAGATAGGCCAGCGAGTCCGCCGTGATGTACTTTCGGATTTCCTCGATGGAATGGTTAGAGGCGATCAGCTCCCTCTTGGTGGGCGTGTCGATCCCATAGAAGCAGGGCGACACAATCGGGGGCGAGCTGATCCGCATGTGCACTTCCTTGGCGCCGGCCTGGCGGATCATCTTGACGATCTTGCGGCTCGTCGTTCCGCGCACGAGCGAATCGTCCACCACGACGACCCGCTTGCCGTACAGTACCTCCGGCACCGCGTTCAGCTTCACCTTGACGCCGAAATGGCGGATGGATTGTTCCGGCTCGATGAAAGTGCGCCCGACATAGTGATTGCGGATCAAGCCGGTCTCGAATCGGATGCCGCCGCCTTCGGCGTAGCCCAGCGCGGCCGGCACACCGGAATCCGGTACGGGGATCACGATATCGGCCGGCACCCAGGACTCTTGGGCCAGTTGCCGTCCCAGCGCTTTGCGCGTCGCGTACACGGCGTTGGCGCCGAAAATGCGGCTGTCCGGCCTCGCAAAGTACACGTATTCAAAGATACACATCGCCGGTTGAGTCTTCGGGAACGGCCGGTGGCTGTCGAGCCCCTGCTCGCTGATGACCACCAGCTCACCCGGCTCGATCTCACGCACATATTCCGCGTCGAGCAGGTCGAAGGCACAGGTCTCCGAGGCGACGATCCAACTGCTCCGCACGCGCCCCAAGCACAGCGGTCGCAGGCCATGCGGATCGCGGGCCGCGATCAAGCCGTTGTCGGTCATCAGGACGACGGAGAAGGCCCCGCGCACCTGGCTGAGCGCATCGATCACCCGGGCCAGAAACGTATTTGCGCGCGAATGAGCGATGAGATGGATGATGACTTCGCTGTCGGAGGTGGACTGGAAAATCGCGCCGTATGCCTCAAGCTCGTTGCGGAGCACCTGCGCATTGATCAGATTGCCGTTATGCGCCAGCGCGAGGTTCCCGAAGGCGAAATTGACGGTCAGCGGCTGGACGTTCTTGAGATCGTTGCCGCCGGCGGTGGAATATCGATTGTGGCCGATCGCCATGTGGCCCGGCAGCTTGTCGAGGACAGACTTGTCATAAATATCCGCGACCAGCCCCATGCCCTTCTGGACATGGAATTGCTCGCCGTCCCCCGAGACGATCCCCGACGCTTCCTGACCGCGATGCTGGAGCGCATAAAGGCCCAGATAGGTCAGATTGGCCGCCTCTTCATGCCCGTAGATGCCGAAGACGGCGCATTCGTCGTGGAATTTGTCCGGCGAGACGATGGGGAGTGTATGCCTCATGTGAGCCCGCTCAATCCTACCCTACTCTTGATTCAGCGTTCGTTCCAGTGAAAAGGCCCAGCGATCATGCAGGGCGGCCACAGGAAGGTCGATCACCCCTTCGGTCCCCACATGGACAACCAATCGGTCTCCACTCACGGTCCCGATCACGTCCGCCGGCACGCCGAGTTGTGCGGCTTGCTCCAGAATGCGTGGCCGAAGAGCCGGGCTTGCCGACACCACGACGCGCGACTGACTTTCGCCAAATAGCAAGGCATCGTTCCGTATGCGCCCGGCGGATAATCTTATCATAGCGCCCGCCATTCGGTCCGGTGCCGAGACGCAGCTTTCCGCCAGGGCTACGGCGAGCCCTCCGTCCGAACAATCGTGCGCCGAGTGGATGAGCCGCTCACGGATCAGCGCCAAGACACAATCCTGCACGGCTTTCTCCGCGTCCATATTCAAATACGGCGGAGAGCCCTGCTCCCGGGCATGCAGCACCTTGAGATATTCCGTCCCTCCGAGGTCTTCGCGAGAAGTGCCGAGCAGGATGACGTCGTCGCCTTCTTCTTTGAACCATTGCGTCATCGCCCGATCGGCCTGTTCGATCAACCCCACCATGCCCAGCATCGGGGTGGGATAAATCGAGAGCCCGTTCGTCTCGTTGTAGAAGCTGACGTTGCCGCTCACGATCGGTATCGTGAAGTGTTCACAAGCGTCCTTCAACCCCTCGATGGCCAACACGAACTGCCACATGATGTCCGGCCGCTCGGGGTTGCCGAAGTTCAGACAGTCGGTCAAGCCGATCGGCTCCGCGCCGGAGCACACCAGGTTGCGGGCCGCCTCCGCCACGGCGATACGGGCGCCTTCATAGGGATGCAGGAGGCAATAGCGGCTGTTGCAATCCACCGTCATCGCCACGGCCTTGTTCGTCCCCTTGATACGGACGACGGCCGCGTCCGATCCTGGCCGGACGATCGTGTTGGTCCGCACCATGTGGTCGTACTGCTCGTAGACCCAGCGCTTGCTCGCAAGCGTGGGCGATTCCAGCAGTGCCAGCAATGCGGCATTGGCATCTTTCACGTCCGGGATCGCGTCGTAATTCAGATTCGTGAGCATGTCCTGATAGGCGGGAGGAGAATAGGGCCGCTCGTAGCGGGGCCCTTCGTCGGCCAAGGCCTTGGCCGGAATTTCCGCCACGACCTGGCCCTGGTCCTTCACGCGCAACATGCCGTCGCCGGTCACACGGCCGATAACCGCCACGTCGAGATCCCACTTTTTGCAGATTCGGACGCACTCCTCTTCCTTGCCGGCCTTCGCCACCATCAGCATGCGCTCCTGCGACTCCGAGAGCATCAGTTCGTAGGGCGTCATGCCCGGTTCGCGGCGGGGGACGTTCGTGAGGTCCAATTCGATGCCGTTCCCGGCGCGCGACGCCATCTCGCACGACGAACTCGTGAGGCCGGCCGCCCCCATGTCTTGGATGCCGACCAACAAATCGTTCGCCATCAGCTCAAGGCAGGCTTCCAAGAGCAGCTTCTCTGTAAACGGATCGCCGACCTGCACCGTGGGCCGCTTCTGCTCAGACTGGTCGTCGAAGGAATCGGAGGCCATCGTCGCACCGTGAATGCCGTCGCGCCCGGTCTTCGACCCGAAATAGATGACCGGGTTGCCGACGCCGGCCGCCGTGCCGCGAAAGATCTTGTCCTTGTGCGCAAGGCCGAGACAGAACACGTTGACCAGAGGATTAAGGGAATAGATGTCGTTGAACACCACTTCGCCGCCGACCGTGGGCACCCCCATACAATTGCCGTAACCGGCGATACCGGCCACGACGCCCTTCATGAGATGGCGGTTCTTGGGCGTATCGAGCCCGCCGAAGCGCAAGGAGTCCAACAGGGCGATCGGCCGCGCGCCCATGGTAAAAATGTCACGCAAAATCCCGCCTACCCCCGTCGCCGCCCCTTGATACGGCTCAATGAACGACGGATGGTTGTGCGACTCCATCTTAAAGACCACGCACAGCCCGTCGCCGATGTCCACCGCGCCGGCATTCTCCCCGGGCCCCTGTACCACGCGCGGCCCCGTCGTCGGCAGCTTCTTCAGATGGACACGCGAGCTCTTATAGGAGCAATGCTCCGACCACATGACGGAGAACATGCCGAGCTCCGTCAGATTCGGCTCCCGCCCCAGAATCTCGACGATCTTCTTATATTCATCGTCCGTCAGATTGTGCTGCGCGATGAGGTCTTTGGTGATGGCTTGGCCGGATAACTTCATCAGACGATCAAAGCTAGCCTGTGACTGTCCTTAAAGCTTGTTCTTTGAAAGATATGTGTGTTGCGCGAGCTCCATTACCTCTAATCACAACCAAAACATTATCTGAGTGAGTTTGTCGACGTGCGCCTAATCGGCTGGAGGAGCGGGGCCCCATCGAGACTTGGCCTGGAAGGAAGGCGTAAATTGACCGAGTCCGCGAGGAAATTTCCGAAGGTTTCCGCCAGGCCGAGTCCGAAAGAGTCGCTCCGCGAGGCCTTGAAACGAACAGCGGCATGGCTCCATTCCTCACGCCCCCACCTTCGCCTTCTTCAGCGCCTCCACCAGCGACGCTAGAATTAACCGCCCGTCTTCGTTGCCCAACGCCTCTTCCGCGCAGCGCTCCGGATGCGGCATCATGCCGAGCACGTTGCCTTGGGCGTTGCGGATCCCGGCGATGTGGCCCAGCGAGCCGTTCGGATTGGATTCCGGCGTGACTTGGCCGTCCCGATCGCAATACCGGAAGACGACCTGCGCGTTTGCCTGCAAACCCGCCAGCGTGACGGGATCGGTATAGTAGTTGCCGTCGGCATGGGCGATGGGGATCTTGAGGATTTGGCCGGGCCGGCACAAGCCGGTACACGGCGTCGCCGCGTTCTCGACTCTGACGTAGACATCCTTGCAGATGAAATGCAGCGACTTGTTTCGCAGCATCGCGCCTGGGAGCAACCCCGCCTCGAGCAGGATTTGGAACCCATTACAGATGCCAAGCACCACCCCGCCGTCGGCGGCCAATTGCTTCACGGCGCCCATCACCGGCGAAAAGCGTGCGATGGCTCCGGTGCGCAGATAATCGCCGTATGAGAATCCGCCCGGCAGGATCACGCCGTCCAAGCCGGCCAGGGACGTCTCCTTGTGCCACACCATGGTCACGTCCTGTCCGAGCACATCTCTGAAGACGTGCTCGCAGTCGTGATCGCAGTTACTGCCGGGAAAGACAATGACGCCGATGTTCATCGCGGCACTCCTGTGACGCGTGGCGAGTGACGCGTGACACGCAGCGATCCGAATGTCATATCGTTCTTGAACTCGTCACCCGTCACTCGTCACCCGTCACTCGTCACTGGAGCTCGTACCGGTATTCTTCGACGATCGTATTGGCCAGGAGTTTCTCGCACATCTGTTTTACTTCCGCCTCGGCTTTGGCCTTATCCGTTTCATTCAGCTCCACTTCCATGTACTTCCCGACGCGCACATTGGCCGCCGTCTTGAACCCCAACGACTCCAACGCATGCTCGATCGCCTTGCCCTGCGGATCAAGGATGCCCGGCTTCAACGTCACATGGATTTTTGCTTTCACTCCTCCCCCCTCGCCCTTTCCCTCTCCCCGAAAGGGGCGAGAGAACTGTTTTTGAAGCTCACTGCCTCTCAGAGATTCTTCCGCTCGGACGCCTTTGCGAGGTTATCGATATACTTTCTGATCCGGAAGATGCCTGCCACGGTCGCCACGCCGCCCAACGACAGCGCCACGAAGACCCAGCGCCACGGCGACTCATCCAGGTGATACGCCATCAAAGCGACGACCGCCGCCCACACCAACACTGCGGCCACCAAGCCATAATTCATGAAATGCTGGAGAAACCCTCTCACCCTTTCCCCCACCCCAGCCCAAAGAGGCGTCAAGACGGATGCGGTGATCGCTCTCAATTGCGCGCATGGAGCGACCACGGCATTATCGTGGGGGCTCCGCGAGCACGAGAGCGATCGCCGCGTCCGTCCCGCTAACCACAGACTCTTTTGAGTACCTCCTGATACGCCTCTTCGATCTTCCCCATGTCTTTTCTGAACCGATCCTTATCCATGGATTCGCCGGTGGACCTGTCCCACAGCCGGCAGGTGTCGGGAGAGATTTCGTCGGCCAGGATCAGCTTATTATGGTACACGCCGAATTCGAGCTTGAAGTCCACCAACAGCATCTTCCGCTCGGCGAAAAAGGGCTTGAGAATGGTGTTGATCGAGTGACCCAACTCGCGGAGCTCGCGCAGCACGGCCGGCGTGGCGACTTTCAGCAGCCGCAGGTGATCGTCGTTGACCAGCGGATCGCCCAACGCGTCGTTCTTGTAATAGAATTCGATGATCGCCGGTTCGATCGCGTCGCCTTCTTTCAACCCCAGCCGTTTGGCCAAGCTGCCGGCCACCACGTTCCGCACCACCACCTCGACGGGCACGATCGTGACCTTTTTCGTCAGCATTTCCCGGTCGCTCAGCCGCTCGATGAAGTGGGTGGGAATGCCCTCCTGCTCCAGCAACTTGAAGAGCCGCTCCGAGATCTTGTTGTTGATCACTCCTTTGTCGAGGATGGTGCCGCGCTTTTGCGCGTTGAACGCCGTGGCGTCGTCTTTGAAATACTGCACCACCTGGTCCGGCCTTGCCGTGGCGAAAATCTTCTTGGCCTTGCCTTCATAGAGCATTTCGCCGATGCCGCCCATACTCGCCTCACGCATGATGTGGAAAGACACTCCGTTTCGACGGGCTTGTGAGCGACGGCCGCCGCAAGCAGGGGCCCGGGCCCCGCCGCGGGTTGCTCAAGCAACCGGCTACTGCGCCAACGTTTCGATCAACTGATCGACGGATCGCGTCGTGCCGACCAAAATCGGGTTGCCGAACCGCCGGTTGTGCCGCGCCTCTTTCACCTGCTGCAACGAGAGAATCAAGCTCTGGAAATCCTCGAGCTTGGCGGTTTCGAAGTAGGTGATGAAGTCGAAATCGTCCAACCCGGTCGCATGATAGAGCTTCCGCTTCACCGTCTTGTGATAGGGCAGGGCGGCGGCCGTGTGTTCCTGCATCATCCCCGCCCGCTTGTCTTGGGACAGCGACCACCACTCGGCATCCTTCCGGATCGGAATCACGATGGCATAGGGTCCCGATTCACTGGGCGCTTTCAGATCGGCTTTCATCTGGTCTGGAAACCCCGGCACATAATTCGCTTTTTTCGTCAGGCCATGCAGGATGGCGACGCTGTTGAGAAACCTTCCAAACTGGCTCCCCTGCAGCTCCACCAGAAACTGCTGCGTGTCTTTCAATTCGGCCGCGTGGACGCGCACCAGGATGTCGGCGTGATCCGAAAGCCCGCGCAACAAGTACGTATCAATGGCCAGCTTCTCGCGATGCTGCTCGATCACGCCTTTCAGCGCCGTGAGCTGCGCGATGCGCGCCGCCTGGTCCTGCCTGCCCCAGTCGGAGTCGATGCGAAAGGCGGCGAAGGTGCCATAGACGCCCGGCTCGCTCAACAATTTCTCGCGGTCCGCCGCAGACGCCGCGGCGGATGGACCGGCCAGGCAACAAGCCAACACCCATACATACCATCTTTTCATCGCGTCGCTCCTCTCCTCCCGGGACGGGCGGCACGGCCGCGCCCGGTGAAGACCCGCCGGTAGATGTGATCGAGATGCCGCAAATAATATTCGGGATTGAAGCACGCGGCAATCTCGCGGGCCGTGAGATGCTGCGTGATAAAAGGATCTTTCCCCGCCAGCTCCTGGAACGGTCCGGCGCCGCGCCACGACGCCATCGCGTTGCGTTGGACGGCTTCATACGATTCCTTGCGCTGCGCGCCCTTGTCGATCAACGCGAGCAACAACCGCTGGGAATAGACCAGACCGCCTGTCAGTTCGAGATTCTGCTTCATGCGGGCCGGATAGACGACCAGGTGTTTGATGAGGTCTGTCGCTTTCGCCAGCATGTAATCCACGAGGATCGTGCTGTCCGGCATGATCACCCGTTCGACGGAGGAGTGACTGATATCCCGTTCGTGCCAGAGCGCGACGTCTTCCATGGCCGCGAGACTGTTGGCCCGGACCAGCCGCGCCAGGCCGCAGAGGTTTTCCGAGACGATCGGGTTGCGCTTGTGCGGCATCGCGGAGGAGCCCTTCTGTCCTTCCGAGAAGAATTCTTCCGCCTCCAGCACCTCGGTCCGCTGAAGATGCCGAATTTCCACCGCGATCTTTTCGATGCTGGCGGCCAGGAGCGCCAGCGCCGCCGCATAGACCGCATGCCGGTCGCGCTGGACCACTTGGTTGGAGATGGGATCAGGCCGCAGGCCGAGCTTGGCGCAGACATAGGCTTCGATCTCCGGTCCCTGGTGCGCGAACGTGCCCATCGCGCCCGACAGTTTGCCGACGGCGATGTCCTCACGCACCGCCCGCAGCCGCTCCCGGTGCCGGCGCATTTCCTCGTACCAAATCGCCACTTTGAATCCGAACGAGATGGGCTCGCCATGAATGCCGTGCGAGCGGCCGACCATGACCGTCGTCTTATGCCGCAGGGCCTGGCGCTTGAGCACGTCGAGGAAGCCGTCCAGCCCGTCCAGAATCAGATCCAACGCCTCCGCCATCTGCACGGCGAGCGAGGTATCGACGATGTCCGACGACGTGAGCCCCATGTGCAGAAAGCGGTGCTCCGGCCCGACGGTATCCATCAGCGATTCCAGGAACGCGATGACATCGTGCTTGGTCACCTGCTCGATTTCGGCGATGCGCGCCACGTCGATCCTGGCCTTCTTGCGGATCTTGGCGGCCGTGCCGCGCGGCGCGAGGCCGGCCCGCTCAAAAGCGGCGCAAACCTGGAGCTCCACTTCCAGCCAGATCTCATACTTATGCTTGAGATCCCAGATGGCCCTCATCTGCGGCCGGGTGTAGCGGTCGATCATGCGTTTCCTCGTCGCTCGTATCTCGTGAAGCGTCGTTCGCGAGACCGGTGAAGAATTCTCAGTTCGAGATACGCTTCACGCGCGCGGCCGCGCGCTTCTCCGCCAACCGCGGCTCGGTCGCCAGGACCTTATCCAGCAGCCCGTTCACAAACTTCGACGCCTCGTCATCCCCGAAGCTCTTGGCCAGCTTGATGGATTCGTCCATCGTCACTTTGGCCGGCACCTCGTCCATCCAGAAGAACTCATACAAGGCGGCGCGAAGGATGTTGCGGTCCACAATCGGCATCCGGGCGACGGTCCAGTTCGTCGCGTACTTGCCGATCAGGGCATCCAGCTCTTTCTTGTGATCCAACACGCCCTGCACGACTTGCTCCGTGAAGGCTTTCGTCTCGTCCGTGCCCGCCACCTGCTTCCAGAATTCGTCGAGCCACAGGCCGGGTTTGCCGTGAATGTCGTACTGAAACAAGATCTGCAGGGCCCGCTCCCGAGCCTGGTGACGCGTTCCCATGGCTAAGCAGATCCGACAGGCTGACAAGCGGACAAGCGAGCAGGTTGACAAGACCGAATCATCACTTTCTCCTTGCTCGTCGCTCACCTTTTCCGACTGTCGGCCTGTCGCTTGGCCACTTGTCAGCGCTCTCTTTCAGCATTGTCATTACGGAAGCCATTTCGATGGCCGACTTGGCCGCCTCCCCGCCGCGGTTGAATTTACTCGGCTCCGCCCGTTCGATGGCCTGCGCGACGGTGTCCGTCGTGAGCACGCCGAAGATGATCGGCACGTCGCTGTCCAACGCCGCCTGGCCGATGCCGCGGCTGGCCTCCGCGCTGATGTAGTCGAAATGCGGCGTGTCGCCGCGAATCACCGCGCCCAGGCAAATCACGGCATCGAACCGCCCCGACTTGGCCAGCGCGCGGGCCACGAGTGGAATCTCGAACGCGCCGGGGACCCGGACCACTTCGATATCCGGCCCCTTCACCCCGTGCTTCGTCAAGCCCTCGAGACAAGACGAGAGCAGCTTGCTGGTGACGAACTTATTGAACTTCGCCACGACCACGCCGAACCGCATCCCCGTCGCATCATGATGCCCCTTGCGAAGTTTCATAGAATCGTTTGCCGAGAGGCAAGGGGCCAGGGGCGAGCGCCTCCTCTGAGCCACCCCACAATAGTTCTCCCATAGCCTCTAGCCCCTGGCCTCGGGCCACTTAGACTTTCTTGAGAATGTGTCCGAGCTTTCTCTTTTTCGTCCGCAAATATTTCACGTTCGCATCGCGCGGCGCGATCTCGATCGGCACCCGCTCGACGACTTTGAGCCCGTAGCCTTCGATGCCGACGATCTTGCGCGGGTTGTTCGTGATGAGCCGGATCTCGTGCAGCCCCAGATTGACGAGGATCTGTGCCCCGACGCCGTAGTCGCGCAGGTCGGCCTTGAAGCCCAGCTTGAGATTGGCCTCGACCGTATCACTGCCCTTGTCCTGCAAGCCGTAGGCTCGGATCTTGTTGAGCAGGCCGATGCCACGGCCTTCCTGATTGAGATAGAGCAGGACGCCGCGCCCGTCTTTCTGAATGATCTCCATGGCCCGGTGGAGCTGCTCGCGGCAATCGCAACGCAGCGACCCCAAGGCATCGGCGGTCAGGCAACCCGAGTGGACCCGCACCAGAGTCGGTTCACCGCTGTCCACACGCCCTTTCACCAACGCGATGTGCGTCACGTTGTCCACCTGGTTCTCGAAGGCCACCGCTTCGAACTCGCCGAACATCGTCGGCAGCCGGGCGCTCGCCATGCGCTTGACGAAGGTTTCGCGGCGCATGCGGTATTCGATCAGCGATTTGATGGTCACCATCTTGAGCTTGTGCCTTCTGGCGAATTTCGTCAGCTCCGGCACCCGCGCCATGGTGCCGTCCTCATTCATGATTTCGCAGATCACCGCGGCGGGATAGAGGCCGGCCAGCCGCGCCAGGTCGACCGATCCTTCCGTCTGGCCGGCGCGTTTCAACACGCCGCCTTGCTGCGCTCTCAACGGAAAGATGTGGCCGGGGCGCGCGAGATCGCTCGGCTTGGATTTGGGATCGATCGCGACATGAATCGTCGTGGCGCGGTCGGCGGCGGAAATTCCCGTGGTGATGTCCTTCCGCGCGTCGATCGAGACGGTGAAGGCCGTGCCGAACGTGGCCGTGTTCTCCACCGCCTGTTGCGGCAACTGCAGCTCTTCGCAACGCTCCGGAGTCAGCGCGAGGCAGATCAATCCGCGGGCGTGCCGGGCCATGAAGTTGATGGCCTGCGGCGTGACCTTCTCCGCCGCAATGACCAAATCCCCTTCATTTTCCCGGTCTTCGTCGTCCACCAGGATGACGAATTTGCCCTTCTTGATGTCTCGGATCGCGTCTTCAATGCTGTCGAACGGCGTCGGCATAGCGAACATTCACAAATTCCAAATTTTCAATTAAAAATTGAGGGCCTAGGGGCTCCCCAGCTAACCCTGTTTCGACCCCGCCTGTCAATGAGAAAAACGGCCTAGAGAGCCGGCTCTGACCCGGAGACAGCCCGTGATCGCAGCGCCACCAAGACCGTACCCCAGGCACAGACCCCAAGCCCGGCAAAAAGCCAGAGCCCCGGATCGAAACTCCCTGTGAGGCTTTTGATCGTCCCGACGAGCAGCGGAAAGATGAAGCCGCCCAGCCCGCCGGCGGCGCCCACCACGCCGGACGCCAGGCCGACATCTTTGGGGAACCATTCGGCGACGAGTTGAAAGACCACGCCGTTGCCGAACCCCATCGCGCCGATCGCGACGATCAACAGGGCGACGCCCGCCGGCAGCGAAGGGCTGGTGACGGCAACCACGGCGCCGCTCATGATCGGCAGCACATACTGTAACGTGCGCAGCCCCCCTTGCCGGTCGGCCACGTAGCCACCCACGGGACGAACGAGGCTGCCGACAAGCCCGCACAGCGCGGCGAGCGAACCGGCCGCCACGGCATCCAGATGATACACGTCGTGCAGCAGCAAGGGCAGCAGACTGCAGAGCCCCACAAAGCCGCCGAAGGTCACACCGTACAGGAACGACAGCCAGTACGCGGCGCGCCGGCGGATCAGGCGGGCGGCACTGTGCCACCATTCGGCCGAATGCACCGCGATCTCTCCGGCCTCACGCGGGACGAACGTGACGACCGCGAGCAACGTGAGCGCGACGAACGCCGCCATCACGGCGCTGATCTGGTGCCATGTCAACACGGCCGCCCAGCGCGGGGCCAAGAACAGCACGAAGACCGTCCCAACATTGCCGGACGCGGCCACGCCCAATACTAACCCCTGGGCGGCAGGGGGGTAGGCACGCCCTGCCAGGGGAAGCGCGACAGCGAAACTGGCGCCAGCCATGCCGAGACAAGCGGCCCAAACGAGGGCCTCGCCATAGCTCGCCACTCCGAGCCATCCCCACAGCAACACGGCGAGCTCAGCAACCAGCAAGCCCAGCGCGGTCCGCCGCGCCCCGATCCAATCGGCGCTCCATCCGGCGACGACGCGCAGCATCGCCCCGCCCAAGAGCGGCATCGCAATCAGCCACGCGAGTTCTTGGTCGCCCAATCCCAGATCGGCCGCGAGCGGAAGACTGAGCGCGCCGACGAGCAGCCACACCATGAAGCTGACGGTCAAATGCAGCCAGGCTCCGAGCAAGGACGGCCAATGACCGCTGCGTAGCACTGTGAGAAGGGTCATGGGCGGTCTATCTGGTCCATCATCTTGTATGGGGCAAGGATGCTTGGGCTATCAGCCATCAATTCGACGAACGGATCAAGCATCATAGGGGACCTGGTGCACCGGCGCAACCGGCCGGGTGTGGCAAATTTCGCCCCGCCAATCTTTTTGCATTCGAGGTGGTTCTGCTATAGTCACCCGATGGCCAAACGCAAACGCCAACCGGACCAGCAAGCCGAACAGAACGAGACGGCGGTGGAACCGGAGATTCTCGAGCAACCGGAGGAGGATCTCACCATCGAAACGGCCCCGAGCGCGCCCGTCATCGATGTGAAGACCGACGGCGCAAAACCCGACACGACCGCCGTCGTCCCAGCGACCGGTCTGCAGCAATACCTCGCCGAGGTCCGCCGCTATCCTTACCTCACCAAGGAAGAAGAGCTGATGCTCTTCGAGGAATACCGCAAGCACGGAAGCCGGGAAGCCGCGGTCAAGCTCATTCTCGCCAACCTGCGCGTGTCCGTCGCCATTGCCAGCGAGTATCTGCATACCGGCGCGGACCACATGGATCTGATCCAGGAAGGCAACGTCGGGCTCATGCAGGCGATCAAGAAATTCGATCCGACCAAGAACGTCCGGTTCTACGCCTATGCCGCCTGGTGGTCGCGCGCCTATATTCTCCGCTACTTGCTGAACAATTTCCGCTTGGTGAAGATCGGAACGACGCAGGACCAGCGGAAGCTTTTTTACAACCTCAAAAAGGAAAAATCGAAGCTCGAGCGCGAAGGGTTTGCCCCCGACACCAAACTCCTGGCCGACCGGCTCCATGTACGGGAGCGGGACGTGATTGAGATGGACCAGCGGCTCGGCAACTGGGAGTTGTCGCTGGATCAGCCCATCGGCGAAGAGCAAGACGGCACGCTCCTCGACATTCTGCCCGCGCAGCAGGCCGCCGCGGACGAGGTGATCGCGGATCATGAGTTGCGCCTCCTGTTCCGGAAAAAATTGGCCGAGTTCGCCAAGACCCTCGATGAGCGCGAAGAGGACATCCTCCGCAATCGCCTGCTGTCCGAAACGCCTCTCACACTGGACGATTTGGGGGCCAAATACGGCATCACGAAAGAACGGACCCGCCAGCTGGAAGCCCGCCTGATCAAGCGCTTGCGTGAGTTCATGAAGAAGGAGGTCAAGGATTTCGACCGCCTCGGCGCGTAGGACCCCGCCTTTTCAACGGCTTACAACCTGGCCAATGCAGCCAAAAGTTTTTTCCCTCCCATCCCTTGACTTGAAACAAGCCGAGTTTATCTCTACCCCCGAGTTTCAGGAGAGGGCTTCCGCTCAGTCTGGGGTACCGGCCGCCATCGAGTGCGAACCCCGCCATTCACTACGTGAACTAACCAGCAGGAGGAGGGTCTGTTATGAGCACAGCCACCAAGGAAAAGAAGAACGTCGCCAAGGGCTTTCAGCCGCTGGGCGACCGGGTATTCGTCACCTACACCGAAGAGATGGAGCGCACCGCCGGCGGGATTTATGTGCCGGATTCGGCCAAGGAAAAGCCGCAGCGGGGCGTGGTGCAGGCGATCGGCAAGAAGGTCGAAAACGTGAAGGTCGGCGACCAGGTCCTGTTCGACAAGTATTCCGGCAGCAAGCTCCGCATCGAAGACGAAGAGTGCTTGATCCTCAAGGAAGAAGACATCCTCGGCATCTTCGCCAGCTAATCGACAACCACGACGACGATTGAATTAACGGAGGAACCACATGGCAAAGCAACTGTTGTATAGCGAGC
>CAZXRB010000059.1:0-23076 GCA_964642845.1 uncultured Nitrospira sp.
GTTGGAGCGCGGGGAAGTAGTGGAGGGGTGCGCGCTGGCTGAACGCGGGCATCACGTGAGGATACGCTGATTGTCCAACGGCGTGGCGCGGCGAGGCGGGGCGGGGCTGGGCGCGGCATGGCGCGGCAAGGCATGGAGGAACCCTAAGAGAGGAGAGGAACGTGCGGACTATCCTGATTGTGATCGTCGTCTATCTGCTCGCGTTGGCTATCTGGTTGTCGTTCGTCGTGGCGACCATGGCCGTCATCAATCGCATGCGGCCGCCGCAGAAGCCGGTCTACCGGGTGATCAATCTCGGCTGCGCGCCTACGACGACATGGAGGGCATGAACGATGACTCAGACCGTCGTAGACATCTATCGCGATCTGCTTGTCAGCCTGCTCGCCGATGCTGTGAGTGCCGGTGTGCTCGTATACGTCACGGACACGGGCGATGATGAGCAGATCACCTATCTCGTCGGCCCGCTGGATGATGATTATTACGTGGAGATGATCACCACGAACCGCCACATCGTCATGACGCTAGACAAGCTCGCTTCCAGCGTCGGCTTCCGGAGAGGACAAGCAGATGCTTAGGCCGAAGGTTACTGTGCAATCTATCGGCGACGAGATATGCGCTAACGCGGTCTTCACCATCGCGCCGTATCACCTCTCGGAGACTGAAGTAGACCAGATCCGTCAATCTGCCGGGAGTGCAGTATCATATGATTTCACGCGCCGTGTCTTGACTATCCGCGCTCGATATGTACACGCCGACCCTTCTAGAGCCGGTCTAGAATTCGGCAAAATGCTCGATCGCGCGGAGAAGGCTCTGAATAAACATATCGAACAGAAGGATGCTGTTCAGAACCGCTTCCTACAAGTCGTTACACGAATTATCGGCAACCTGGAGTAGCGATGATGGAAATAGACCGCATCGAGGTTCGACGACCAGCGAAGTTCTTCATGGTCGAAAACGCGGCTCTCTCGATAATCACGGAGATCGGCCGCACGGCGTTCTGCCTCTACTGCGCCCTGCTGCGTTACGCTAACCAGCAGGGCGAATGTTTCCCGACCGTCAAGCGTTTGGCTTCCGACATCGGCTGCAGCGTTCGCACCGTTCAGTACGAGCTGCGCAAACTGGAAGAGGCTGGCTACCTGAGGGTAACTGAAGTCATCGATGCGCCTTCGATCTATCACGTTCATGATCCGAGTGAGCGCGAACGGCAATCATCGGCCGCGAACGACAACAACAACAACAGCGGCATGTCTGAAATTGCACCACCTGGTGCAAACGATTGCACCCCCCTGGTGCAACCCATTGCACCACCTACCGTCACCTCCCCTTCTTCCCCCCTTCTTTCCCCCCTTTCTTCCCCCTCGGTCCCTTCCCCCGCACCCCCTTCTCTAACTCCCCCATCCTACCCCCCTATTATCCCCCCATCTTCCCCTCCGATGCGGAATGAACCAGACCCAACGAACAGTCCCCCCCCTTCGCCCCCCCGCTGGGGGGGTCTGGGGGGCGAGCGCGCGATTTGCGTCGCGAACACGAACGCCAAGGACCGCGACGATGCGTTCGAGCGGTTCTGGACGCTCTATCCCAGGAAGGTCGGCAAACTCGCCGCAAGGAAGGCTTGGCAGAGGCTCAATCCAGATCGCCAGACGATCGAACGCATGATGCTTGCCCTGGAATGGCAGAAAGAGAGCGATCAATGGCAGCAAGAGCGCGGGCGCTTCATCCCGCATCCGACGACATGGCTCAACCAGGGCCGCTGGGAGGATGAGCCTATCGTGAAACTCACGTTCTCACAGCGCGTTCAGGAACTGGCTAGGAGCCTGGTCGAGCGGGGACTCGCCAGTGAATAGCCAGAACCAGGCGATCGTTATGGGCGTCTTGCGCGCGATGCAAGGCCCCGAGTGGCGAGAGGAAACCGAGATGATGTACGCGATGGTGCTCGGGCCGATAGAGGATACCCTCGCCCAACAGCTCGTTCGCTCGATCGTCTATCAGTGCAGATTTCGCCCCTCTGCTGCCGAACTGAACACGATCTATCACGATATCAGAATGGATATCCCAGGCCCAGAGGCCGCCTGGGCCATGATGCCGAAATCGGAGGCAGAAACGATCGTCTGGACAGACGAGATGCGCGAAGCCTTCGCGGCAGCCGCCCCACTGATCGAATCGGGTGATCAGATCGCCGCGCGCATGACATTCATCGAGACCTATCGCAAATCAGTGAATAACATGATCGTTCAGAAACGGTCGCCGCGCTGGTCAATCTCGATCGGAACCGATCCGGCATCGAGAGCCCAGGCGATAGCCAACGCCGTGGAGGCTGGTAGAATATCCGCAGACATCGTCAAAAGACACCTGCCAGATATCTACGCATCAGATGATGTGCAGCGAATCCTCCCAGAACATAGGCGAGAACAGGAACAACAGGCGATATGTTCCGAGAAACGAACCGTAGGCCTGACAGACGTGCTCCAGAGAATCGGTAGGTCGTTTCAAGACGGAGAAAGACACGATGCCTAGAGGTAGACCATCGAAAAGAACACCCCTGCGAGAACAAATCGTGCTCGAATGCCTGCGATCAGGAATGACTATCACAGCATCCGCAGCGAAAGCAGGAATCGATGGGACGACGTTGTCGAGGTGGAGAGAGGTATATCCAGATTTCGCCGAGAAATGCGCGCGCGCGGAGGCGGATGCAGAAGCCCACTTCACGGCGGCCTTGGCGAAAGCGTCCACTCCCCATGAGATCACCGAGACCATCACCATCGTAACGACATCCGGGGAGACCAGCACGAAGACGATCACACGCAAGGATTTCGACTGGCGAGCGGCCGAGAGTTGGTTGAAACGCCGCAGGCCAGCGGATTGGGGAGACAATATCCAGCATGTCGGAAGTCTCCAGCATGTCCACATGCCAGCCACGGAAGAGCAAATCCTCGCAGCGGCAGACGAAATCAGGTTCAGGCGTCTCATCGGCGCTGATAGCGAGGGCCAGCCTGATGGCGTTCAGTCAGGCGACGTGGAAAGCATATAAACCAGCCGAACACCTGGCCAAGCTGGCGGCGTATCTGGGGGCGCTGGATCAAGGAAGGGTCCGGCGCCTGCTCGTCACAATGCCGCCGAGGCATGGCAAGTCGGAACTCTGCTCCGTCAGATTCCCGGCGTGGCTCATCGGGAGAAATCCCGATCACCAGTACGTCATCGCCTCCTACGCGGCCGATCTCGCCACGCGCTTCTCAAGGGAAGTCAGAAACATCGTCGCATCGAGAGAGTTTCAGTTCGTCTTCCCTGGGATCGTGTTGGCGGAAGATTCGAAGGCCGTAGACAGTTGGGCTATCTCGGGCAGAAAAGGCGGCATCAGAGCAGTCGGAGTGGGGGGAGGCCTCACGGGCTACGGCGCGCACGGCATAGTCATCGATGACCCCGTCAAGTCGAGAGCGGAGGCCGAGAGCGAAACCTATCGTGACTCCGTCTGGCAATGGTATCGGTCGGTTGTCTACACACGGCTTGAGCCTGGAGGCTGGATCGCGCTCATCATGACGCGCTGGCACGAAGACGACCTCGCGGGGAGAATCCTCAGGCAAATGGAACTCGACCCCGCCGCGGATCGTTGGACAGTCCTCCATATGCCAGCCCTAGACGAGAACGAACAGCCGCTCTGGCCCGAGCGATTCTCCGTGGAGGAACTCGAGAGGATTCGCGCGAACGTTGGTCAGCGGGAATGGGAATCGCTCTATCAGGGTAGGCCGAGACCGACCGACGGAGCGCTATTCAAACGCGAGTGGTTTCGCGTGGTGGACGCTGCACCAGATGGTCTCAAATGGGCCCGCTACTGGGATTTGGCAGCCTCCACACGCACAACCGGAGATTACACGGCATCGGCACGTTGCGCAATCGGGCCCGATGGTGTACTCTACATCGCGGATATCATTCGCGGCAGGTGGGAATGGCCAGATGCCAGACGAATCATCATCCAAACCGCGCTCAGCGAACGAGACGTGACGATCGGCATCGAATCGACAGGGTTTCAGTTAGCCGCGGTTCAGGACATATTCCGCGAACCCAGCTTAGTGCGCCATGCGGTGAAGCCAATCACCGTTGACAAGGACAAAACGTCGCGAGCACTGCCGTGGGCCGCACGCGCCGAAGCGGGCAAGGTCGCTTTGGTCAGCGGAGAGTGGGTGAACCGATTCATTGACGAGTGCGTGTCGTATCCAGTCGGAGCGCACGACGATCAGGTGGACGCCGTGAGTGGAGCAGTCGAAATGGTCGGTGAAATCCATGAGGTGGAGTTCGGCCCGCCGATCTGGTAACGCCTATGGTTAGCGAAACGGTCATCGAGGAGTATCTGCGCGCCGAAGTCGCTCGCAAACGGCGCATCGCCAAAGCCTGGCTGGCCTATCAAGGCGATCTGGACCCGCCACTGAAGCCCATCGCCTCGGACCCAGAAGCACGAGACAACGTTCGCATCAACATCGCCTCCGTCATCGTCGAGACGACCGTATCCGCCCTCTGGAGGCCGAACACCACCGTTACGCTCGACGACCAGGACGCAGACGACTGGCTATCACAGTTTCTCGCCCACAACCACTTCGATGCCGTAATGCACTCGGCAGCAACGAACGGTGCTGTAGCCGGTCAGGTGTTCGTGAGGCTCGAGCCGGGCTCCACGTTCCCGCGAGTCGTTGTCCTCGATAGTGCGGCGGTTACCATGCTGGCCGAGCGCGACGACTACACGGATGTGTTCGCCTTCCTCATCGAATGGAAGGGAGTTGACGCCAGGAATGGCAAACCGTTCGTCCGACGGCAAATCCACGAACGAAACGACCAGCGCACGGCCTGGCAAATCCGAGACTACATCCAATACTCCGACGGCAGAACCTCGACCTTCCTCGGCATGCCCGTGTTCAGCCCGAAATGGGAGCTGATTTCAGACGTCATCCACCCGTATCCCTGGAGCCAGATTCATACCTGCCAGAACCTCCCGATGCCTAACGTCCAGTGGGGGCAGCCTGACCTCGATGATGACGTCGTCAATCTCAATCAGGCACTCAATGCCAACCGCTCATATGCGCAGCGCATCACGCGCATGTTCGCACACCCGCGAGTCGTCGCGAAGGGCTTCAATGCTGAGAAACTCACAGCCTCGGCTGGCGATACGATCCACATCCCAGCTGATGGAGACCTCGCCTACCTGGAGATGAAATCGCAGCTCGAGGGAATTACCGAACATTACATGCGCCTCATGGAGGCAATTCATGCTGTTACGCGTACGCCCTCAATCGCGACAGGCAGAACAGAAAACCTCGGAGCGCTCTCAGGCGTAGCGCTCAAAATCCTCTACTCTCCTCTCCTCCAGAAAACCGAGACCAAGCGAAGTCTCTATGGCCACCTGCTCCAGGACCTCTTCAGACATGCCCTCGAGATGGAGGGGATCACGTACGACGGGCCCATTTCCATCGAATGGCCATCGCCTGTGCCGGTAGACGAGCGCGAACAGATGGAGGTCATGCTCCAGAAAGCGGAACTCGGCGTCTCGAAAACCACGCTCATCGAGGAACTCGGTTATGACGTTGAGCAAGAAAACGAACGGCTGATGGAGCAGCGGGCAGAGGAGGAGACCATCGGGCAGAGGCTGCTCCAAGCGTTCGAACGAGGGCGTGACGGTGCCGCATGGCCAGGCTCTACGAAATAGCCGAGCGCCACAAAGCCGCCCTGCTCGCCAGGGATCGCGAAGCATCGAAGCGACTGATCGAGATGTATGCGGCCGCACAGAAACGCATCGCCGCACAGGCCGCGCAAACACTCCGACTGCTCGCCAGACTGGAGCAGGAGAGCCCCGACTATCTCGATGTCAAACGCAGACAGGAGCGGCTGCAGGCACTCGAAACACAGATAGCCGCGGAGATCGAACGGCTATCGAATGAGACGACGGCGATTGTAACCGCTCAACAGACTGAGGCATTCTCGGCAGGCACGGCCGACGCCCTGGACATGCTTGCCTCCGCGCTTCCGGCACCCGGCATCCGCGTCGAGTTCAATGCGCTTTCGGTCGAGGCCGTAGAGGCTGTCGCTGGATTCACGGCCGAGGGTTCGCCAGTTCACGATATTCTGCTGGAGGCTGGACGGGAAGCGGCGCGAACCGCGGCGGAACAGCTGGCCGCTGGGGTAGCACGAGGGGTCTCGCCAGTGAGGGTCGCCAGGCAGCTGAGGCGAACTCTCGGCGTCGAGCTGACTAGAGCACTCACCATCGCGCGAACCGAGACATTGAGAGCCTATCGCGAGGCTACGAGACAGGTCTACGCGCAGAACTCCGATATCGTCCAGCGGATGCAGTGGGTCGCATCGTTCTCGACGCGAACATGCGCACTCTGTCTGGCCCTTCACGGCAAACTGTTCCGAGTTGACGAGCCCGCACCGTCTTCGCACCCGAACTGCCGATGTGTGTTCGTTCCTGTGCTCAAGCCGCCGGAGGAACTAGGGCTCGAACGCGAGGCGGCCCCGACGCCAGTGCCATCCGCCTCCGAATGGCTCGACAGCCTGCCGCGGGAGGAACTCGATGAGATCATGGGCCCGGGCAAGGCCGAGGCGTATCTGAGCGGCACGATGAAACTAGACGATCTCATCGGCAGGCGCGTCTCCGAGGATTGGGGAGTTGTCTATTACGAGAGGTCATTGACGAGCGTCATGGCGTCGCGCAAGCGCAAACGTTGACAATATTCGAATGAGCGGATAGACTGCATGACGGAGGGCAGATCAGATGACAGACGAGCAGACGACTAGCGCGGGCCAGGTGCCCGAGATGTCGTCGCCCCAGGCGGGCAAAATCTCCGCCGACAGCCAAGAGGCACAGCGGGCGGAGCGGGAAGAGGTCCGGGTTGACCCTGCCCTGAAGGCCGAACTCGACGAAGCGCGGAAGCAGGCGGCGAAGTATCGAACGGAACTCCGGGAAGTCCAGGAGAAGCTGGGGCGATACGAGCAGGAGAAGCTGACCGAGCAGGAGAAGCTTGCCAAGCGGGCGGAACAGGCCGAGAAGGCCGCGCAGGAACTCCAAGCGAAACTGCGCGAGACGGCTATCCGAGCCGAGGTCATGACCACCGCTCAGCGGATGGGTGTTCGTGACCCCGACGCCGCCTACAAGCTGCTCGATCTCTCGACGTTGAGCGTAAGCGACGAGACGGGCCAGGTGTCCGGTGTCGAAGACGCTCTGAAAGCCCTGCTCAAAGCCAAGCCCTATCTCGTTGGCGGAACCGCAGGGGCCACAAACCCGCAACGGTCTGGCGACGAGGCGGGCGAGCACAATCCGATCATTGACCGGATCAAGGCCCCGGGCGCATCGCCGTTCGATCCGGCCTGGCTGAAGCGCGGAAGGGGATAAAGGAAGCAGATGCCTGTCGGCGACAATGTCGTAGCGAACATTAGCTCTTATGTCCAGCAGATCAACGAGGCCGCGTATCTCGTCGCTCGCGACAACAACTACATGGCTCCGTTGGTCACGGGCTTCGGCGATAACTCCGGCACGGCCGCGAGGTCGCGGAGCGAGTACAATACAGCCGCCTTCAATCAGATCACCGACGCGGACGATCTGGCAAGCCAGGTCTTCACACCTAGTGTTCAGAACACGCTCACGCCGTTCTTCTATGGAGCGCAGTTCTTCATCACCGACCGTCGGCTCCGCTCGGCCCCTTGGGACGAGATGGCGCAGGCGTCCAGGGAACTCGGCGAAAGCGCGGCTAAGCACGTCAACCTGAACTTGCTCTCGGCGTTTAGCAGTCTGACCGGCGGCACCGCCGGCGTAGCAGGCGGCACGGCTCTCTGGCCGACCCTGTTCCGAGCCGTTACGATGCTGAAGATGCAGAGCGCGCCAGAACCCTACTTCGGTGTCTTGCACACCGGGCAGTGGTTCCATCTCGGGACCGCCGTGGTACCGGCAGGCGCGCAGACGAACGCGCCGGTTCTGCAGGATCAGGTGGTCAACCGCTGGTTCGTCGGGAACTTCTTCAACACGCTCTGGTTCCAGACCTCCGATATCACGTCAGGCACGGCGGCGGTCGGAGCCGTCTTCTCGCGTGAAGCGCTCGCGCTCGACGTGCGGAAGGCGTTCGGCATCGAGGAGCAGCGCGACGCGAGCCGGGGCGGCGGCGGTTGGGAACTGAACGCGACGATGGACTACGGCGCGGGCGTTTGGCGACCGAAGTTCGGCGTCCAGATCATCGGCACGAGCGTGCTCCCGTAAGGAGGCGGACAATGATTGAACTGAACTACGTCGTATGGGGCGCGGGCACTGCCGCCAACACCACTCAACTCGGGACCGCGATAATCGGGAAGGCACCCACAGGAGCGGCCGGTGGAGCGTTCCGCATCCTGGAGGCATGGTCGCAGGGTCGTTCCGGCACAGTACCGCTCACGCTGATTGACGCGGGAACGAGCGGCACGGCCGCCACGACCATCTGCGCGTTGCCGAGCGTCTTCAACGGGGTGCCGCAGGCTGGTACACCGGCCGATTATGCGCTGGAGGCCGGTCGGTTCCTTGGGATCGTGATCGGGGTAGGAACTGCGGTCGGTCCGGTCTCGGTCCACGTGCTCGGCGTAAGGGGTAAGTAACGGTTTCGCGGCGGTCTCTCTCTCTTCTCTCTCTCTCTACGCCGCGAATAGAGGGGCTGGTGCTCGCGATGGCGCCGGCCCCTCACCACTATCGGAGGTCATGATCGGCATGCGCATCTTGTGGGTGTCCAACGCTCCATGGGCGGCGAGCGGCTACGGCGTGCAGACCAAACTCTTCACACCGCGTATCCGTGAGCTGGGCCACGAGGTCGGATTGCTCAACTTCTATGGGCACGAAGGCGGGATCATCGCAGGCAGTTCCGGCCCGATGTATCCGCGAGGTGGACACCCCTACGGGCAAGACGTGCAGGGGTTCCACGCGCAGCACTTCGGCGCGGAGGTCATGATCACGCTGATTGACGCGTGGGTGCTCGAACCGCAAACCTATCCGCCTCAAACGGTCTGGTGTCCGTGGTTCCCGATTGACCATGATCCGATCCCGCCGATGGTCTTGGAGAAGGTCAAGATGGCGTTCCTGCCTATCGTCTATTCCAAGTTCGGGCTGGCCAAGATGGAGGAGGCCGGGCTGGAGGCGTTATACGTTCCGCATGGGGTAGACACCGAGACCTACAAGCCGATGGACAAGAAGGCGGCCCGTGAGGCGATGGGCTGGCCACGGGATCGCTTCATCGTCGGGATGGTCGCGGCGAACGTAGGCATCCCAAGCCGGAAGGCCTTCCCGGAATCAATGCTTGCGTTCAAAGCGTTGTTGAAAGATATTCCCGATGCCCTGCTCTACGTGCATGCCTTCGGGCAGAAGGGTGAGCGGCAAGGCATCAACCTTCGGCGCGATGCGGAGATCATGGGCATCGCGAACTCCATCATCTGGAGCGACGAGTACCGCGGCATGCTCGGCTATGACGACGAGAGCATGCGCGCTATCTACTCCGGGATGGACGTTCTGCTCGCTTGCTCTCGCGGCGAGGGTTTCGGTGTGCCGATCTTGGAGGCGCAGGCATGCGGAACACCTGTCATTACCGGGGAGTGGACCGCCATGGATGAGATTAACTTCTCTGGATGGAAACATCCGAAGGCCAAGGCGTGGCCGGAGTGGACCTATCAGGGTTCGTTGATGTTCGTGCCGTCTGCCGAGGTCCTGCACGACCTGCTCCTGAAGGCGGCCAAGAGCACGGACCGCGAAGCGATGGCGAAGGTTGCGCGGGAATGCGCCCTGGAGTATGATGCGGAGAGGGTAACCGAACGGTACTGGAAACCAGCCCTAGACGAGATCGCAAGACGCATGGAGCGCAGGAACAAGATCGCCGCGCTCATGGCAGGAGCGGTCGCATGAGACTTCCCGTCTTGGTGATAACGCCGTGGCGCGACCATCTGGAGTTGATACCGGACTACGAACGGGCGGTGAGGGGCGCGCATGTCATCATCGTGGATAACGCTAGCCTGGAGCAATCGCGGGCCGAGCTGGAAGCCCTGGCTCTGCGGCTCGGCGGCTCCTATCTTCGCTCGGATACGCCCATGCCATACGGCCAGGCGTGCAATGCCGGTCTTATGTTGGCCTCAGCCGAACGGAAGGTGGACTATGCGATCGTGCTCAACAACGACATCAGAGCAACAGGTCGGTGGCTCCACGCGGCGTTGGCGGATATGAGGAGCGGCGAGGCCGGACTGTATGGGCCCGAGATGCAGGCGCAGGTCGTGGACGGGGCAGTTATCCCGTTCCTGAGCGGCTGGTGTATCGGCGCGCCGCTTGCGGTCTGGGAGCGTCTGGCTGGCTTCGATGACAGAGAGTTCACCGGCAACTACTGGGAAGACAACGACCTGTGCTTCCGGGCGGTCTGTCACGGTTTCAAGCTGCACCGGCGCGATTGGCCGATCGTCCACCTGCGCGGGATAACGGCGAACTCAACGCCAGGGGCCTATGATGGTGTCGCGGCGAACAGGGCCGCGTTCGAGAGGAGAGTGCGTGAATGGGCTGCAAGGGAATCGGCGGCCGCCGACGAGGGCGGAAACGATGAAGGGTCTCTGTGTGACCTTGGGGAGAAGACGGCCGCTGGGGCTGGAGTTCCTGCCGGTTGATGACATCATCACAAGCAGCGAAGGGCGGTGGGCGGAGGCGGCCAATCTGTTGCTCGACAGCGTCGCCGGAGAGCCCGCCTACTTCTTCGATGACGATATCGAGTTCGTCACTTGGATGCCGGAGGGGGGACCGTTCGACATCACGGGGTTCTGCCTGTTCGCTCCGACGGTTGACGGGCAGATGATGCTGCAATCGGCTGGGTTCGAGGCCTGTCTGGTGGATGGAGAGGATGTGCCCGTGCTGGTGCCGGAGCGCGATTTGACGCGTCTGCTCCAGCCGACTGCATATTCACACGTTACGGCCTCATGTATGTGGCTTAGCCCGCGCGCAACCGCGAAACTACGGTTTCCCGTCTGGCGGGAGGGCGAACACTACGAGGACGTGGCGTTCACCTACTCAGCCTGGATGGAGGGTCTGACGGTAGGGAGGGTGCCGCTCACTGTCCACCACCACATGGATGCGCGAGCGGCCGCCGGATTCACCAAGGCGATGAATCCCGAGTTTCAGGTGAAACGATTTGCAGGAGAGCGCGAGCTGAACGCCTGGATGCGCGAGCACAATGTGCGGGCGCATATCGAGACTGGTCGCATTCCATCACGATCGCGCACGCTCGAACAGGTCATGATGGAGACGAGAGAGGCGGTTGGCCAATGAACCTGCACAGGTTTCGCGGCGATCTGAAGTTCGCGTTCGCGGCGGGCGAGCGTGGTTACGTCAAGGCCTGGACAAACAACCGCTTCCCGTTCCCGCTCGATTGGCATATCTACCCATCAAACGTGTGCAATCACAAATGCACCTGGTGTATGTTCCGTCAACCGGCTGGAGGTGCTGGGACTCCAGAGCAGGATATCAGGGTGCAATTGCCGGACGATGTGCTGTTCAGGGCTGTTTCGGATGCTGGCGAAACCGGCGCGCAGTTGGTCCATTTCAGTGGCGGTGGTGAGCCGCTTCTGCACAGGCAGACGTTGGCGGCGATGGAGCAGGCGAAGGGTTTGCGGTTGACCGTCGCGCTCTCTACGAACGGCAGACTGCTGACGCCTGCGGTTGCATCTAAATGCGATCATCTTCGGGTCAGCCTCAACGCAGGAACGGCGAAGCAGCATCACAAGACTAACCATGCGGGCGATCCGAACGATCGAGGAGATTTCGACGAGATCATCGAGCGCGTGCGGGAGAGCGCGCAGTATGCGGCGGGCGATGTCGGCCTCGGGTTCGTCGTTGATCATGAGAACCTCTACGATATCCTGCCGTTCGTCAAACTAGCGGTCGAGATACTCAAGCCCGTCAACGGCAGGCAGCGGTTCGTTCATATCCGGCCAGCGTTCTATTTCGACAGTGAGAAGGATAAGCAGGTCAGGGCCTTCATGCCCTATATCTTGAAACTGTGCGACGAGGCGCGGGAGAAATATGGCGGGCGGGGTGTCGAGATTCACGCGGTCACGTCAGGATTCGATGGATACTGGACGCCGAGATCGTACCAATCCTGCAAGGCGATACTAACCGGTATCTGCCTGCGTGCGACGGGCGATTTCGCCGTATGCCAGGACCGGACGGACCTCACGTTCGGAGCCGGATACCGGCACGGTCAGCCATTTCGGGAGATTTGGGGTTCGCCGGAGCATCTGGCGGTGGTGGATACGATTGTCCAGCATGGCGAACTCGAACGATGTCCGCGCTGTGTCTGGAATGGCCGCAACGAGATGCTCAACGACTTGATGCACAACGACCGAGTACGCTGGAAGATGGTGTGAGATGGCGATACGCGAAGGCATGATATGGCTGGTCAACCATCTGCGCACGCTGGTTGACGACGACCGCGAAACCTACCTGAGCGACGAGACCCTGCAGGCGTTGCTCGACCAGCGTTCGATCGAACATCGGGATTGCGAGCTCGAGGCGCTCCCGCGCTGGTATCCGGAGGGCCTGAGTTACATAGACTTCCAGGGGCCAAAGATGCTGGAGGGCCCTCCGGCGATCGAACTCTTCGATGGCTCGCGAAACACGCTCGCGTTTCCGGTCGTTCTCGCCTATGGCTCACCAGCGACAGGTCTGAACGTCGGCACAGCCGTCTATGTGGACCTGCGGCTGGGCAGGTTCCGGTTCCAAGGCACGGCGGTCGCCTGGTCGCCTGTTCCGCAAGGGCCCCAACGGCCCATCTACCTGAACGGCCGATCGTATGATGTCTACGGGGCGGCAGCGGATGCGCTGGAGGTTCAGGCGGCGCAAGTTGCGCAAGACTTTGACTTCCAGACGGAAGGGTTGAGTTACTCCCGTTCGCAGAAGCACGAGCAACTGCTCAAGCAGGCGGCGACCTATCGCATGCTTTCGACGACGAGCACCAGCGCATCTGTCATGGTGAGAACCGATGTTAACTGATCGCGATGTCCGACGTATCAGACAGACCGTTACGGAGAACCTGCCGGGCCGCGCTATCATCAAGCGGGCGAGTGATGCGCACGACGGCGCGGGTGGGTTCATCCGCACCTACCAGACGATCGGCACGACCAGGTGCCACGTGCTCATCGTCTCAAGGCCGATAGAGGACCAACTGACGGGCCAGGTCAAGATGGTGAGCAGCTACTCGATCGTGGTACCGTGGGATACCGACATCCGCGCAACGGACAGGGTCGAGGTGAACGGCGCGGAGTTTGAGATCGTCGGGTTTCATGGGAAGAACGATCTGCACGGCTCGATCAGGTTATCCGCCGTGAGGCTGAGCGATGGCTGACATAGACGTGCAGACTACGTTCAGCGGCGTGGATTGGTCGCGGCTCGGAGCGGGCCAGCTTCAGCGTCTCTCAGCGGCGGTCAGTCAAGCGGCGTTCGGCATCGAGCGGGCGGCGAAGGTTTCCATCGAGACGGGCCCGAAGACCGGCCGTGTCTACCCGTCGAAGTTGAACCCTCGGAAGATGCACCAAGCATCGGCGCCTGGTGAGGCTCCGGCGACGGATACGGGTACGCTGGTCAACTCCATCCAGACGCGCAAGCGGACTACTTACGAATATTGGGTGACGGTCGGCGCGGAGTATGGGGCAGGGCTTGAGTTCGGGCGGGTCCGCGTCGCGCCGCGCCCATTCATGCGCCCTGCCGCGAAGAAGATCGAGCCGAGGTTTCTCGCGGCCTGCCAGCGGGCGATCCTCGGACAAGGCGGATGGCGATGAGCGCGGGCAGAGAGCTGAGCGAGATTGACGCGTGGCTCCGTTCGACGCTCGCGGCCGGAACGGCCCTCACATCGCTGATAGGGGGCACGGCAAGCCCGCGCATCTACGCGGGGCTCGCTCCACAAGGGGCTTCGCTTCCGTTCGTGCTCTATGACGTGCAAGATGTCCGGGATGAAACAGGAGTGGCCGGTCATCGCGGAGCGGTCCGGGCGGATTATCTGGTGCGGGCGATCACCGAAGATCCGTCATTCGCGGGCGCGGCGGCGATCATGGCGCAGGCCGATCCGCTGCTCCATCAGGCGGCAGGTACCGTCTACAGCGGAACCGTCGCCGTGCTCATCGTGCAGGGCTGTGTGCGCCTGGAACCTGTGCGATACTACGAGGTGGATGCCGGTGTCCGATACAATCACTTCGGCGGCGTCTATCGTATCTGGGCGCATGAACCGTAGGAGGAGGGCAGATCATGCCGACACGTCTAACTGGAGTGAACGTCTCGGTCTTCACGCTTGGCGGCAACGCGCTGGTGGGCGAGCTGACCAATGCGACGATGGAAATGACCACCGCGACAACCGACACGAAGGGCGTCTCAGATTGGTGGGCCGATCCGCAAGCCGTCGGGGCTTCGTTACGGATCACTGGGGAGCTGCAGGCGAGCGGCACGATCGCCCTGATGGGCACGGCCGCAACCACCAATCCGGTCGTGGCTTTCACGGCGACCACGAGCGCCAGATCGTACAGCGGCACGGCAGTCATATCTTCGATCGCGCATCGGATCGAGCGGGAGAACGTCCAGACCTACAGCATCACGCTCGACAGCAAGGGAACGGTCTTGGTGACCTAAGATGGCTGACCTGAAAGCATGGTTGGAGGAGATCGAGCGGGAACCGGACACGTTCACGGTCGCGGTTGCGGATGGGCTGGACGTAACGCTCCGGATACCGCGATCAGCGGATGAGCTGGCAAAGATCGAGAAGGGCGCATCACAATTCGTCTCAGCCGCGCTGAAGAGGCCGCCTGCCGAATGGAAACAGCACGCGCCGAAGACCGAGATGGCGGCCAGGTTCGCTTACCTTCTGCACAGGTTGGCGGTCGAGCCGGAGATCGGGATCGTGGACGCCCTGCGGCTCATCGAGAAGAAGAGCTTGCTCGTCATCAGCCTGGTAACCGAGGCGTATCGGCGCGCGGGTGCGATCATAGCGGAACAGGAGGTGGCTGAAATCGAGCAGGCGGGGGAATACTCCGGCGAAATAACCTTGAGCGAGCCAAGTGGGTAATCGCCAGAGACGTCTTCCGCAAGGGACCTGGTCGCTGGAGCAAGACCGAGAGACAGGAGGCGATGTGGCTGATCGCACTCGCGCTCCTGGAGGGAGAAGAGATAGAGAATGCGGCCGAGCGAAGACAATAAGCATTCACAGGTTAGTGACCTACCCGGCAATCTGCTGGTTCAGCATGCCGAATACTTCTGGCGAGAGGTAGTTACGAAGATACTTTCATCAGACGTGCAGTTCGCAGCGTTCGTATACGGAGTCGCCACCCGGCTTCGCTCATATCACTCCCGCGCAAGAGAAGGCCTGGCCGATTATTTGCACGACGAGTTTGGCTATCACTGGTGCGGTTTTCATCTAGACCTGCTAGGTTCGCATGCCCTAACAGAGACCGCAATCGAGTGCTTCGCCGGATATCTACTATCGCTGGGCGAAGATGAACGGAACGCTATCGTACAAGCGGCAGACCTAAAGACGATGAACGATGCCGGTCGGCAATTCAATGCAGCTAAGGAGAGAGAGCGGAATGACGTCACGACTAAGTGATCATGGTGATCGGTTATGGGACGTGCTCTCCCTCGCCGTAGTCGTAATAGCCCTGGTTATCTTCGTCTGGTGTGTGGTGACGGAACGATCAGCGCAACGCAGCATCGCGGAGACGAATAGGAAGATACAAGCTCTTCGCATGGCTAATGGCTGGAGATAGGCATGGCGACGACGGTCAACGAGTTGATAACCAAGGTCAGGATATCCGGGGCGGATCAGTATGCCGCCCAGATGTCCCGCATGGCCGCGGCTCAGAAGAGGCTCGTCGACAGGTCGTTTCAGGTCGGGCTAGGTTATTCCAAATGGGCTCTGATCGGTTTGACCGGCGCCGTGACCGGGTTAGCGTATTCGAGTGTCCGGGCGGCTACGGAGTTTGACGGCTTGGTGCGCGGGCTCCAGGCCGTCATGGGCTCGGCGGAAGCGACGCGAGAAGAGCTGAAGCGGATCGAGGAGATCGCTAAGCTGCCGGGGCTAGGATACCTGGAGGCGATCCAGGGCGTCACGTCTCTGATGTCGGCGGGGTTTACGGCTCCAGGCGCTGAACGTGCGATGATGGCGTTCGGCAACGCGCTCGCAACCGTCGGGCGCGGGAAGGAAGACATGAAGCTGGTTCTCCTCGCCCTCACGCAGATCGCAACGAAGGCGCGTGTGTCCGGAGAAGAGATAAGACAGCTCGCTGAACGTCTTCCGACCATCCGGCGAATGATGGTTTCGGCGTTCGGCACCGCGGACACTGAAGAGTTAGCTAATATGGGCGTAACGCCGGAGCAGTTCTTGACCAAGCTGATACCTGAGTTCGAGAAGATGGCGAAGGTTACCGGTGGGGCCCGTAACGCATTCGAGAACTTCTCCGACGCCTTCCTCCGCTTCCGTATCGCGATAGGGCAGGGTTTTCTCCAGGTCCTGATGCCGATCCTGCAGAGGTTGGAGACCGTCTTTCAGACCTTGGCCACGTCTGGAGCGATCGAACGTTTGATGAACCAGCTCCTCCGGATGGTGAACGTAAAGGTGATCGCGGACGGGCTTCAGCGCGCTGTCTTGGGCGTCATAGCCGGGCTCGTCTCCCTACCGCAATACATTGCGCTCGTCGGCAGATGGTTCCAAGACCACTTCGGCCTCATCCGGAACCTGGTCGCGTCTGTCGCCGCGATCCTCGCCGTGATGTTCGTCGGCTCAGTCATCAGCGGCATAGCGAACTTCATCCGAGCGGTCGTCCTGCTAGGCGGTGCGATGGCCCGGATCGTCGCGCAGCTCGTGGCGGTGAACGTGCTCTCCCGCCAATGGATCACGGCGATGGCCGGGGTCGTCGCCGGGATTGCCGCGTTCGCGGTCTTCGCCGGAGGGCTCGGCGAGATCAGGGGCGCGCTCGGCGGGCTCGCCAACGTGCTCAATCTCGGGCCGATGACGCGGAACTATCGACAGCTGCTTGACCTGTTCGGCGGAGGGGGGCCGACGGCTACCGGAGAGCTGACGAGAGCCTTGGGCGATCGGGCGAGCGCGATAATCAACCCGCTTCCGGGCGGCTCATCCGCCGTGGCCGAGATCGCCAAGAATACCCGCGAGACAGCCGAGAACACCAAGCCGCTGGACGCGCTCAATCGCCGGATGCTCGGCGGCGGCGACCTAGGGCAGATCGGCGTTACACCGGTCGAGATTGCCGGGTTCTCTACCCGGAGATCGGGCGGTGTAACGGTCAACATCTATGGCGGCGATCCTGGCGAGATTGAGCGCACCATACTTAACCTTCGGCGGCGGGGCCTGGTGTGAGCGATGCCCGATGTCAACACCTTCTGGCTGGATACTGCCGAGCCGCGCATGCGATGGGACCGGCAAGCGTTCACCTTCGATGGCAGGACCTGGGACGTTCCCGCCTCTGCAGGCATCGGCGTAGACGCCGTCACGTACACCGGCCTGCTCCTTCCGCGATGCTATGAGCCCGCCTTCGGGACCACCGCCGCCGGGGCTTACGCCCGTCTCGCCAAGACAGACTACACGCTGACGACCGGCACGGCGTGGCTCGAGCATCACCGGCGGTTCAACGGCGATGTCTACCTGCACGGGTTGAACGTCAACGAGGTCGTCAAGACATCCGCCTCCTGGCCTATCAATCAAGGCTTCTTCGTCAGTTACTTTGCCTACAACGCCGGCGATAGTCTCTTCCCTCAGTTCGAGTGCGGATGGGGCGGCACACCAGGGGCGGGGGTATCTATCCGGTTTTGGTCAGACAACTCCGTAGACGTCTACGAAGGAACTGCGATCGTCGGGCGCGGCAAGTTGACCGATAACGCCTATTGGTCTGGGCCGGTCGGGCCGCAGAACGCCGCCAGCGGAGCGACCGGACGGAGCAACGCGCAACGAACGGTTGACCTGGTCTTGCTTCCCAGCCGCGTCAACGAACTGCTCATCCTCTCCCCCACGGAGGGGGGCGGGTTCGCGCATGTGTTCGAGGCGCTGGGAACAGCGGGCGGAACGATCGTTCCGGCTGGGCAATTCTGGTGGAAGGTGCCGTACGGCCAGGCGACCGTGCAATGCGCGCCGCTCCGTGTCGCGACCGCAGGGACGTTGTGGGGCCCATTGACGACCTGTCGTTATGCTCCTCCGGCAGGCGGCACGCCGCAATACACCATCTATTGGTCGTCCGGCAACTTCGGTTCGGCGGGCTGGACTGCGGAGGTCACGAACGCGAGCGGTACCGGTCCGTTCGTGGCTGATGGGACGGCGAGGCAGTTCCGCCTGAAGCTCGTCTTGACGGGCGACGGCACGGCAACACCGTTCATCTATGGAGCGAAGGTCGTCTTCCCTGGCTCGGCGGAGATGACCGGCGGGACCGCATGGAACTCGACGCAGTATGTGCTGGCCGAGCCGCCAGTCAGCTTACAGGTCGGTGAGGGGCCGGCGGATGTTCGGCTCACGCTCAACTACAAATCGCCGGATGTCGTATCAGGCTCCGCGCCGCTCTTCCGAACGCTCAGTAACCGGCCGGTCGAGGTGCGCATAGGCACTGCGGCTTACGGTTGGTTCGCGGGCAGGACTGAACCGGTCCATCTGACCGAGGCCGTCAATGACCAGGCCCGTGTCGCCGTGCTCGAATGCCGCGACCGTTGGAAGACGTTCGAGCATACGCTGATCACCGACTTCGAGCCGCTCGACGGGATGAACCTAGGCTCGGCGTTCAGTCATCTCTGCTCGTTGGCCGGGTACGGTACGGCGTACCAGAACATCGGCACGATCCCGTATACCTTCCCTCTCGTTACGGCGGCGAGCCGAGGCGAGTGGGCGTTGGTGCCGGAGGTCGGCGACCGTGTGAGCGATTGGATCGTGCGGCTTTGGGAGGACTACGCCCGAACGTACTATGTGGGGTGGTATCCGGGGACTGCAGGGCCGGTCTTCTCGGTGCTCGGAACGGCTGAACTCGGGACGGTGCCGATGGGGACGGTGTGGGATACGTTGGGTGGGGCTGGTGGAACGGCGGACCTGGTCGCGAGGGAGATCAGGTACCGTTCGCTTGAGCCGGAAGCCAACGACATCTACGTATGGGGGCAGAACCCAAGGACAGGCCGCGTGATTGTGGCTCACATCGCGGACACCTTGAGCATGGATCCGACGCTTGCGGGGACGGCCAGACCGGAGAACTGGCTTGGAGAACGGCGGAAGTACGCCTTGGCCGACCCGGCGTTGACCAGCCAAGAGGCGGTGACTTGGGCGGCTCAGGTCCTCTACCGGAGGTTGACGCCAGTCCGCAAGCTCGTCGAGTGGCGGTCAGGTCTGCTCTTCAATCTCAACACCGGCCTGCCGATATGGAAGGGGCAGGTGGTAAGGCTAGTAACGCGGGAGGGCACGGCGGACTATCGCGTGCAGGCGTTCAGCGGGAACTTGGTCCTAGAGAACACGGCGAGGGCTTGGCGCGACATCACGTATATCGGGGAGAGGTTGGCCTAGATGACCAACTCGAACACGTTGTTTGCTAACACGACAATCAAGCGATACGTGGCATATACCCGTAGTGAGGAAGGCATTGTCTATACGCATCGCTTGCAAGTCAACGACGGGGTCGGTGTCTATTGGTCAGACGAACCATGCCCAGGAGTGCTGCACCCTTCAATCTTGACTACCGATCTCGTCCAATCAGCGATGCATGAATGGGGCCTCAATTGGACGGAGGTCGAACATTGGTGAAATGAGAATACGCATCGAAGACCTGCAAGCCGCCCAACAACTCAGGTCTATCAAGCAGATGACGCTCCGGAAGGGTGCTGAGCGATTGCTCGCTTCCGCTCAACAGATCGTCATCGAGGTCACGCCGTAGTGCCCGACTACCTGACCGGTCGAGAGCGCGTCGCCGTCTTCGCCGGAACGATCGGCGGGGCGATCCAAGGCGTCTACGTTCCTGGCATGCCGCCTAGATGGGACCGATACGTTACAGTGCATGGTGCTGCTGGACTGCTCCTCTCCTTCACCGCCGCTGGGTCTGTCGCTCCGCTCAGTTACACGACCGAGATGCCTTGGTCTCGGCGGCTGGAGGTCACGCTGGGGGTGGGCCTGCCCTCGGGCGGGACATCAGGCACCGTGACAGACGCCGGTACGGCGACCACGCCAGGCCCGTTCCTGCTCGATTGCTCAGGTTCGTTCACCGTCTCCGTTCCACTCCAAGAGGTCTTCCGCTACACCGAAGGATCGTCTACGGTCTCATACGGTGGCACTCCCCATGCTGATTATCCGCCAGCCGCTGGCGTCAAGTTCTTCGAGCGGCCCAAACCGGGCGGTACTGCGTCTTGTTCCGTGACGTTCGGGACACTCAGTATCTCGCTCACGAAGGTGCTCGGAACCGCTGACGCCGTCATAATCTCAGACGATGGACAGACGACTGCCGAAGTCTACGACACAGGTCTGGCTGGCACGGCCTTCACCTACGGCACCGTCCTCGGGCAATCCGTTCAGGCAACGCTTGTCGGCGGCAACACCTATGGAACCGCGAGCACATCAAGCGGGGCGTGGGCCGCGAGCAAAGGCAACAGCGGCCATGTCATCGCTTCGGTCCGTCGCTGGCCCGACCGCATCTATCGGCTTGACGCCGTCTTCCCGACACCGGCTGGCAATCTCTACACTGAGATTGCTGATGATCCCATGCTCCTCGATGTCGCCGTCAAGTCTGGCACGGCGGTTCAGATACCCGTCATGGGCGGCTCCGCCGGAACGGCCTGGACCCAAGAGCGATATGCCGCCGGCTTGCAATCCGGGCTCTGGGGCTCTGAGAGCAATATCGGCTCGGCGTCACTCAACGAGCACGGCTCGGTCTGGGCAGCGGTCAATGCGGGCTGGCTCGATAACGAACTCCGCGATCCGCGTGAATGGCGACTGCTCCAACGCGGGAAGCGGTTCGGCGGTCTCACGCTTAGCCACGCGGGGACAACCGTTCTCGAGACTGGGCCATTCGACCATGTCGGCGGCGGCACGACGACGCGAACCTACAGCCCCGTGAGGAGCGCGGCCGCATACCGCTACCTGGACCTGTTCACCGACCGACCGAATGAGCAGACCCTCCAGATGCAGATCGGCACCAAGACCTATGCCGGCACAGGCTTCCCCGACGGCCGCATTCGTTTCGACCTCTGCGGGCCCGTCAACGGCACGGCGACCTACGACGTAATGCGGACGCGATGGCCCCTCCCGACGGCGGACGACGCGCTCGGGACCGTGGGAGCGTACTGGGGCAAGCAACTGGTCGGGACGGCCGTGCTCACCGGCGGGGCCGCGGGCACGATATCTGTCGGCACCGTCGCGCTGGTGCGGTCGGGGACGGCCCCGGTAGTCTCCCTGGGACCGGAGCACTTGCTCACGTTCACACGATATGTCTCCGGCGGCGGCACTGTCCGGCGGATACTCTACGCGGAGGTAGACGGCAGGACCGCGCTGGAGGTCCCCGACGTCTACCCTCCGACGATCGTGACGATCGGTTCGGCCGTCTCGGAGGTGAATCAGATCGGGACGGCGCCGTGGGACACCGGCGGCACCGTCTGGGCAGGCTGGTCGGCAACCCTCGATTCCTCCATTGACTATGCCGATGGCGGTTCGGCGACGCTCTGGGGAACGGCATTCCTCAACCGAAACCGACCAGCTACCTGGCTCGCCGGCGGCGGCATCTACCGCGATGGGACGGTGTGGAGAACCTGGCATGGCACTCCGCCAGGCTCTGTTCCGTCTCAGGTCATGCTGGACATGGTGGAGACCTATGGGCGAAGCGGCGACCCGTGGGACCTCACAGGGACGGCCTACGGAACGGCCCCGTTTCCAGTAGCCGCGGCCCGCTGGTTCCGCGGGGTCGTTCACGGCATCGTCTACTCGGCTGCTCCGACGCCGAACCCAGGCGTGATCGTGACGGTTGAGGGCGTTACGGTTCTCGGGCAGGCAGACAGTTACGGAACAGCCGACAGCGTGGGGCGCTATCGAACGGGCCCACCGGCCGCGCATGGTGTCGGGGCCCATACCGTGTTTACCACCGGAGGGACGATCGCATATCCGATCGTATCTCCCCTCCCACAGCGCCTCTGCTGGGCTGTCCCGACCGTGGCCGATTGGGTAACCTATGACGTATCGAGTGTCTACCGTCATTTGCGAGCCGAGCGTGTCGGCGGCAATATCTTCCTCTGGGCCGCGCAGGATGCACCAGCCGCCACGTGGAACCAATATGCGAGCGGTATCGCGGGCAGGCGGCCATGCGTCAGGGTCTTCAAGCGGTCTCTTGATAGCCGGTTGGAGATGGTCTACGAGACGGCTGGATCGGCGGTAGTCTGGGCCGTCTCGCCGGACGAAGGGAGGTCGTGGCAGGTGGCAGGAACGGTCGCATCGGCTGGCGGATATCCTGAGATGGTCATCACGCAGGATGGGCGGCGATACGTCTACTGGCACAACGGTGGCACCATCTGGGGGCGGCTCTACGACGCGGTCGGCAACCCTCTGCACGGACCGTTCGCGGTCGTGACTGGCGCGCAGGAGAAGTTCGCCGCGCAAGAGCACTTGCTCGGGTGGGCAGGTTGGCGCATGCACCTAATCTACCGCACGACCGGCGGCGCGCTTATTGACTTGGCATCATCAGATGGCATAAACTTCAGTTAGGTGACAAGATGAAGACGATTGAGAGAAGAGCGACCATCGAGGCTGGGGTGCACTACGTGCCGATCCCTCTTGGCGCGTGGGTGATGGAGTGGGAGGCCAACGAGCCTCTCGAAGTGGGCGGGCATGGCGTAGACGCGGAAGAAGGGACGGTCATCGTCGCCGGCCAGAGCCTGCTCGCTGTCCGTGCTAGAAGGAAGACTACCTTGCGCTTCCGGTGGCGGCTGGGGCGCGGAAACCACCATGAGAGAAGATGAATGCATGAGCACTGGTACACTGTGGTTGGCTGGGTGGTCTCCCCGCTCGTTGCCGCCAGCCTAGGCGCGTGGGTCTATGTCGCTCGCAAGGTCGGCGATCACGA
>CAZXRB010000060.1:0-849 GCA_964642845.1 uncultured Nitrospira sp.
GAGGGGGGAATTTCAGATGATCGCACCAGGGGGAATTTCACGTGATCGTTGACAGTGCGGGACGATACGTTGGATAGCGCTTTCTTACGATCCATGTTGCCGGTGTTCGAAGCCTATGGCACTCAGCATCCCTCTGCCGAGTACATCCGGAAGACACGGACCAAAGAGGCCGTCCGGTGGTCCGACGTGGTGCCGTTCCGCCTGTTTGAACGGACGCCGCTGTACAATGACTACTTCACCCACCTCCGAACCAAAGCACAGCTCGGCATCCCCTTGTCCGTCGGTCCGTCTTTCCTCATCCCCGTGGCCGTCAACCGGTGCCACGGCGACTTTACCGACCGTGACCGGCTGATGCTCACGCTGCTTGGCCCTCATCTGACGCAATCGTTTCTCAACGCACGGCTCCTGACGCGTCTCAAGAAGCGCTACCACACCATGGAATCCGCGGTCGAAGACGGCCGCCACGGCATCCTGGAGCTGGGGCCGAAAGAGAGCATTCGATGGGCGACGCCGCGCGTTTCTCATTGGCTCGCACTCTACTGGCCTGAGACCGAGAGGCAGAGGGACCGATTGCCCGAACCCATCGCGCAGTGGCTTCGCCGGGAGGAGACGGAACTGAGCAGCGCCAAGCATGTGCTTGTTCCTCAGCGTCCACTGGTCGTTGAGCGGGGCCCGCACACACTCCGTGTCCAACTCTTGCGCGAGGGAGCCCGTCGCCTCTTGTTCTTCGATGAGACGACCGACGGCGTGGATGTGGAACGCTTGCGGCGAACCGGCCTGGGGCGGCGTGAGAGCGAGCTGCTTCATTGGGTGGCCGGCGGGAAGACAAATCAGGACATCGCGGTGATT
>CAZXRB010000060.1:973-2638 GCA_964642845.1 uncultured Nitrospira sp.
TATGCCATTTGTGACCATCAACGAGACGAAACTATTCTATGAGACCGTAGGCCAAGGGGAACCGTGCATTGTGCTGCACGGCGGATTCGGCTTCGATCACACCTCCCTCAAGCCGTGGCTGGACCCGCTGGTAAAGCACTTCCGGCTAATCTATTTGGATCAGCGCGGACACGGGCGGTCGGAACGCACTGAGCCGGATCAGGTTACGTTACACCAACTCGCCGAAGACCTTGAGGCGCTTCGTCTGCAATGGGACATGCCTTCTCTTTTCGGGCAATCAGTCGGCGCTGCGGTCGCGCTCGAATACGCTCTTCACTGGCCCACCAATCTTTCCCGCTTGATGCTCATCACACCGGCGTGGAAAAGGTTGTTTGGTCCTTCTTCACTTGAGCATGCCGAACGTAAAGGCGCCACTCCGGAGATGCTCGCCCTGCTCGCCCTGAACGGCCCGCTCACCGACGACCAATTCCGTGAGGGGTTTCGCATGATCGCGCCACTCTACTTTCATCGTTTTGACGCCGAGCTATTCGACAAACTCTGTAGCGGGATTCGCTACGATGCTGCGCTCTTAGGCCGCACGGTACCGGCCTTGGCGGAAGCGCAGCTCGCACGACGCCTCCATCGACTGTCCTGCCCGGGCTTGATCCTCGCTGGAGACGACGACTTTGCCTGTCCGGTTTCGGACGTGCAGGAGCTTGCGAAGAAGACCGGCTTCCCACTCACGTGGATTCCTCAAACAGGCCACTTCCCTTACGCCGAGAATCCTTCCGCCTTCTTCCAACGCATCGAAGAGTGGCTGCATCGCTTGCCTTTTTCTAAACTGGTTGAGTAGACTGGTCGGTATGAGGAAGCAGACGGTCCGGATGAAGGACAGTAAGATCGGAGCGTTCGAGGCTAAAACTCATCTGGCTGACTTGCTGCGCCAGGTGGAGCAAGGCCGATCGTTTGAGATTTGCCGCCGTGGGCGGCCTATCGCGCGCCTCGTCCCTCCTGCACCCGATGAGGAATCGGCAAGCCCGGAGGCCGTTCGGGAGGCGTTCCGCAAGATTCGACAACGAATCTCCGGCCCTGTCAACATTCGAGCGCTGATTGAGGCCGGTCGGCGGCGGTAGATGGAATGCGTGCTCGACAGTTCGCTCGCCTTGGCGTGGGCCCTGCCTGATGAAGCCTCCTCTCGGGCGGATCGTGTACTCAATCGACTTGACGCCGAGGATCTTTTTTGGGTACCGGCGCTCTGGTGGTATGAGGTCGCCAACGCACTTCTTATGGCGGAACGACGGCGCCGCATCAGTGAAGCTGACCGTCTCGCACTCACGCAACTGTATGAGCAACTCCCCATCCAGACCGATGCGCATCTGACAGTCCATACGATCCGACAAATTCAGTCTCTCGCTCTGACGCACGGCCTCTCAGCCTATGACGCCTCCTACCTCGAACTCGCCATACGGAAAGGGCTCCCGCTTACCACACTCGATAAGCCGCTCATCAAAGCGGCCAAGGAAGCCGGGCTTACCAATCCGATCTAAGCGCCGCGATTGGCTCACGTGATGCCCGCATGCCGGACACGCTTCGATCAGTAGACCACCGCCGGCCGCTTGCCTTTGATGATCAACATCAGCCGTCTGCGCTTCAAGGGCCGGTTGGGGTCGCGGGTGTAGTGGCCCA
>CAZXRB010000060.1:2648-22792 GCA_964642845.1 uncultured Nitrospira sp.
TTCAGACACCTCCACGTCGCTCAGCGGGATGGAGAGTTGCTGGCGCAGGTGGGGCACGGTGGTTTCCAGCGCCAGGTCGACAAGCTGGTCGGTGCAGCCGGTCACTTCCGCGTTGAGGTCACGCTGATCGTCAAATTGGACGGTGATCCGCTCGTCGGGGTCGATCCAGGCTCTGATCGCGGCGGCCTTTTGCTCATTCGTTGTGGTCTGGTTGTCCATCACACCTCCGTTTCTATCCCTTAGGCCGCTCGCTGCGTCTCCGCGGCTTGGGCTTCCACCTGATCCATCGCTCGAGATCCCATCACCGTGCCGCCGATCGCCGTCCCGAGCGACAGCAGGCCGCCGATGGCAATGAACCACGCGACCGACGAAATGACGTCCGGCTCCAACAGGGCCTCCGATCCAACCACACCGATCCCCATCGTGCTGGGCGGCAGGAACAGAAGCATGAGCGTCAGCGCGCCCCACAACACGAGGCCGTGCAACAGTCCTTCGAGATAACGCAACGTCTCTCCCAGCCACGCAGTGACATAGCCGCCGATAAAGGAGCCGACGAGCCACGCGAACCCGCTCCAGATGAGGAGGCCGCCCGCCGTCACGCGCCCGTCCGGCGCATCGAAGCCGAGGAACGCCACACCTAAGCCGAATGCCGTGAGCACAATGTGAATGCTGAGCGCCACAAAGAATCCGGCGCCCACCGCGGACCAGCGAAGAACGGGAACCTTCGTAGGCCGGCTCGATCGCGCAACCACCATCGTCGTCCTCACACCATCAGTGTACTGCACCGGAGAACTGAAGCTGCCTCGGAGCTTCACCAGGCGCGTCATGGCCGAAGGATGGGGAGGTGCTGCCCCACCAGTATCCGGTGCTGGAACGGGAATACGCCCTGCGGGCCTTGGCGAGCGTTCAGTTGGTGGCCGCCGTCGCTCTCATTGAAGCAGCGCTCAGCGGCCGGTATCACAATTCCGATATCGCGATCGTGCCGCCGTCAGGATTGCGCTGGCGAGCTGCATCGAAACGGCCCCCCGGTGATCGCGACACACGGTGAACCGACTAGGTCACCGATTCGGCGCAACAAAGACCAAGACTTTCAACCGCTGGTTTGTGTGGTTTTTGACGCCGTGCTCTTCACCGGCCGGCGCCATGGTGCCCTGGCCTGGTCCCAGCACCTGCTTCTCAGCGCCGACTTGAAAGGTCCCCTGCCCTTCAAGAACCAGATACACTTTATCCTGTTCGCCATGCACGTGGCCCTTCTGCTCTTGTCCCGGCTCAAAGCAATAGACGTCACAGAAGAAGCGCTCGGTCTGGAACACGTTGTTCTTCTTCATCTTCTCACTGCTGAACTGTTGATATTCCGACAAATTGATGACTTTCATTGAGAGAGGCTCCTTTGATCGTCCTTCACCGTCATGGAAGCCGGGAGAGGGCCTTCTGGTAGGACTGTTTCAGCTCGTCAAGCGCCGCATTGACGCCTGACTTCACCTCGTTCCATGTCGAGCCCGTAGCGATCCGCAATTGATCCAGCTTCTCCTTTGCCGCATCCTTCTTGCGCTCCAATTCCGCGATAGATGTGTGGCGCTCCTCATACGCCGACTTCGATGGGCGGCAGTATAGTCATGCGGGCTTCCAAAGTCACGCCGTACGCGGCTTCCGGCGGCTAAACTTTCGACCGAAACCAACCGAGAAGGAGGACATCGGAAAGGACCCGACAGAAACCATCGAGGAGCCACGGATTCTATGTCTCCGGACGCCCAGACCGCCACCGCTCCGCTGGAAACGCTTGAACAGGCGCTGGTGCAAAAAATCGACAAGGGCGAAGTCGAGTTACCGCTGCTGCCGCAGGTCGCGAGCCAGGTGATGGCGCTGACCTCGGATCCCTCCGCCGACGCGGCGAAGCTCTCCTCGCTCATCCACCAGGATCAGGCCCTCGCCGCCCACGTGCTTCGCATCGCCAATTCCCCGGCCTACATGCCGCGCAGCCCCGTGGTGTCCCTGCAACATGCCGTCGCGATGCTCGGCATCAATCTGTTGTCGGAAATCGCCTTCACCGCGTCGTTGAAGACCGGCGCGTTTCAAGTGCCCGGCCATGAAGAGGACGTCAAGCGGCTCTGGCGCCACTCCCTCGCGAGCGGCGCATTCGGGAAAGAAGTCGCCCGCGCGCGCCGCGTGAACGTGGAGAGCGCGTATCTTTGCGGGCTGCTCCACGGCATCGGCAAGCCGGTCGTGCTCCGCACGGTCGCCGCCCTGGCGCGCGAGAAGAAGCTCGCGCTCGATAAGCCCGGCGTCGCCTGCCTGGTCGACGGTTACCATTCGCGCGTGGGCGGCCTGATCGCGGAGAAATGGGCGCTTCCGAAGCAGGTGGCCGAGGTGATCCACTATTACGCCGACTACGACCATGCCGCCTCGTTCCGCCAGGAATGCATGTTGACCTGCGTGGCCGACCGGTTGGCGACCCATCTGCTCACGCCCGATGAGATGCCGGAAGACACCCTGCGCGACCACCCGGTGTTCGCCGAGCTGAACCTGTATCCCAACGACATCGACCAGTTCCTCGCCGGCAAAGACAAGGTGCTGGCGATGGTCAACGCCATGAACCTATGAGCGCTCCCGTCGGATACGACATCATCGTGATCGGCGCCGGGCCCGCCGGCCAGAAGGCCGCGGTGCAAGGCGCGAAGGCCGGCAAACGCGTCGCCTTGATCGAGCGGGAACGCGGCATCGGCGGCAGTTGCGTCTACCGAGGCACGATCCCGAGCAAGACGTTGCGCGAAAGCGCGCTGCACCTCGATCGCTTGAAGCGCGCGGGCGAGGCCTTTGAGTTCAGCTTGAAACCGGACACCCAGGTTTCGGCGCTCCTCGGCCGGCTCGAAGACGTCGTGAAGACGCACGACCAGTTCATGAGCAAGCAGCTCCGGCGCAACGGCATTGCCCTGTTCCATGGCCGCGCGCGATTTCTGAGCGATCGGATCGTGGAAATGCAGGCGGTGGACGGAGCGACGCAGCAGTTCACGGCAGAGACCATCGTCGTGGCCACGGGCTCGCGTCCCAGAAATCCGTCCGAAATCCCGGTCGATCACGAACACATTCTCGACAGCGACTCCCTGCTCTCTATGATCTATTTGCCTCGCTCCTTGACCATCATCGGCGGCGGCGTCATCGGTTGCGAATACGCCTCCATCTTTGCGTTGCTGGGCGTCCAGGTGACGCTCATCGATCGCGCACCGGCTCCCCTGCAATTCATGGATCAGGAGCTGGTGCAGCAATTCCTGCTGAGTTTCGCGCAACAGGGCGGCCACTATCTCGGGGGGCAAACCGTGACGGACGTCCGGTGGGACGGCGCCACCCATGTCGTCACCGCGCTCGGCGACGGCCGGACCATCAAGAGCGAAAAGCTGCTCGTCGCGCTCGGGCGGCAGGCGAACGTCGAAGATTTGAACCTGGGTGCGGCCGGCCTCATGGTCACGAGCAAGGGGACGCTGGCCGTGAATCAGTTTTGCCAAACGGAGGTGTCGCACATCTACGCGGTAGGCGACATGGTGGGCGCGCCGGCCCTTGCGTCCAAGGCGATGGAACAGGGGCGCCGTGCCGTGCGCCATGCGCTGAATCTGCCGGTCGGCGACGCGGCTTCGACGATTCCCCTCGGCATCTATACGATTCCGGAAATGGCGAGCATCGGCCTCAACGAGCGAGCCGCGCGGGAACGGTATCGCGACCCGATGATCGGACGGGCGAAGTTTGAGGAAGTGGCCCGCGCGCAGATTTCCGGCACGGGCCACGGCCTGTTGAAAATGATCGCGGATCCCGGAGGCGAGCGCCTGCTGGGCGTGCAGATCGTCGGCGACCAGGCCACCGAACTCGTTCATGTGGGACAGTCGGCCTTGCAACAGGGCGCCACGATCGAATCCTTCATCGACAACGTCTTCAACTTCCCGACCTACGCCGAGGCCTACCGCGTCGCCGCGTTGGACATCCTCGGCCAAGTGGCCAAGCGCGAACCCGCCGCCGCAGCGTAGCCTCGTCGCTTCCGCGGATCATCACCCCTTTGACCCCGCCTCTCCGTTTCAGATAGGCTCTCTCATCCAGCTCAGGTACCACGCAGCCAGGCAGAGAACGGGATATTGAAGCCATGTTTTTTGCGGAACGTCGGCGGCGGGAGGCTCTCCAGGGACGCGCGGCGCAGCGGTCCGACAGCTTTGCCCTGCGCACGCTGCTCGACGAAGGCCGGCAGCACCATCAGGCCGGACGGCTCGCCGACGCGGAACGGTCCTATCAACTCGCCCTCCAAATGGCGCCGGGCCATCCGGAGGCGCTCCACCTCCTTGGCCTCCTCGCCTATCGGGTGAATCGGCTGGACCAAGCCATCGAGCTGATCACCCACGCCATCGAGGGCGCTCCTTCCACCCCGCTCTATTGGTTCAACCTCGGCGTGGTGACGCAACGAGCCGGCAAGAAGGAAGAGGCCGTGGAGGCCTACGAGCGGGCGTTGGCGCTGAACGGCACGTACGTCGAAGCGCTGATCAACCTCGGCAACGTCCTCAAAGATCTCTCCCGGCTCGACGAGGCGGTGGAGGCCTATCGAAAAGCCTTGGCTTTGAATCCCGGCCATGCCGATACCCACAACAACCTTGGCGTCGCGCTGAAAGAGCAGGGCCGTCTCGCGGACGCCATCGCCGCCTATCGCGAAGCCTTACGCCTCAAGCCATCGCATCTCGAAGCGCTGAACAATCTCGGGCTTGCCTTGATGGAGGCAGGACAAGTTCCCCAGGCGATCGCATCCTTTGAACAGGCGCTCGCCGTCCAACCCACGTACGGGAAGGCGCTCTACAACCTCGGCATTGCGTCCATTTGGACGGGCGACGACCGGCGCGCGATCGACTGTCTCTCGCAGGCGGCGCAGGCCAAACACAACCACGGCAAGCCGGTGACGGAGCCGGTCATCTACCGCTCGCGCGTGAAGCATGATCTCGAACAAGTCCGGTATCTGATCGGGCGGCAGGCGCTGGGGCCCGAGTCGATGGCCTATGTGCACGCCCTGGAACAGATGGACCGGACGTTGGCCGCCCGGTACCCGGACCAGAACCGCTGTCCGGTGGATCCGGCGCAAGCCGCGTCGATCGCACCGTTGTTCAATCGGTTTCTCCATCTCGCCCCTTGCGACCGCCTTCCCGACGGCGTGCTGAACCGCCACCTCGATGTGGAGGGCGTCGAGTCCCGCTACCTCGGCCGGCAGCCGGAAGTCACGTTCATCGACCACCTGCTGAATGACGAAGCGCTCGCGGCGCTCCGGCGATTCTGCTGGGAATCGACGATCTGGAAAAAGGACTACGACAACGGCTATCTCGGCGCCTTCTTGGGAGACGGCTTTGCCACACCGCTGCTTCTGCAGATCGCAGAGGAGCTGCGGCTGGCGTTTCCGCGCATCTTCAAACAGCACCGGCTGACTCAGGCCTGGGCCTTCAAGCAGGACAGTGCGCGCCGCGGGCTGAACATCCATGCCGACGCCGCCGCCGTGAACGTGAATTTTTGGATTACGCCCGACGAGGCCAATCTGGATCCCGATACGGGCGGGTTGGTGGTCTATGACAAGGAAGCGCCGAGGGAGTGGAATTTCGCCGCCTACAACAGCGAGCAGAACAAGCCTAAAATCCTGAAATGGCTCAGACAATCACGCGCCCAGGCCATCCGCATCCCGTACCGCGCCAACCGAGCGGTGGTCTTCAACTCCGACCTGTTCCACGAAACCGACGAGATTCACTTCAAGGAAGGGTACCTGAACCGCCGCATCAACATCACGCTGCTCTACGGCCATCGACATCAGGGATGAAACGAATTGTCTCATTGATTCATCGAATCATTGAGCCATTGAACGACCCGCAATGAATCAATGGCGCAATGGTTCAATCATCAATGCCTGGCATCAGCTGACCTTGCGCAACCAGTGGGACGGCTCCACGGCGTCGTCCGGGTCCTGCAGCACATCGGCCATCACGCCTTGTATTTGCTTGCGGATAACCGCGCCGGCGACCTCCATCGACAGGCGGATGGTGATGAGCACGACCAGGAAGATCGCCGCCATGAGGCGACCGGCTTCCATCAGGCGGTCGGCCGGAATAGTCGGAGCCCCCTCCGGTTGAGGCGGCGCAAAAACCAGCATCGCCCACGCAAAGACGTCGCTCTTATCCGCCAGGGGCTCCACCACCACGAACACCGGCCGCCCCGTCCGATCGACGGCCCATTGCGCCACCCCTCGTGTCTGCTTCCAGGCCTCCCATGCGGCATCCGTGAGCCTCTGCCCGACTTGTCCTGGATCCTTTGCCGCCAGCACTTGCCCATCGCGGCCCACGAGCATCACATCGCGGATGTCGTCTCGGCGCTGGATCGCCGCGATGAGTTCCTGTGCCCGGCTCGCGTCGGAAACCATCGCCGGCGTGGCGGCCGCGGCCAGCAGGCGCCCAAGGGCGACGGCATTGGCCTCGCTGAAATCATTCGCCGGGCGCCCGGCCCCGGCCATACCGCCCCCATCGTGCCGCTTGAGTGTGTAGTAGACCAGGCTGCCGATGATCAGTGTGGCCAGCACGCTGATCGCGACGCTTATGACCAACGGGGAGCGTTTCCCGGATATGGGCATCATCCCGCCTTGCCTCCAGCGCGAGGTGTCAGGGTACAGAGCGGCATCGTCATACCGACGGCTGTGCTCGGCTTTCGCGCTGGTAGGGCTCCAGCTCGAGTTGCTTCACGACGTGCTGGAGTCGAGCCCATTCGTCCGGAGTCAGGGTGAGGAATTCCAATCCGAAGCTATGATCCCGAGACCAGCGCGCCACGGCCTGATCCACCTGGATCGGCGGCTCGTCGTCCGAAACCTCGATGCGCAACTGCAGGGCTGTGCCGGATTTCACATCGATCAGACTGTAGATCCGGCAGCCTCTGATGGAGAGATCGCTCAGCGTGCCCTCGCCCGCGACGATGTTGGCGGAACTGAAGGAGCTGCGGAACTCGACCGGAAACCGGGGGTGCTGGCGGTGTTCCATCGTCTTCATCCAGCGAGAGGCGCGAGACAAACGAGACGAGCGCGACGAGCCGGCTTTGACATTAGTTGAATTACTCGTGACTCATCACTTGTCACTCGTCACGGCCATGCTAGCCCTTTATATTGCCAATCGGCCGCAATTCCGCCACTGTTTTTGTAATTCCCGCCCGCTCCACCGAGGCGACGACCTCCGAGATGTTCTTGTAGGCGAAGCCGGCTTCCTCCGCCAAGCCCGACATCGACACCGCTTTCACGACGATGCCTTGCCGCTTCATCTGCTGCTGGACTTGCTCGCCGCGGACGGTTTTCTTCGCCTGGGCCCGCGACATCGTCCGGCCGGAGCCGTGCATCGTGGAGGCAAACGTCTCCCGCATAGCCGCCTCGGTCCCCACCAGCAGGTACGATCCGGTTTCCATCGAGCCGCCGCAGATCACCGGCTGCCCCGTCGCGCGATACCGTGGAGGCAGCGCCGGACTGCCGGGCCCCAGCGCCCGCGTCGAGCCCTTTCGATGGACGACCAGCTCGCCTTCGGGATAGCGCTCCACCTTGGCGATGTTGTGCGCCACGTCGTACACCAGCTCCATGCCGAGCTCCTCGGCCGACTGCTGAAACACGGCCGTGAAGGCCTCGCGAATCCGATGCGTGATGACTTGCCGGTTGGCAAAGGCCGTGTTGGCCGCGCAATTCATGGCGGCAAAGTAGTCCTGTCCTTCAGGCGACGAGAACGGCGCGCAGGCGAGCTGCTGATCCTTGACCGTGATGCCGTACCGCCGCATGGCCTTCTCGAACACCTTGAGGTAATCGCTGGCGACTTGATGGCCGAAGCCGCGCGATCCGCAGTGGACCATTACGACGATTTGGTCGTGGCCCGTGATGCCGAAGGCCGCGGCGGTGGCGCGGTCGAAGATGCGGTCGTTGGAAACCACCTGCACTTCCAGATAGTGATTGCCTGAACCGAGCGTGCCGAGCTGATTGACGCCCCGGCTGACCGCATGCTCGCTGACCTTGGAGGGATCGGCCCGTTCCAGACAGCCGCCCTCCTCGATCCGTTCCAGATCCTGACTCCATCCGTAGCCCTGTTCAATGCACCAGCGGGCGCCTGTGCGCATCACCTGGTCGAAGCCCTCGCGGTCCAACCGGACAAAGCCGCTGGAGCCGACCCCCGCCGGCACCCGCCGGAACAATTCCGTCATCAGCCGCTCCAGATGCGGCTGGACGTCCTCGCGCGTAAGATCGGTGCGGATCAGCCGCATCCCGCAGTTGACGTCGTACCCCACGCCGCCCGGTGAGATGATCCCGCTGCGCGCGTCGAACGCCGCGACCCCGCCGATCGGAAACCCGTAGCCCCAGTGACCGTCGGGCATACAGAGCGCGTAGCGGCGGATGCCGGGCAAGCAGGCCACGTTGGTCACCTGCTCGAACACGCCCTCGTCCATCGCTTCCAGAATCGTCTGGGTCGCATAGATGCGGGCCGGCACCAGCATGCCGGGCTTTTCGGACGGCGCAATTTCCCAGACCTCGTCCGAGATCCGGGTCACCGCCATATAAGTGTTGAGTTTCATCGCTCTATTTGTTGATCTGATGATCTGTCGATTTGTTGATTGTTCGCTCGGGGAGTCCGACTGAATCCTATCCGTTCAACAGATCGCCAGATCGACAGATTCCCAGCTTTCTTCATACATCCAGCACGACGCGCGCCGTCCAGCCGCCGTGGTCCTGCTTCACGTCGTACAGGTGTTTCGTGACGCCTTTCACGTCGGCCCGCAATTCCTGTGTCGACGGATTGACCGCTTCGCCTCGGAGCTCGGCCTTGAGACACCAGCCTCCCTCAGACGCCGGAGACACTCGAAGCTGCGCCTGGCTGAACACCACGCCGGCGGCGTCTTTCCAGTACACGACATCGGACAACCAGTCGAACAGGAGGGCGGCCGGATCGCCGTCCTCCCGCTCAATCGCCTGCGCCCATGAGGCGCCCACGGTCGCAGGATCGGCCATCGCCTCGAAGAGCGCGCGGGTCGCCGCCTGAAAGAGTTCTTCCAGCGAATCACCCGCCGCCTCGAACGCCAGGTCTGCGACCGCCACATCGTCCAGATAGCGATACGATTGCGCCATGGCAGGATCTCGGTGAAGCGGCGAGGTCGAATAGGGAGACACGAACCGCGGGAAACGGCTACTCGAGCTCGAAGACTTTCGGAAAGTTCGTGAGATTCCGGCAACCGTCCTTCGTCACGAGGACCATATCCTCAATGCGCACGGCGCCCAGGCCGGGGTAGTAGAGACCCGGTTCCACCGTCACGACGTGGCCTTCCTGCAAGAGCGAACCCGTGCGGCTGATCCGCGGCGCTTCGTGAATGTCCAATCCGACGCCGTGCCCCGTGCCGTGGAAATAGCCCTGCATGCGGCCGTTTACCAAGCCGGTCTTGTAGCCGGCCTTCTCGAAGCGTGCGCAGATCCCTTGATGGATCTGCATGCCGTCGGCGCCGTCCTTGATCTTGTCGATCGCTTCTTCCTGCGCGTCTTTCACCGTCTGATAGAGGCGCTTCAGCTCCGGGCTTGCCGTCCCGCGGATCACCGTACGCGACATGTCGGCGAAGTAGCGCGTCGTGGCGGAGCGAGGGAACACGTCGAAGATGATGCTGCGGCCGGCGGGCAACGGGCCCGTGCCTTCGTTGTGCGGGTCGCAGGCCTGCTCGCCGCCCGCGACGATCGTGTGTTGGGCCACGCAATCGCGCTCCATCAGCTTGACGTTGATGAGCTTCTTGATTCGCTCAGAGGTCAAGCAGTCCCCCTCCAGCCACAAGAGCCCGTCCTTGATCGTCGCCCGGCGGAGTGCGTCGTGCCCCGCCGCCACCGCCTCTTCCGTCGCCCGCTGCGACGCTTCGATATGGCGGACTTCCTCGGCCGTTTTCACGACGCGCTGCTCGTAGAACGGATCGCGCTTGGGCTTGAGGCTGTATCCCAGCTCCTGCAAGCGCGTGGCGTGGATGAACGGGAAATTCGCCGGGACCGACAGCTGCCGGATCTTCGCCTCTTTCAGGACGACGTTGACGATATCGACGGTGTTGGGTTCCTTGACGCCCTGCGCCTTGGCCTTCTGTTCCAGCTCGGAGTAGGACAAGACGCGATCGACGCGCGCCTGCGCTCTCGCGCGGTCCATTTCCAGATCGCTCATGACCAGCAGGCGCTCACCCTTGATTTCCATGTAGATGAACGGATCCGGCGCGATGAATTTCGTGGCATAATAGAGATTCGAGTCCGTTTCGCTCGCGGCGATGAACAGCGTGGCGACTTCCAGCGGTTGAGAGGGGGTTCGTTTCATGGAACAACAATGTTGAGTGTTGAATGTCGTATTTTCAATTTCGAAGTTTCGCGAAACTCAACATTGAACACTCACCATTCAACATTCGCTTCATCACTCGCTGCGCCCACAGTATCATCGGGGTCGAAGATCGGTCAATCCTTCGCCGGCTCGGTAGCGGCGTCACGGCACGGAGGCCGCCGGCTCCGGCATCTGCAAACTCTCCGGCACGTCGGACTTTTCTTCCTCCGGCGTCATGAGATCGAACGGCAAGGTCAGCGTATTCTTGAGCACATCCACCGCCAACTGGGCCAAGCCCGTGAGCCCGGTCGCGAAGGATTTCATGGGCAGATAGGTGACCTCCGGATCTTCCACCGCCCCCTTCACGGCGAACATCGCTGTCGCGAGGCCCTTGCGGTCGCCGGCGAAAATGCGGCCGAACAGCGGAATCGTCTTCAGGAACTGCGAATAGGAGCCGAACGGGCTCACGGCCACGACGAGATCCAGTTGATCGGTCGGCAGATCGTAGTTGCCCGCCGCCGTGATCTTGAGGATCGGGCTGTCGATGATCAGATTTTCCGTCTGGAAAAGCCCATTCTGCACCGTCACCGTGCCGACGATCTTATTGTACGGCAACCCCTCTTTCTCCAGATCGACCTTTCCCTGCAGCACGGCCGGCACGTTCAAGAGGCTGATGATCTTCCAGACCGCGCGTTCCTTGGCCTTGAGGATACGCCCGTTCTCCAGCAAGACTTCGACTTTGCCGTTGAGCGTGGGATAGACCCCGTGCGGATTGCGCCCATGGCCGCGGATCGAGCCGCTCAGCCGCATCTGTCCCGAGATGCCGTGGATCGACGTGTTCGTCAGTTTGAGCAGGTCCTGTACTTGGAGCCCCGTGGCCCGCACGGAGGCCTCGATGTCGGCCGGCGCCTTGCGCGGCAGCTGGACCACCATGCGTCCCGCCAGTTGCCCGTGGGTGGAATTGCCGGCGATGCGATCGACGTCCAGCACGCCGTCTTGAACATTCACGCGGGCAGACAGCCCGCCGACCTTGAGGTGCTTGTAATGCCCTCGCGAGATCGAGGCGAGCATCGTCACCTGACTGGTCGCGGCCAGCGTTTCGAGGAATTCCCGGATCGGCGAACGCTCGCCTTTGGGAATCAAGAGGTCGATGTCGAGCTGATTGGACTCGATCTTGCCCCAGATGACCGGTTTGGTCGCCAGGTTTCTGATGGTGGCCTCCATGGAGATGTCGCTGTCTTGGACCTTGAACGACAGCCGCTTCACTTCCGCGCCGTTGCGCACCAACTTCACCCGCGCATACAAGTCTTCGATGTGGCCATCCACCCCTTTGGCCAGCATGAGGCCGTTCGTCAGCGCGAGCCAGCCGGTGATGCGCCAGGCCTTCCAGTCGGTGTCTTTTCCTTTGACGTCAAGAGAGACTTCCAGATTCCCGGCCTCGAAACCGCCCTTGGCCATCCACTCCGGCAGACTCGACAGCGACACCGTGCCCGTCGCCACCGCGGCATCGATGGTGAACCGCTCGCCGAGCTGCACGCTGCCCTTCACAGGCAGGCGTAAGGACGGCAGAATCAATTCAATGCGGTTCAGCGTCACCGTGTTGGCCTTCGCCAGGTCCCCCTCGAACTCGATCGTCGCCGGCGCACCCACCGGCTTTTCGAGCACGCCCGGCCACACCGCCCTGGCCTCATCGAACACGACGGTTCCGCGGAGGTGCGGGGTCGCGGTCGCGCCGGACAAGAGGACGGCGGCGCTTAACAGCCCTTCGAACGTTCCCGCCGGCACCTGAGCCCCGGGCAGCAGCCGGGTGAGGTGAGCCGCGTCGCCCCGCACCCGCACGACGAAATCCTGAAACACGCTCGATGGTCCGCCCGTCATCGTGCCGTGTACCTGCACCGCGGTGTCGCCGAGATGGCCGGTGACCTGCTCGAATTGCGTGGCGCCGTCCGCCAGCACGAACCGCCCCTGCACGCCTGTCAGCCGCTCCGGCAACGCAGGATGAGTGAAGCTGACATAGCGGGCGGTGATCTCGCCGCCGGCGAATGTCACCCCATCGGCTTGATGGAGCGGGCCCACTAAGCGGAACGTCGGCTGCGCCATGCCCTCGACGTCGCGGATGCCGGCGAACACGTTCGTCAACCGTTCCGACTTCACGCTCTTCGCCAGAAATTGCACGAGGTGGGACGCCGCCATATTACCGGTCATTTCCAGTTCCAGCCAGGGACCGGCTTCCAAGAACGACACCATCGCCTTGCCGTCCGTCATCTGGATGTCGCCATAGGTCCCCGTAATCCCGGACACACGGATGCGCCCCGCTTCCACATGTACGGCGGCAGCCACGTCTTTCGTGACAACCCGCTCCCGCCCGAGCAACGCGTGGCCGTCCTGCACACGGAACTCGCCCGTCATCGAGAGCTGCGGCCCGGCGGTCGCCGCGCCGGTCACTGTCGCATTGACGACTTGCACTTTGCCGTCGATTTGATGCTCCGCCAGCACGGCCGGCAGCTGCGGATGGATCCATTCGGCCGGCACGGTCCTCAAGAGTTGCGCCAGACTGACCACCGAGCTGTTGAAGCTCACGGCAAAGGTCGGCTGCGTCGTCAAGAGGCCGGCCAAGCTTGCGCCGCCCGCCAGGGCCATATCGTTCAGCCGCGCGTGCATCTCGGACAGTACCATGTCGTAGCCGGCCAGCCCCGGCATGATGCGGACGGCGGCCTGCAGATTGACGACGCCTTGTACCTGTTCCGGTACCGGCCGCGGTCCCAGAAAGTCCGCCGCTTCGCGAATCGGCAAATCGGCGGCATCCACGCGGCCCTCGAATTGGAAGACCGCCGTCGGATCCCCGCTCTCTTCCGCGGTCAACGACACCGGTTTCTCGGATTTTCGCACCACGCCGTCCATCGACAGGGCCGACAGGCCCCGTGCTCCGGCGTGTGCCACGGAGAGACGGACCTCCGCCACCCCGCGATCCTGCCGGATCAGCACACCGGCCTCGACGCGCTGCAACGTGATCGCGCGCACGCCGTCCGGCCGCGCCTCGTCCACGATCGTGACGGAGCCGTTCATGACGGTCGCCTGCCGGATCATGAACACCCGCGCCATCATGTCCATCGTGCGCCGATCCGTGGCTGCCTGATCCCTCGAATCCAGCACGTTCCAGTGTCCCGCTTCATTGCGGCGCAAGGTCAGCGACGGCTCCTCGACGACCAGGCGCTTGCCGACCACTTGTTTTTTGAGCAACGGAATGAGGCGCAACACGAGGTCTACGCGCTTCGCCGACAGCAAGGCCTGGTCCGAATCGCGGTCGTGGATGACGACGTCGGCGAGCTCGACGCGCACGCGGGGAAAGAGGACGATCTTGACGCGGCGCACGTCGATCTTGCGCCCGAGACTTTGCTCGAGCTGCTGCAGGACGAAATCCTTGAGATAGTCTTCACCGGTCAGCGTGCGGGAAAACAACAGGAAGGTCACCCCGAGCACCACGAGAACCAGAATCACCAGCAGCCCAAGCCGGACAACAGACACTCCTCCCCCTTCTCGCTGCGCACCAGGTGTGCCCGCATCTTACCGGATCGATAGGGCGAAATCCATCAAGTCGGCGTCTTACAAAGGATTTCCCAGCAACTGTGGGTCCGACGAAGTAGTGGGATACTGGCGTATACGCCAGGTGACTTCTCTCAGTCTCGCCGCGTACAAGAGTTCGCGCACTACTAGTGATCCAAACTGTTAGGATGCATGGTCGATGATAATGGGCTACTTCGTCGGCACTCCGCAATGCGACTCGCCACAGCGCTGGCCATCTTTTCACAGCCACCATGCCGCTCGCCCGGCTCCCTGCATCCCCCCAGACGACGGGACCCATCTGAGGGGACACGTTTGTCGGGATTGTGCTCCCTGCGAAAGCGCGTACACTGCGCTGCCTAATGAAGCCAAACGATAGCGCTTCACTGAAGCAAGCATCCTATAGGGAGCCGGCGAGGCGTGCTCTACAGGGGAGTACACATGACATCGATCATTGGCAGGGGGTGGGAGTGGGTCCATCGCAGTGTGCGGGTCGCCACGGTGGGCAGCGCCATCGTGCTCGCCGGCATCGTGCCGGGCACAGCGGGCGACATCAGTTATGTGTACGACAGCCTCGGGAGGCTCATCGCCGTCATTGATCCCGCAACCGACACCGCGGTGTATTCGTACGACGCCGTGGGCAATCTCACGGGCATTACCCGGCAAATATCCTCCACGCTCGCCATCTTGCAGTTCACGCCCGCCAGTGGGCCGGTCGGCACGACCGTGACCATCTACGGCACGGGGTTCAGCGCCACGCCCTCGTCGAACACCGTCAAGTTCAACGGCACCACGGCCACGGTCCTTACCGCATCAACCACGGTGCTCACGGCCAACGTCCCGTCCGGGGCCACCACCGGTCCCATCAGCGTGACCGTGGCGGGGAACACCGCGACCAGCAGCGCGAACTTTTCCGTGGGGACAGGCGGCGCGCCGACGCTGTCGAGCTTCAGTCCGGCCGTCGCGGGCTACGGGGACACGGTCATCCTCACCGGAACCAATTACGACACGACCGCCATCAATAACCGGGTCGGCTTCGCCGCCGCGATAGGCGCCGTCGCCACGGCGACATCGACCACCCTCACGGTCCCGGTGCCGGCCAGCGCGCAAACCGGCAAGATTTCCGTCTCCACTCCGCAGGGTCACGTCACCAGCGCGCAGGAATTTTTTGTGGCCCCATCCGGCGTCGTCGCGGCGGATATCCAGTACACCGGCCGGGCCACCGTCAACGGCGCGACCGTGGTTGCCTCGATCACGATCGCGAACAAAAACGGGCTCCTCGTCTTCGACGGCCTGGCCGGGCAGCGCATTAATCTCGGGTTCAGCTCGGTCACGATCGGCCAATTCAACGTCATGGTCTATCGCCCCGACGGCGGTGCTTTGACCCTGTCGCCGACCGCCGTCACTACGAGCGGCGGCGGCATGGAATTGCCCATCTTGCCGATGACCGGGACCTATACGATTTTCCTCGATCCCGTCAGCACCTATACCGGCAATGTCACGGTCACGGTCTCCACGGAACTGGCCGGCACGATCACGCCGGGCGGTGCGGCGGTGCCCATTTCGCTGGCGCGTGTGGGGCAAAACGCCCGCCTCAGCTTCAGTGGCACCACCGGCCAGACCGTGAGTGTCGGAATCACGGCCGTCACCATTGCCAGCAGCGATGTCAAGATTCTCCAGCCGAACGGCACGGTGCTCGTCAGTAAAAACGGCGTCTACACCACGGATGCGATCGATACGGTCGTTCTGCCGGTGAGCGGCACGTATGCCATCTTCGTCGACCCCGCCGCCACCTATACGGGCAACATGACGCTCACGTTGTACAACACGCCGGATGTGATTGGGACAATTGAGATCGATGGATCGACCGTCGCCCCAACGCTCACGGTCCCGGGCCAACGGGCCCGCTACACCTTCACCGGCACCGCCGGCCAGTTGGTCAATGTGGGCGTCTCCAGTGTGACCATCACCTCGAGCACGGTCTCGATGCTGAAACCGGATGGCACTACCGTGGCGACCACGACGATCGGGACTGGTGGAGGAAGTCTGGATCCGGCAGCGTTACCGGTGGCCGGCACCTACACGATCGTCCTCGATCCAGCAAGTACCTATACCGGCAGCGCGACGGTGACGCTCTCCTCCCCGGTCACCGGTTCAATCAGCATTGATGGCGCCTCAGTGCCCGTCAGTCTCTCGCGTGTCGGTCAGACCGCGCGCTATACCTTCAGTGGCACGGCCGGTCAGCAAGTGAATCTCGGCCTCACGGCGGTCACGTTCAGCAATGCCTATATCTCGCTCATCCGGCCGGATGGCGCCACCCTGGCCACCACGAGTGTGACCACCAGCGGGGGCAGCCTCGATCCGCCGCTCTTGCCCACCACCGGCACGTACACGGTGCTGGTCGATCCCACCGGGGTCGCCACCGGCTCGATTACCCTGACCCTCTCGACCGAAGTCACGGGGACGGTGGTGATGAATGATCCTGCCACTGCGGTGACGATCAGTCGGGCCGGCCAGAACGCACGCTACAGCTTCGCCGGCACGAGCGGACAGTTGGTCACCGTGCGCGTGACGGGGAATACGTTCCCGGGGCTCACGACCATCCGGCTGCTGCGTCAAAACGGGACGTATCTCACCTATACCTGGAGTTCGGCGGCGAGTTTCAATCTCACGCAAGTGACGTTGCCCGCGACTGAAACGTATTCCGTCGTGGTGGATCCCAGCGGGGTCAGTACGGGCAGCCTTAACCTACAGGTGACGACACCATGAACACACAAGCAGCCATGATACCAAGAGCATGGAGAGCGCTGAGCTTCGCAGCCTGTCTGACCGTCGGACCAACGGCGCTGTGGGCCCAAACTTTCACGCCGGTTCTGCCACCGTCGGTTAACAACACGCCCGTGCAACCCGGGTACTTTGTGACGCCAGGACAGAGCGTGACGACGTACTTTAATAATCAAGCCGCTCCGCTTTCCGGCGGGACTGGTAGCGGTTCGGGAGGCACTTGGGATGCCGTGGCTTGGTTCCGATTAGACCCTTTATCTCCACCGTATTACGGCATCCCCGAAGGATGGACAGGAACCTCTAGTGAAATGGGTGTGTGTGATCCACGAGGTGGAAGCGGCTGGTTTATCTATATTCTGTTTCCACCTGGTTCGTCCCCCATATACATGTCGGGAGGTCAAGGATGCACCGCTCCCTATACCTACAATCCGGCCTATCGACTCGCGATCCATTACATTAACGAGCCAAATGGGCCGGTGTTGCCACCCCTGCCGCCCGCGAAGTTTATCGATCCGGGCAACGCATTGACCTGCTCACAAGCCGGCGATCCCTGCGATACCCGCACCGGGCTGTATGTCCAAACCAATACCGATATTGAGTTGCCCGATGTGATACCCATTCGGCTCACGCGGACCTATCGTACCGAAGATACGGCCCCTCGCGTGTTCGGCATCGGCGCGAGCCACCCGTACGATCAGTACATGTTGCGCGATGATCTCTGCACGGCCGCGCGGGTGATTTTGCCCGATGGCGCGTACATTCACTTCGCACGCACGAGCGGGACGAATTGCATGGATTCCACCCTGCAACACACGACGACGCACACGGCCTTCTACGCCGCGACGCTGGCGTGGGATCCCACGTTCATGCGCTATCGCTTGAAATTCAAGGACGGCACCGAATGGCGCTTCAGCGAGTATGGCTCGCTGGTGGCCATGCTGGATCGCAATGGCAACACCACGACGCTGACCCGGGCGGCCGGGAGCGGCTTAGCCGGCAATCTCACGAAGATCACGTCCCCCAACGGCCGATACCTCACGTTCACCTATGACACGGCTAATCGCATTACCCAGGTGACCGACATCATTGGCCGGACGATCGCCTATACCTACGATGCCAGTGGCCGCTTATGGAAAGTGACAAATCCATTAAGCGGCGTGAGCGAGTATACGTACGATGCCGCGCACCGGTTACTGACAAACAAAGAGCCGAATGGGAACATCCATGTCACGAACACCTACGACGCCAATGGCCGTGTCGCGACGCAGACCCAGGCGGACGGCACGACGTATCAGTTCGCCTATACGGTGGACGGAAACGGCACTGTCACGCAGACCGATGTGACCGATCCCAGAGGGTACATCAAACGGTTTGTCTTCAACAGTGCCGGCCTCACGACCTCGATCACCGACGCCTACGGCCAGCCCGAAGCCCAGACGACGACGTATGAATGGCAGGCGAATACCAATCTCCTGTTAAGCGTCACCGACGCGCTCAATCGCAAGACGGCGTATACCTATGACAGCAAGGGCAATGTGCTCACGGTCACGAGGCTGCATGGCACGCCGAACGCCGTCACGTCGACGTTTACCTACGATCCGATTTATTCCCAGGTGATCTCCGTCGCCGACCCGCTCAACCACACAACCACGTTCGGCTACGACGGGAAGGGCAATCTCACCAGCATGACCAACGCCCTGAACAAGACCACGACCATCACGGTGAACGGGCAGGGGCAGCCGCTCACGATCACCGATCCGCTCAGCAATACGACGACGTTTACCTACGAGTTAGGCGATCTAGTAAAGGTGAAAGACCCGCTGAATCGGGAAACGCAACGCATCTTGGATGCGGCAGGGCGACTCAGGAACGTGACGAATCCGCTGGGGCAGAAAACAATCTATACGCCAGACGCCCTGGACCGGATCACCCAACTGACCGATGCGATCAACGGGGTCACGGCTTTTAGCTATGATGCGAACAGTAATCTGCTCACGGTGACGGATGCCAAGAGCCAGCAGACGGTCTACACCTATTCAAACATGAACCGCGCGGCGACTCGCAAAGATCCGCTGTTGAACACCGAGACCTACACCTACGACAATAACGGGAATGTGGCGACGGTCACCGATCGCAAGAGCCAAGTGACGACCTTTACCTACGACGCGTTGAATCGACGGACGAAGGCGACGTTTCAGGACGGCACGTCCACGAACTACACCTATGATGCCGGGAATCGAATCACACAGGTGCAAGAGAAAGATTCTGGAGGCACTGTCACCGCGACGATCACCAGAACCTACGATGGGCTTGATCGGCTGACTCAGGAAGTGACGGCACAAGGCCAACTCGACTACACCTACGACAATGCGAGCCGAAGAACGAGCATGACCGTGGCCGGGCAGACCGCCGTCACCTATACCTACGACAATGCCAATCGGCTCACGCAAGTCCAGCAAGGCACCAACACGGCCACGTTCAGTTACGACGATGCCGATCGCAGGACCAGTCTGACGCTGCCGAACGGGAACAGCCTCACCTATACGTATGACGCGGCCTCTCAACTCACCGCGATCACATACAAGCAAGGGGTCACCACCATTGGCGATCTGACGTACACCTATGATGCGGCCGGCAATCGGATCAAGGTCGGCGGGAGTATGGCCCGCACCGGTCTGCCCCCGGCCCTCACGACGGTCAGTTACAATGCCAATAATCAGCAGACGACCTTTGGCACCAATACCCTCACGTATGATTTGGATGGGAACCTGGCCACGGTGACGGATGCCGGAAATACCGCCACCTACACCTGGAATGCCAGAAACCAGCTCGCCGGGATCAGCGTCACCGGCTTCTCCGCGAGCTTTACCTATGACAGTTTCGGCCGAAGAACGGGCAAAACGATCAACGGTACAACGACCAATTTTGTCTACGACGGCCTCAATCCGGTCCAGGAGAAGAGCGGCGGGAGCGTCACGGCGAATCTCCTGACGGGCCTCGGAATCGATGAATTCTTCACGAGAACTGATGGGATTGGGAGCCGAGCCCTGTTAACCGATGCCCTGGGCTCGACCGTTGCATTAGGAGACGGAACAGGAACTTTGCAAACCCAATACACGTATGAACCGTTTGGCTATGCAACACAGGCGGGACAGGCGAACACGAACAGCTACAAGTATACGGGGCGAGAAGATGACGGATCGGGACTCTATTACTACAGAGCCCGGCATTACCATCCGAGGTTGCAGCGGTTTATTTCGGAGGATCCTATTGGGTTTGCGGGCGGCGATCCAAATGTCTATGCTTATGTAAATAATAGACCTATAACCGAAAATGATCCGACAGGAGAGATTTTTAATCTACCAGGCGGGTTATATGGCGCAATGGCAGGAGGGATTAGTGGATACATTAGTAGCGGAGGAACCTGGCAGGGCGCTGCGTTTGGAGCTTTAG
>CAZXRB010000061.1:0-22529 GCA_964642845.1 uncultured Nitrospira sp.
AAACCCGTCATCCACCCCAGATCTTTTTTCATCACGTCTGTGGTGCCGGCCTCTCAAATCCCGGTAGTCAGATTTCGGAAGTTACGATGGAAAGAAGGGTACAGCTAGACCGCGATCAAACGTATGCACGGAGGTGCATGTTCTTTTGATGGTATGGGTCACACGTTCGGCGGGTCTTCGTGGTCTTCGCCGCTGAGCATGTGGACTTCCCGCGCTTCCATTTCTTCAATCTCGCCGAGGATGCCCAGCAAGACCTGCCGCCGTTGTTGCAGGCCCGTCTTTGGGAGGTCCTTCGTCAGCGGCTCCTGCGCGGACTCCGGCAGATTCACCAGTGCTTCGGCCTCCCCCACAACCGCATATTTGTAAGCCTCGAGATAGGGATGTGTCGGACCGTAGAGGCGTACGAGCAAGTCTTCCGTTTCGGCATCGAAGGCATCGAAGGTAGGATGAATCGGGGCGCGGTGCTCGAGCTGTGCGAGCTTCTCGATTTGCGCTCGCAGGTCGTCGCTTCGCATCCGGGGAGAGAACGACGCATTGGTGTTGGGCATGGCGAACCTCGCAGGAAGGATAGTCCCTTATACCTGGCGCATACGACAGCGGAACCTGGGGCGAACCCTAAGCGTCGTGGACGTTGCGGATGCGTCGTCAGGCGTGGTGGCTCAACTGTGCCTTGTGGAATTGTGCGGACGAGGGCCGATGGCAGCCACGGTCTCCAGTTGCGCGGCCAACTGCTTCCAGACTTCCCGGTTCAGATGCTGGCGGGCCAGCGAAGGCAACCGGATAAATTCCACGCCAAACGCATGGTCACGGACCCACCGGATGCGGCCCAGCTCAACGACCAGCGCGGTCGTGTGGCCCGGCAACAATACGCCCAACTTGATATGGCTGCCCTGGAGCACTGTACGGTCGGACGTCACCGCGCAGCCGGTCAGCGACAGATTGCTGACGGTGCCTTCACCGACGAACGGCGCCCCCGCAAAGATCACGGGGTATTCGACGGCGAAGCGATGGGAGGAACGACTCTGCGGCTGGTTCACAGGCGGCAGTCTATCGCCTGCTGAGGCGTCGAGCTATCCCTCCGAGGAGGGGAGACGCACGGTTACGGTGTCTTGGGGGTGTCGAGCGGAAGGCTATGGTCTGGATTTCGCTCTAGACGTTCCAGAACCTCTTGCTTCAGCCTGGTCGGTTCCTCGATCCGGTTGTCCCGCTGCAACACGTTGAGCTCGCGAGCCTTGCGCGCATTGAGCTCCACCATGTCCGCTTCGTCACGCACCAGCTGTGGTGTCAGGAACACGAGCAGGTTCAGCTTTTCGGTTTGCCGGCTCTGGAACCGGAATAGCCAGCCCAGAAATGGAATGTCGCCCAGGAGGGGGACTTTGCGCTCGCTCAACGTGACGTTGTCCCGGACGAGCCCTCCCACCACGAGCGTCTGCTGGTCTTTGGCAATGGTGGTGGTTTCCATGGAGCGTTTCGTCGTCGTGGGGCCGACCGGTACCGTGGCAGTGCCCGAGCCGATGGTCTGCGCCACGTTTTCGGCGATCGCGGTAATCTCTTGCTTGATCTCCAGGCGAATGAGGTCATCTTCGAGCACTTGGGGCGTCAACTCCAATGTCACGCCCACGTCTTTTCGTTCGATCGTGACCAGCGTCCCGCCTGTGATGCCTTGGGCTTGCCCCGTCGGAAACGGACGGTTTTCGCCGACGACGATCTTGGCTTTTTGGTTGTCCGCCGCCAGCACCTGCGGTGTGGACAGTATGTTGGTGTCGGTGAGGCTCAGCAACAATTGGAGAAATGCGCGGACGTTGACGGTATTCAATACTGTGACCGCTCCGCCGGTCGCCCCGCCGGCCGCGATCCCGCTGATTGTTTGCGCGATGGCCGCCAGATCCTCAGGCGGCCGGTTGAACCCGCCGATGCCCTGGAGAAAACCACTCTTCCCCGCGCCCACCACCTGGAGAGGATCGCTGCCGATCTGCCGTAAGCGGTCCACCGCCACTTCAAGAATGACCGCCTCGACGAAGACCTGTTTTCGCCTGGTGTCGAGATCGCGGATCACGGACTGGATGCGGGCATAGGCGGACTTCGTCGCGCTCACGATAATGGCATTGGTCGGTTTGTCGGCAAACACCTGCACCGGCGCTTCGAACTCCGTCAACGGCCGGATGGGGGGCCGCGCGCCCGGCGCCGTCTGAGCCACTGTCTGGGAGCGGGCCACCAGATTGGTCAGGACCGCTGCCAGATCGGTGGCATTGGCATGTTTCAGCTTATAGACAAAGACCCCGCGCTCGGGCGGCAGGTCGCCCATTTGGACGATCTGATAGACGCTCCCCTTCGGAACGACGGCGAGCCGGGCGACTTCGAGGGCCGACACGAACATGCTGTAGGCCTGTTCGGGGGTCACTTTTGTGGGAGAAAAGACGGAGATCTTCCCCCCCTGTTTCTTGACCGTTTCATCCAGCACGAAGTTTTTTCCGGTCAATTCGCTGATGAACCGTACGAACACCGGAATATCGACGTCGTTGAAGTCGAGGGCGATCTTGGCCGGCTGAGCGGCGGGGGCCTCCGCATGGACGGCCGGCGGGCTGGACCACGGGGTCGTGCATAGCAGCGGGGACATGACGAGAAACGAGGTCCAAACCTTGAGCACTCGAAGCGACACGGTCGGTGGCTCCTATAGGGGCGAGCGATTCAGCGGCTGGCGCGATGTTCCCCAGCCGGTGAGACGGTACCACAGGCGTGCGATGGACACAACCAAGGCGGGATGCCGCATCGAAGGCATGCGGCTCCGGTCGGCGGATGGGTCTGTCGCGATTCGCCTAGGATTCCGGTTCCGCTTCCGTAAACGCCGCAGGTAGCGGGCTGGGGGTCGAGCCGTTCTTCATGTCGCTGGCATGCTCCCCGCTGAGGCGAGTGGGCGAGGGAGACAGCTTGCCGCGTGCGGCGCTCATCGCCAGCGACTTGCCGAAATTGTCGGCGACGGCGTGTTTCAGCAGGAGCCACAAATCATCGTCGAGGTCGTCATGGCCCTCGACCAACGTCAACAGTTCCGCCAGCGGATGGCGTCCTTGCGCGAGCGGCAGGATGTCCGGATGCGGGTCCGGTCCCCGGTGGCTGCGAAGCGCGTCCCGAAGCGTCCGGGCCTGGGCCTGGGCCTCTTTCAGCGGGCTGAAGTCGGGAAGGTCTCGATGAACCAAGGAGAGAATGCGATCCAGCACGGTGAGTGCGCGGACCCGAGCTTTTTCCTCTTGAGCTTTCTTCCGTTGAGCCTCGACCACCAATTCCAGCAGCGCCTCGAGATCCTTCATGGAGCCGATCTCGTGAGCCGGCTTGGGAGAGGAGGCAGCGAGGAGGCCGACCAATTCAATCGCGCGATCGCGGAGCTCGGTGAAACTGCGCCGTGACATGGCAATCTCTTCGATGAGACTTTCCGACGGCAGCACGCCGGCGGCGCGCACTTGTTCGGCGACCTCGGTGAGCCGCTGGCTGAGCTGCTCGAACGCGCGGGCGACTTGCGTGAAGTCCTGCATCAAATCCATGGGGGATGTCTCCATGAGGATCCTCCTTGCCGAGAAGTGCCACCTTGATGTTCAAGCTGGAACAGGGCGGGAATCCGAAATTCGGGGGTCGCTCTCGCTCAATGCAACGCTGGGTCCACATTACGCGGGCCTCTCTTCACGCGATCGCCGGAGAGCGATCACAAGGTAAGTCGTTGAAGTTTCTATGATCTCTACTTCTCGGTCAATAAGGACGCTTACAGTTTTTTGGCTCTAACGGGTCCGGCCAATGGACCCTGTTCCGATGGTCCTACGTCATTTCAGAAGAGCCTATGCCTTCCAATTCCGATTGGCATACATCATGCGACGGTCCCGCTTCGCCCAGCGGCCAGGCTTCAAATGGATCAGCATCAACTCCAAGAAAAAGTGCAGGCCTTCGCGCAACGTCTCCTCGATGAAGCCCAGGGCGATCCGGTGCGCGCCTTGGGTCTGTTGGTGCTGGTGCTGGACGGAGCCGACGTGGCTTCGGCCGATCACGCCCAACGGTTGGTGGGAGAAGTTCGGAAAGTCCTTCTGCCCGACAGTTCGTTCGAGCAGGGGGCGGCGCTGCAGCATCTGGCCGGAGACGTGTCCTGGGAAGGGGCGCAGCAGTGTCTGCGGTGCGGCAAAGTGCTCGTGCGCAATGGGCGTGAACGTGGAACCGTGTTTCCGCCGGGCTATGTCTATGAGTCGGCTCACCGACTGAGCCCCGACCCCCCTCAGACCTACGAATCCTGCCGGTAGCAGCTGAATCCTCGCCGTTCCCTGAACGCCTCCGCTCTTTGCCAGTGCTCTCAAGACCGGTCGTTGCATCCATCCAGTATGAACACACCGTTGCTGGAACTGGTATGCCGTGTACGAGACTTGCCCTGGACCCCGCTATGGTGGGACGTTGCCACATAGGGATTAGATTCTTGGATCACTGGTGTTCAAAAATGACAGAGTCTTCTCTCCCTTATGAATCTCTCAATGGCAAGGCCTTGAGTTGTAAGGGGGTTGGGCAGCCGAGCAATCCCCAGATAGGCACTCGGATTGCACTCTTGTGAGCGGTTTGACCTTGTGTAGGACAGCCCTGTGCGAACCCCCTTACGTCCGGCGAAAATCGGCCAGCATTGCGGCCTCCCTCGACACCAGCATCTGCTAAGGTTGTAGCGTGCGTGCTGACAAGAAATCCTCGCTAAAAGCCGACAAGAAACCCCCCGGCCGGAGCCACAAGCGGGGTGTCGTCGGCTATAGCAAGAAGACCGCCCTCCTCGAAGAAGCGATCACACAGATGAACGCCGGCAAATACGGCCGGTCGTCCGCCGCGCTCAAGGAGCTGCTGGCGCTTGATCCACACAATATGGAGGCGCGGCGGTTGTTCGCCACGCTCCATCTTCGGCTGGGAAGCCTGATTCCTGCCCGCCAAGCCTTTGACTCGCTGATCCAAGAAGCGTTCGAGCGGCAGGATTATTGGCTGGCTGAATCACTGCTGCGGGAATATCTGGCCGCCGGCCCCCGATGCGTGCCCTATCTGGAAAAATTGGGGTGGGTGTTTCAGGAGAAAGGCGCGACGCTCGAGGCGGTGGCGGAGTACGGCAAGGCAATCGATATTCTTCTCGAGGATCCCGATCCGGAACGTCCGCAGTACGCCGCCGAGCTGTATGCGAAGGTTCGTGAGTTGGCGCCGGCGAGCCCCGTCGCGTTTCGATTGGCCAACTTTTTCGATGCGCAAACCGGTGAGTTGATCGCTCGACCCGCTCCGGCCGCCAACCCTTCAGCCGCTCCCTCACCGGCTTCCGCATCGGCGGCGACAGAAGCGCCGATTGCAGACACATTCTCTTCTGCGCCACCGGGTGAATTGCCGGCCGGTCTCATGCCTTGGGAACAAGGGCTCGATGAGCCATCGGTCGCATCGACTCCTCAACCGGCCGGCGACTCGGCGCCTTCCGTGGAGCAAAGCGCGGCATTCGGCGCTCTCACCGAAGAGCCGGGACAGCATGACACATCCCAGGCAGCCACCGCGTCTCCGCTCTATCAGGCAGAAGCCTCGACTCCCGACGTGGGCCATGCAGAACCGGCGGAGACGGCGGAATCTGTCCGTAGCTCTTTCTCTTTTCTGAGCAACACGACGGGCGTCCCAGGCGCGACGGATCATGCGTCGCAAGCAAGTAGCATTGAACCGCTCTCTGGATTGGAGATGGCGCCAGAGGCCGTCACGGCCGAGCCCGAGCCGCCGCCGGTCACCGCCTTCTCACCGGAGCCGGATCACTCTGCTCGTCGGTCCAGTGACTTCGTGCCGACCGAGCAACGGACTGAAAGTCAGGACTCGCTTTCCCGTCCGATGCCATGGGAACAGGTGCAAGAGGCGTCTATTTCTATTGATGAGGCGACCGACACCATTCAATCCTCCCCGGCCGTTCCGATCCAGGAGTCAGCACAGCAGCCCGAAGTGGACGCGACAAAGGCCGCGGAATCAGACCGGGCCCAGGGTCCCAGCCCTGGAGCAAGGCTCGAGGAGTCCTCTCGGTCTGCGCCGACAGAAGCGCCCGGCGCATCCGCTACAGAGGAACCTGAGACCAGTGGGTTCTCCTGGGAGTCGGTGTTCGACAGCGCGTGGAAGTTCGGTGACAAGCTCATCCACAACATGCCGGCCTTTGAAGCGCCGCCCACTCCGACCGTCGAGTTGTCGCAGCCAGACGCGGCGGACACGCCTGGCTCACCGACGGCCGAAGCCCCGGCCCCCTTCGCTCCGGAGGCGCCATCTCACGCGACAACGGAGCTCACTGCTTCGGCTGCTGCCATCTCTCCGATGCCGTGGGAACAGGTGCAAGAGTCCGTTGTGGTGATCCCTCCGGCTCCCGCGGAGGACAGCACAGCGAGCTCCTTCGGTGAAAAGAAGCCGGAGCCCCAAAGTGGGGTACAGGCCCAGGAGGCGGTGCCTGCCTCGATTCCGGCTCTCACGCCACCTTCTGCAGATCCGCCGGCTTCCATCACCGCGCCCCCGCCGCCTGCGGCTGAGCCGGAATACTGGCTGGCGGACATCGGCCACAGAGATGAAGCGGCATCCAATCCATCGCCGCTGCAGGAACGGTCCGCCTCTGCCATCCCCGACGAAGCGGGACCAGACTTCCGGTTCGCCAGCACGGAGCCGGCGGCTTCCGTACGGTTGGAACCAGTGACGCCAGTCGCCACGGTTTCTTCCGAACAGGTCACGCCCCTCGAAGACCTGCCTGGGCCGGCCGAGCCGGCCTGGGAGATGCGAGCCGAAGCCGACCCCTCGTCCGCCGCCGAAGCCGCCGACGAAATGACGATCCCGCCTGCCGCGGCGGTAAGCCCGGCCATGCCGGCTCCCATGGAGCATCAGCCACCTGCCTTTGCGGAGCCCACCCCGCTTGCACCTCCGGCTGTCGCACCACCCGCACCAGCCGCCCCGACTCAGGAAACGCCGGCGCACTGGAGCACGGGAGAGCTGGCGGTGCAGCCGCAGCGTGCGTCCTCCAAGAAAAGCAAGCGAACGGGGATGGATCCGGCACCGACGAGGGATATGCGGCCGGCGCCCGAGCCGTTGACGTTTTCCGAAGACACGCCGGGGACTGCGGCGCATGACGTGCTGGCGGCTGAACCGGCCCCGCCGCCCGTCCCCGAGAAGGAAGAGTGGGTCAGGACCGGTGAATCGATTCGTTTCCTCGAGCCGGCTCCGACGGCGCAGCTGGCGGCGCCCCCCGCGACAACGGCAATCGAGCAGCCTCAGATCGCCCCGGCGCTCTCTCCGGCCGCCGCGGCAGTGGACGTGCTGTTCGAATCGTCGGGCCGGTTCACGAAAACGGCCACGCGAGAACGGATCGCGGAGCCCAGGCCGCGTCCCCGGTTGGGTGCGAAGCTCTCGCGCCTCCGCATCGCCGTCCTTATCTTCATCCGATCCTGTTTTTCCACGACACGGGCCATCGTCACGTCCATCGTCGCGTTGATCGCACTCTGTGCGGCGTTGGCCGCCGTCGGCATCGGCGCGATCGGCCTGGTCTGGATGATGCTGGAGGAAGCCCCCTCGCCGGCCTTCCAGAATCTCACCACGACTCCTCAGCGCACGCTCGTCGATCCCCAAAAGAACGGCTACCTGCTGCTGCTCGGATTTGACGCGCCGGCTGGTATGGATCCCGTGCAGGCCGGCTACGAGCGGAAACCGGATACCGGTGCCGCCATGTTGGCCGCTTCATGTGTGGAAGGAGAGGGATCAGGCGGTGCAGCCAGCGCGCCAGGCAGCGTGGCGCAAGGCTGGTTCCGAAGCGGCGACCCCGCGGCTCAGTTTAAATCGCACCAAGAGACGATTCGAACGTGGGCCGGGCAATCGGGCACCGCGCTGGCTCGGTACACACGGTGGCTGAAACTTTCGTTCGAGGATTGGGGCTATGGAGAAGCCGTTACCCCGCCGTGCCCGTCCATCTTGCTGGCGCACCGCCTGTATGTGGCGGAGGGCTTTGTGGAAGGGCCGGAAAACGGCGTCGATCGGCTCGAGGCCGATATGGAAGCGTGGCGCGTGGCGCTGGCCCAAGCCAAGACCTTGCCGGTGAAAACGCTGGCGCTGCAGGCCATCCGCGACGATATCGCGGTCGCGTCAGGTCTGCTGGTGAAATCGGATTTCGATGGAAAGTCTTTGGCGCGGCTGGCCAGATTCCTCCGGCCGCTGGATCAAGTGGAGCTCTCGATCCGATGGCCGATGCAGAGCGCCTTGACCGTGGCCGCCAAGACCTACGAGGCCCAGCTCAAGGCCGAACGCGGAGAGGATCCGCCGCTGTACGTCGCCATCGCGTCCGCGCTGCCACTGCCGAAACAGCGCCGGCTCAACGATTATGCCGAGTACTATGAGGCCTCGTACAAGGCCGCCGGCGAAGGGCTCTATGCCTCTCTCCCGAAGTGGCAACATTATCTCCGGTATCCCGCCGATTCACTCGTGGATTACGTCGGCAATCCGATCGAGAACATCATCGGCCTCGAGCCGCTACCCGCGTGGGATCGGTACAATGGTCTCGTTGTCGACACGGACGCGCACCTGCGGCTGGCCAGTCTGCAGGCGTGGCTGCGGCGCGGTCCGCCGGATGCTGATCTGCTCGCCCGCATCGCGAAGGCGGGGCAGAAATTTTATGATCCCTACACGGGCTTGCCCATGCTGGTCAATCTCAAGAAGGGGGTCCTCTACAGCGTGGGCCACGACGGGAAGGATCAGGATGCCGATCCGCAGCTCGATGTCGTGGTGATGATCCCCGGCAATGCACCGACCGCGTCTTCCACCGCCTCCAGCCGCACCGGTTCTGGAACATCCCGGGGAATGTAGATTCCTGCCCCCAGCCGCCTGACGGATGTCAACGGACTAACCGCCACGTCGTTGCTGTGAGTGAAGCCTGTCCGTGAAAGAAACGGCTTGACCGGGGTGGACGGCGGCATGACAATCGCCCGCGTGCCATGGTCGGCCCGGGAGGCGGGAGGAAGGGGCTCTGTCAGTGGCATCGCTCGCCATACGAGACTCAGCCCATAGCCCAGATGCCATCAGGAGGGTCTCCACTCTGCAGGACAGCCGGCCCCTGGACCGATTTCTGGCTTCAATCGAACGCCGAGCCTTTCGGATGGCCGAACTCGCCACCGGACAGGAAGACGAGGCGCACGATATCGTCCAGGACGCCATGCTGAAATTAGTGGAACGCTACGCGGCTTGCGCCGAATCGGAATGGGGGCCCCTTTTCCATCGCATTCTGCAGTCGAAGATCCGGGACTGGTATCGGCGCACGAAGGTTCGAAACCGTTGGAGGGTCTGGTTGGGACGGGACGACGACCGAGACGGGGCGGATGATCCGCTCGACGCGGTCGCCGATACGACCAAGCCGTCCGCGGAGCATCTGTTGAAAACCAAACAGGCTGCGGCGGCGCTGGATGCAGCGCTCCGGAGTCTTCCGCTCAGGCAGCAACAGGTCTTCCTGCTGCGGGCGTGGGAAGAGCTCGACGTGGCGCAGACTGCCGCCGCCATGGGCTGTTCGGAGGGCAGTGTGAAGACGCATTACTTTCGAGCCGTCCACACGCTCCGGAAGCGGTTGGGGAATCATTGGCCATGAGCGAGGAATTCAATCGAGACGACCGCGAGTTTATTGCCCAGGCCAAGCAGGTCTTGGACCGCTCGGTCCGGCAGATGGACCCGGCCCTCGCGCTCAGACTGCAACGCGCGCGGCTGTCGGCGCTCGAGCGGCGCGTGTCGCCGAGGCGATGGCTGATCTGGGTGGGCGGAGCGGCCGTCGCATCGGTCGCCGCGGTGATGCTTGTGCTCGGGGTGCAGCAGCCGGTTACGCAAGAGCAGGCGGCCGTGCCGCTCGACGATTTCGAGCTCGTGACGTCGGTGGAAGATGTCGAGCTCGCCGAGGATCTCGATTTTTACCACTGGCTGGCTGATGATGACAGCACGGGTTGAGTGGATGGCGCTGGTCTTGGCCGGAGCCGTGACGGCGGCGGACGCAGCACCGCCCCCATCCTCGCCCGCGCCGGATGCGGACTTTCTGGAATTTCTGGGCTCCTGGCAGGTGGAAGGCGGCCGTTGGGTCGACCCGTTTCAGGTCGAAGATGTCCCAGGGCTTCAGGGTGATGACCAGGATCAGCGTGCCTTCAAAGACGAACGGAAACGAACAGATCAGCGACCGACCGGCCCTCGAGACGATCCCCGGTCGCAGACAGCACCGAGCAGCCCCCGGCGGGACGTGATGCCATGATCCCCTTTCTCGTCAGTGCAATGCTGTGGTTGACCGCGGCGCTGCCCGCCTGGGCGGAATCCGAGCGAACGGGCGTGCCGTGGGAACAGCTGACTCAAGAAGAACAGAGCCTTTTGCAGCGGTTCAACCAGCAGTGGGACCGGTTGCCTGCGGAGCGGCAGGAACGGCTCAGGGACGGGGCACGCCAGTGGTCCGCGATGACGCCGGAGGAACGCGATCAGGCGCGCCGGCGGTTTCAGCAATGGAGGCAGCTGCCGCCGGAACAGCAACAGCAGCTCCGTGAACGATTCCAACGCTTCCGCAACTTGCCGCCGGAACAGCGCGAGGCCATCCGCGACGCCCGCCGATGGTTCCGGTCTCTGCCGCCGGAGGAGCGGCAGGAGATGCGTCAACGCTGGAAGAGCATGACGCCGGAGGAGCGCCAGGCTTTGCGCCGCCAATTTCGCCGCGGTGGCGACAGGTCCGGCGCGCCCACCCCCATGCCGCCTCGTGACCGGCCCTTCCATCCCGGCCGGTGATCCTGCGACACCGGTTGCTTGACAGCCGGTGCCGGATTCCACAGAATCAGGCCCACCTCAACAACGAGCGCATCGTGTCGCCGTCCAAACCGTTTCATCATCCCTTCGTCAGACAGGGGATCACCTTCCCCACTGCCATTCCGACTCGCATCGTCTCGAACGAAGAGTTCCCTCCTGGCGAGCAAACAGCCGATCAGGCCCGTGTGGAACGGATCGCCACGGCGTTGGCGGAGCAGTCCGCCGCCCGGCGGGGCCTGTCACGCAGAGACTTCCTCAGGACGACGGGCGGCATGGCGGCCGCCCTGTTGGCGATGAATACCGTGTTCGGGCGGTTTTTCGACGTGACCGGCGTGGAGATGTTCGAGCCGGCCGCTTTCGCGGAGCAACAAGGGGCGCCGTACTTCATTTTCGATGTGCAGACGCATTACGTCGGCGCGCACTATGATCCGACGGATGCCGAGGCCGATCGAAAGGGCGCCGTGTCCAAGCAGGCTTTGCTGGCGCTGCGGCGGCGGACGCGCGAGGCGGGATTGAATCCGATATTGGCCGGTGACCGCGGCACTATCGAGGACCTCTCCTGGCGCAACTTCGTCAAAGAGGTGTTCCTCGACAGCGAGACCACCGTCGGTCTCATCAGCACTCCGCCGGGCCCCTATCCACAGGAAGCCGTCGTGCCGCCGAAGGAAATGGCGCACATCCGCGACGAAATCAATCGCCTGGCTGGCTCGCAGCGGATGCTGGCGCACGGGCTAGCCACGCCCCAGCTCGGCGCCGCCGATCGCGAGTTCATGGCCATGCAGGCCGAGACGCTCAAGATCGACGCGTGGAAGTGTTACACCGGCTCCTGCCCCAAGGGCTTTGGCCATGGTTGGTGGATGGACGACGAGACGGTCGCCTATCCCATGCTGGAGCAGGCGCGGAAGCTGAACGTCAAGCGCATCTGCGTCCACAAGGGACTGCCGCTCGGGCCGGTGGCCGAGTACAACCATCCCAAAGATGTGATCCAGGCCGCCAAGGATTTTCCCGACCTCGACTTTCTGATCTACCACTCGGGGTTCAAGAGCGCGGCGGCGGTCGACGAGGTCTTTGCCCAGACCGGCGAGATCCCCTGGACGACCGAGTTCTGCCGCATGAAGCAACGGGAGCCGGGCATTCACAACATCTACATGGAGCTGGGCTCGACCTTCGGGCAGTTGGTGATCACGCATCCCGCCATCTGCGCGCACCTGCTGGGCCAGATCCTCCAAGCGTTCGGGCCGGACCATGTGCTGTGGGGGACCGATTCCATTTGGTACGGCACGCCGCAATGGCAGATCGAGGCCTTCCGGCGGTTCAAGATTCCGGAGCGGCTCGTGGAGCAGCATCATTACCAGCCGTTGACGCGGCCGGTGAAAGAGCAGATCTTCGGCCTCAATGCGGCGCGGGTGTTCGGGGTCGACGTGCAGGCCAAACGGCATGAGCTGCCGCACGATGTGCTGGGGCGGCTGCGAATGAGTTACCTCGAAGAGGGGCCCGAGCCGAGCTTCAAAGCTTACGGTTGGGTCGTCGGATAAGCCTATAGCGAAGGGAGACTAGGTGCGATGAGAAGCGAGATTTTGTATCCCGGGGCATTTCCGATGGTGCGCGTCGAACTGTCGGCTGGCGAGCACATCAAGGCCGAGTCCGGCGCGATGGTGGCGTCCTCGCCGACCATTGATGTCGAAAGCAAGATGGAAGGCGGGTTTCTCGGCGCGCTCTCCAGAAAGCTGCTGACCGGCGAAAAGTTCTTCTTCCAGACCTTGCGGGCGAGCCGGGGACCGGGTGAAGTGCTGCTGGCGCCGACCGTGCCCGGCGAAATCGTGATCATCGAGCTCGACGGCGTGAACGAGTACATGGTGCAGAAGGACGGATTCCTGGCCGGCGCCGACAGCGTCGCGATCGAGAGCAAGATGCAGAGCCTGAGCCGTGGCCTGCTGGGCGGCGAAGGATTTTTTATCCTGAAGATCGGCGGCAAAGGCACGCTGATCTTGAACAGTTTCGGCGCGATTCATCGGATCGACCTCAAGCCGGATCAGGAATACATCGTGGACAACAGCCACCTCGTGGCCTGGTCCGCGACGACGACCTATCACATCGAGAAGGCCGCCGCCGGATGGGTGGCCAGCTTCACGTCCGGCGAGGGATTAGTCTGCCGGTTCCGCGGTCCGGGCGTCGTCTATATTCAAAGCCGCAATCCCGGTGGATTCGGCAATTGGATACGCCAGTTCATCCCGGTCTCCGAATGATCGATGCATTGACTCATTGAAACATTGGACCATTGAAGCAATGATGCAATGAGCCAATCGTCAATGAATCCATTCACTCCCAACGCGCTGTGCTTCGGCGATGACTGCCCGGCCAGCGGGGTCCCCTGTCTCGTCCATCTCGAGGCACAGGGCCTTGCGCTGACATTTGCGGGGGAAGAGCCGGGCGGGCGATCTGAGACGGTGCCCTTTTCCGATCTCACCGTTTCAGCCGGGGGGCTGGAGCACGATCAGCTGGTCGTCAAATGGAAAGGTGACCGCGGCGAACGGACGCTCTACCTGAAGAATCCGGACATCATCCGCGCGTTCCGCCGGGCGGCGCCGGATCATTTAAGCCAGCCCTTCGAGCAGGTGGCCCGGGCGGTTCGGCGCGTGCGCCATCGCCGGCACGTGGTGTGGGCGTCGGTCGGCGGCGTGGTTCTCGCGGTGGCCTTGGGCCTCTGGTTCGGATCGGATCTCTTGGTCGAACTGGCGGTGGACCGCATCCCGGTGGAATGGGAGCAGAAACTCGGCAAATCGGCCTATCAAGATTTTCTCGCCCATCAGGATGTCATGAAAGAAGGGCCGGCGGTCGCGGCCGTGCAAGAAATGACGCGGCGGCTCGCCGACGCGATCCCCGGCAACCCTTATCACTTCACCGTCACGGTGGTGAAGAGCGACGTCGTGAATGCCTTTGCCTTGCCGGGCGGCTATGTCGTTGTGTTTACCGGCTTGATGAAAAAAGCCCAAAACGGCGAGGAAGTCGCCGGCGTGTTGGGTCACGAGCTGAACCACGTGCTGCAGCGGCACGGACTGGAGCGCATCGTGAAGAACGTCGGGCTGATGACCATCGTCGCCATCGTGCTCGGGGATCAGCAGGGCCTGGTAGGCCTGATGCGTGAAGTCGGGGTGGAATTGCTCACGCTGAGATTCGGCCGGGCGCAGGAGACGGAAGCGGATCTCACCGGGCTCCGGCTGCTTCACCGAGCGAAGATCGATCCGCGCGGGATGATCACGTTTTTCGAGCGGCTTGCCGAGCACGAGAACGGCCGGGTCGAGCTGTTGTCCACGCATCCCATGAGCACGGCGCGGGCCGATCGCTTGAAGGCGGAGCTCGCTCAGTTGCCCAAGACCGGCGTTGAACCGTTCAGCTTCGAGTGGGCCGCCGTCCGTGCGTCCCTGGGCGTGCCGCCGGAGGCGCAGCCATGAAATCCCGGCGCGTCATCCGCCTGGGCGTCATTGCCGACACGCACGGCCTGTACGACCCGGTGATCGAGACGCATTTCCGATCGGTGGATCGGATCATCCACGCGGGCGATATCGGAAAACCTGCCGTGCTTGATCGGCTCGCCGCCCTTGCACCGGTGACCGCTGTGTCAGGCAACGTGGATGGCTATGAGAACAGCGGCTTCCCGGTTCAGCGGCTCATGCGGGTGGCGGGGCGCCGCATTGCCGTGCGGCATATCCTGTTCGAGCGAGGGAAGCTGACACAAGACGCACGGAAGTTTCTTGAGGACCACAAGCCGGACATCTGCATCTTCGGCCACACCCATCAGCCGGTGAAGACATGGGTGGATACCACCCTGCTGGTCAATCCAGGCTCGGCCGGTCCCAGGCGGTTTTCGTTGCCGCGTGGCGTGGGCCTGCTTGTTCTTTCGGCCGCCGGCGTGAAGGTGCGTCTTATTGCGCTGCCCGATCGAGCCGCGTCGCAGTCGCTTCGTAAAGGCGGCTAGTTCTGGCGAAACAACCGGCGGTCGGTTACCCTAGGCTCCGCAGGGGACACGCGTTCATCCCTTTCAAACCAAGGAGGATCGTGCATGAAGACGTGGATCACACTGTCAGCGACCGTTCTCATGGGCGTGGCGCAGGTCGGTGTCGCCGCAGCGCTCGGCAATCCTGATACCGGGCCGGGGTGCGGGTTGGGGAAATTGGCTTGGTCGGATTACGGCGGACAGAAACAGATTGCCCCGCAGGTGTTCATGGCCACCACGAACGGCACGTTCGGCAGTCAAACCTTCGGGATTTCGTCGGGCACGTCGGGCTGTACCAACGATGGCGTCATCATGAAGAACAAGCACGTGAATCTGGCCAGCGGCGCGTTCGACAACCTTAAGCAAGAAATGGCCCAGGGCGGCGGAGAGCACCTCGCCGCACTGGCGACGTTGCTCGGTATACCGGTTGAAGAGCAGCCGACATTCTTTTCGTTGGTCCAGGAAAAATATGCGTCGTTGGTGCAATCCGAGGAAACCACGCCGAGCACGATGGTCCAGGCGATACAGGCAGCCATCGCGGAGCATCCTATTCTCGCACGCGTATCGATGAATCAGTAATGGTCCCGAGGCGGTTCATGGAGACGCTCCAAAAAATGTATCAACAATTGCGGGCGACTGCGCTATAATCGCGTCCGTCTGTCGGTAGTGATACTTAACCAAACCGGGAGGAGGACTTATGACGAAGCGTGTGCTCATCGTCTCTGCAGCGGTGCTCTTCGGCATCCAGGCCGGTCTTGCCATGGCGGCGAATCCGGATACGGGACCGGGATGCGGCCTGGGTAAGCTGGCCTGGTCTGACTACAAAGGGCAGAAGGAGATCGCCCCTCAAGTATTGATGGCCACCACGAACGGCACGTTCGGCAGCCAGACGTTCGGGATCAGCACAGGGACCTCTGGTTGCACAAATGACGGCAAAATTATGGGCGAGCACAAGACGACCATGTTTGCCGAACTGAACTTCGACGCCCTGTCGGCAGAAATGGCGCAAGGCCACGGCGAACACCTCGCCTCGCTCGCCACCCTGCTTGGCGTCCCGGCACAACATCAGGATGCGTTCTTTGCCATGACACAGGAACGCTACACCTCCCTGGTCAAGGCCGGTGAAACCTCCCCAGTGGCGCTGGTCAAGGCGCTCAACGATGCCATTGCCGGCCATCCGGTTCTTGCTCACGTCTCGACCCGCTAAAGTTTGGCCTGGGCCCTGGCGTACACGCCAGGGCCCGATTTCATTCATCTTCCTTTCATTGATCCTTTTGGCTGTCTCATTGTTTGTCGCCTGGCCGGTGACAAACCTCGCCGGCGCACAGCTGCCGGATACCACCGCGTATGTAGCGCAGTTGCAGGCGCAGGCACGAGCCCAGAAACTGGCCGATACGCGCGAATGGCACCTTCTCCTGCATTATCGGCCGCGGCTGTGGGGCGGCTACGAAAGCGAACAAGACGATCCGGGATTTTTTCTCTCGCCGAATGGGAAGACCGATCCTCAGGCCGAGCTTGACGCGACGCTGGCACAGTTCTTCTCTCAAGACCTGGTCGGCCGTTCACAGCAACCGGCACAATGCGCCTTCATTGCCAGATATCACTGGCTCAAAGAACAACTCCATTTTGACGACACGCAACTTCGGCCATTACCGTGCGAGCGGTTTCACCGGTGGTACACAGAGTTTCAGGCCGAATCCATCTCGCTGATTTTCCCGTCGGCGTTTCTCAACAACCCCGCGTCCATGTTCGGCCATACGCTGCTACGAGTCGATCAACGGGGTCAGACGGAACAGACGAGGATTCTGGCCTACACCATCAATTATGCGGCGGAGGTGCCGCCCGATGCCGGCATCGCGTACCCGATTCGTGGCATCTTCGGATTCTACAAGGGGTATTTCTCGACTATTCCTTACTACCTGAAGGTGCAGGAATATCGGGACATCGAGAATCGCGACATTTGGGAATACCGGCTCAACTTTACGGAGACCCAGGTGCGTCGGCTTCTCATGCACGCCTGGGAACTCGGCAATGCCTATTTCGATTATTTCTTCTTTAAGGAGAACTGTTCCTACCATCTCTTGGCGCTCTTGGACTATGCGGATCCCACGCTGCACCTCACGGAGGAGTTTCGCTTCTGGACCGTGCCCGCCGATACCGTGCGTCTCGTGGCCTCAAAACCGGGATTGGTGGCGGCCCTTGCCTATCGCCCTTCCCGTAGCACGGTTATCCGGAGGAAACGGGAGTCGCTTCCCGGGAGTCAGCGCCGGCTCGCGCAGGCTCTAGCCCAAGATATCCACGTGCTGACAACGCGTGAGTTTTCCGAGTTGCCCCTGCAGCGCCAGGCCTTTCTGCTGGACCTGGCGTCCGACTATCTACGGTACCGGATTGACACGACCGACGCTCCGCCGCCTGGTTTGAAAGAGCGGAACAGGCAGGTCCTCACTGCCCGGAGCCAGCTACGCATTCCCTCCGAACCGTTTCACGTGGTGCCCTTCGCCAAGCAGCCGGAATTGGGGCACGAAACTTCCCGCGCCAGCGTCGGGGCCGGCTGGCGCAACCATGACATCTTTGAGGAGCTATCGCTTCGAGCCGGATATCATGATCTGCTCGATCCCGAAATCGGCTATACCCCGGACGCGCAGATCGAACTCGCCTCCATCACCGCCCGGCATTACAACCGAGCCAATCAGACCCGCATTGAACGAGCGACCCTCGCGAACGTCCTTTCGCTGTCTCCCATCGACGCGGTGTTTCATGCCCCATCATGGAAAATCAATGTCGGCATGCAGACCATTCGCCATGGGGCCTGCGCGCTGTGTAGCAACGGTGTGATGAACGGCGGGATCGGGGCCGCCATCGAATCTCGCTGGATAAAGCGAGAAGTCTGGTTTGCGTTCGCGGAGGCGGAAGCCAATTATAGTGGCGCCTATGAGGAGCGCCATCGCATCGGCGGAGGCGGCACGGCCGGGATGTTGGCGGATCTCTCGGAACGATGGAGGATCATGGCGACGGGCAGCTATCTGAAGTATGCGTTGGGGGAGCAGTCCGACGATATCCGCTGGTTCGTCGGTTCTCGCTTCACCCTGGCTCGCAATTGGGCACTGCGGGCCGAGTATCACCATCGAGACCGTGATAACGACGTGGTGTTCTCGGTGCAGGCATATTTCTAGGCGCTTGGCAGAAGACTACGGCTGCGGTGAAGGCGAGGCTTCTCCGTTCGGAGCGGACTGCCGTTTTCGACGGCGCTCGATATACTTCTCTTGAGATTCTTCTGCGTCGATGACGACCTTGGAAATGGGGGGAGGGGTGTAACCGTGTATTTCCAAGACCCGGTTATCCGGTCCGTAGACGATCCTGGTCTCTTCATCGTGGGGCTGAACGAGTTCAAGGATCGAGAGGATCGGCTCCGCTAAGCCGATGGTCGCCAAATCGACATAAAAGTTCACCCACGCACGGCCCGGATTGGGCGAGTTAGCCATTTCGTATTTGTACGTCGCTTCCTGTTTGCCGTTTGCCAAGTCAGCGGTCGTAGCGGGTGAGCCCAATTGGGCTTCGACTTCGTTTCGCGGTGCTCCAACGACGATGTAGTCGAAGTTCGGTTCCTTTTCTCCACTGAGCGCCATGGCGATCGAGCAGCCGGAGAAAAGCAAGGCGACACCCGCCAAGCTTAGAGCCTGTATCAATCGTATCTTCATCCTTAGTCTCCGCTGGGTTCAGTGCTTGCCGGGGGCTTCTACGGCCAGCCTTATAGCGAAAATCGATCGTTGAAACAAGAAGTCATAGCAAGAATTCTCCTTATGGGACTGGCCTCAGGATAGTGCTTGTACTAGCACCGCGCCGTTTTCCTGACACAAACCCGACGGTAAAGTTGGACTTCAGAGCGCAGCTTATTTCCGGAGGCATTGGCATCTCATTTTGAGCCGTCCAGATTCCGACATGCCGGCCTTTATGCGGAGACGCCGTCTGCCTTCGCCTTCCGTGCTCTTTCTGCTTAGAAGTGTTTCAGGTACCCTGTCTGTGTGAATTTCCTCGATCAACTTTTCGTCTATCATCCGGAGCCGTGGGTGGAGAAGGATTGGCGTGCGGCCAGTCGCCTCCCCCTTGAAGACGTGTGGTTCCCGGCGACCGACGGCGCGCGGTTGTTCGGCTGGTATGTCGAAGCGTCCGCGGCGAACCCCGTGTTGCTGTGGTGCCATGGCAACGGCGGCAACATTATCCATCGGCTCGACAACCTGCGCGGCCTGCACCAGATCGGGGTGTCGGTCTTTCTGTTCGACTATCGGGGCTACGGCCGGAGCCAGGCTCTGCGTCCGAGCGAGCCCGGACTGTACCAGGACGCGCTCGGCGCCTATGAGTACGTCACGCGCACGAGACGGATTCGTCCGGATCGGCTGGTTCTCTTCGGCCGGTCGTTGGGGGCGGCGGTCTCCGGCGAAGTGGCCGCGCAGCGGCCGGCGGCGGGATTGATCCTCGAATCGCCGTTTCCCTCGGTGGAAGCGGTCGCGCGTCACTATTACGGCGGCCTGCCGGTCCATTGGCTCCTCGGCGCGGAGTATCGTTTGATCGAGCGGCTGCCGCATCTCTCGCTGCCCAAACTCATCATCCACGGAGACCGGGACGCGATCATTCCGATTCAATTCGGCCGACAGGTCTATGACGCGGCGAAACCGCCGAAGGAGTGGTACGTGATTCCCGGCGCCGATCACAACGACACCTACCACGTCGGAGGCGCCGCCTACTTTCGCCGCCTCGCGGACTTCATCCGCCGCGCGGTCGGCGGCTGATGTCCTGAGTCAAAGAATCATTTGGCGATCGTCCGGACTTTTGATACAGTGCGGGCTCCGCCCGACAGGCCGGGTGTGACTCGATCAGCACGGGCGCCATTGCATGGGTATCAAGAGACGAGGCCGATCAACCGATCAGAGTGGCATGCGACGGGCAGCCGTGCTTCTTGTGGCGATGCTCTCGGCGACCGGTTGTGCCGGCCATCATCCGCCGGCCGCCGACATCCAATCCCAGTCCATCCATGCAGGTCCCGCGCGTCCCGCGACGATGCCGGTGCTGCTCGCTGAAGCCGCCTCAGACAAGGCCGCCGAGCAGGCGGTAGACGATCCATTCGATCCCTTTGCGAAGCCCGGCGAGGAAGGGATCGAGGAATACGATCCGTGGGAGCCGCTGAACACGACCGTCTTCGAGTTCAATCGCCAAGTGGACCGCTGGGTGCTGAAGCCGGTCGCGAGGGGCTACAACTACCTCGTCCCGAATCCCGTACAAGTCGGCATCAGCAACTTCTTTTACAACCTGCGCTTCCCGCCGCGCTTCCTCAACAATGTATTCCAAGGGAAGATGAAAGGTGCGGGCATCGAAGCGGGGCGCTTCCTGGTCAACACGACGGCCGGGATCGGCGGGTTCATCGACGTGGCGCAACATCTCGATCTCACGACGCCGGAAGAAGACACCGGACAGACGATGGGCTTTTACGGGGTGCCGCCAGGCCCCTATGTCGTCTTACCTCTCTTGCCGCCGTTCACCGTGCGGGATCTCTTCGGCTATGTCGGCGATATCGCGCTGAATCCGATCAATTGGCTGGTCGCGCCGATCATTGAAGTCGAAGGGGTACCTTCCGCCATCCCCCATACACACCGGACCACCACGACGGTCGTGCAACTCGGCTCGCGCGTCTTTGAGATCGTCAATGACCGCTCGCTGAACCTCGAGAAGTTCCAGGGGGTTGAAGAGGCCACTCTGGACCTCTACAGCGCCGTCCGGAACGCCTATCTACAAAAACGAGCTAAAGCGATCAGAGAATAGGGAAGGGTTTGTTTGGTTGGTCTGGTTTGTCTCGTTTGTCTGGTTGAGTAGCCCAATGAAACAAACCAGACAAACCAAAGGAACCAGACAAACCGACTTGTTCTAGCAAATCACGCCCAATTCTCGTCCGGTCTTCGCAAACGCCGCGACGGCCTGCTCGAGCTGCGCCTTCGTATGGGCTGCGGACATTTGCACGCGGATGCGGGCCTGTCCCTTCGGCACGACCGGATAACTGAACCCCACCACATAGATGCCCTCTTCCAGCAGGCGATCCGCCATCCGTGTCGCCAGGGTGGCCTCGCCCAACATGACCGGAATGATCGGATGGTCTCCCGGCACCAGCGTGAAACCGAGGTCCGCGAGCTGCTGCCGAAAGAACGCCGCGTTCTCCCGCAAGCGGGCGCGGAGCACGTCTCCCTCTTCCACGAGCGCGAGCGCGCGGCAGGCGGCGGCCGCGATCACCGGCGGCACGGCGTTGGAGAACAGATAGGGACGGGAACGCTGGCGGAGCAGTTCGACGATCTCCGCCCGTCCCGACGTGAATCCCCCCGCCGCGCCGCCCAACGTCTTGCCGAGCGTGCTCGTGATGATGTCCACCCGTTCGGCCACGCCGAAATGGGCCGGGGTGCCGCGCCCCTTCGGACCCAGGACGCCGGTGGCGTGACTGTCGTCCACCATCACCGCGGCGTCGTAGCGATCGGCCAGTTCCACGATGCGATCCAGCCTGGCGAGATCGCCGTCCATCGAAAACACGCCGTCGGTCGCGATGAGCCGCAGGCGGGCGGTCGAGGCTTCCTTTAGTTTCGCTTCCAGATCCACCATGTCGCTGTGGGCGTAGCGGAACCGCGCGGCCTTGCAGAGCCGGATGCCGTCGATCACGCTGGCGTGATTGAGCGCATCGCTGATGACCGCGTCCCGCTCATCGAGCAGGACTTCGAACAGGCCTCCGTTGGCGTCGAAGCAGGAGCTGTAGAGGATCGTATCCGCCGTTCCCAGAAAGGAACTGATGGCGGACTCGAGGCGTGTGTGGAGATCTTGCGTGCCGCAAATGAACCGGACGGACGCCATGCCATAGCCGTGGGTTTCGAGCCCGTTGATCGCGGCACGGCGAATATCAGGATGGTTGGCGAGACCGAGGTAATTGTTGGCGCAGAGGTTCAGCACTCTGCCCTGCGCCACCCGCACTTCGGCGCCTTGCGGGCCGAGCAGCTGCCGCTCGTGCTTATAGAGCCCGGTCGCTTGGATGTCGGCCAGTTGCGTTTCGAGGACTTTTTTCAGGGAATCGTAGGCCATTTGTAGCCCTGGGCTAAAGGCACGAGGCTAGAGGCGAATCCTCGAGCTTCTCGCCTTTCACGGGATCAGCACAACCTTGCCGCACTGCCCCGATTGAATCAAGTCGAAGCCTTTGGCGAATGCGGCGAGCGGGAACTTATGCGTCACCACGCTCCGAATATCCAATCCCGCTTTGAAGAGCCCGGCGAGGCGGTACCACGTGGCGAACAGCCGCCGCCCCGTCACGCCGTACACGCGGATACCCTTGAAGATGATTTCGTTCGGCAGATCGAAACAAACCGATCCGGTGGGGATGCCGAAGAGCGTGACACGGCCGCCGTTCTTGACGGCGCGAAAGGCGTGGTGCAAGGCCATCGGATGACCGGACATCTCGAGCGCCGCATCGACCCCTTCGCCGGCCGTGATGTCCGCGATAGCGGCCGCAAACTGGTCGGCGGAATCCGTGCCGGCGTTCAAGACATGGTCGACGCCGACCTGCTTGGCCAGGCCGAGCCGATAGTCGCTCACGTCGGAGGCGATGATGACCGCGGCCCCCGCGATCCGGGCCACGGCGGCGGCAAACAGGCCGGTCGGGCCGCAGCCGGTAATCAGGACCGTATGCCCGGTCAGGTCCTCGGCGAGCGCGGCGTCG
>CAZXRB010000062.1:0-1066 GCA_964642845.1 uncultured Nitrospira sp.
TGCTGGCCGCCGCGCCGTCGGGCAACGCCACGTTCACCGGCTGGAGCGGCGCCTACAGCGGCACGGGATCCTGCACGGTCGTCCTGAACGGCGATCGCACGGTGAATGCCGAGTTTACCGCTGCGCCGGCGACGGCGCTGCTCACGGTCAACCGGAGCGGCGACGGCACGGTGACCAGCGACCCGGCCGGCATCGCGTGCGGCACAGACTGCGCGGCCAATTTCGCGAGCGGCAGCACGGTAACGCTGACCGCGACGCCGGCCGGCGGAGCGACCTTCCTCGGCTGGGGCGGCGCCTGCAGCGGCACGGGACCCTGCGTCGTGACGATGAACGGCAACCAAACCGTCACGGCGACCTTCACATCCGGCGGCACCACCTTGACCGTCAACAAGAACGGGACCGGCACCGGCACGGTCACCAGCAGTCCGGGCGGCATCAATTGCGGCACCACGTGCAGCGCGACGTTTCCTAACGGCACCACGGTCACACTGACTGCCACGCCGACCGGCGGCTCGACGTTCGCCGGCTGGGGTGGCGCCTGCAGCGGCACAGGAGCCTGCGTGGTGACGATGAACGGCAGCCAAACCGTGACCGCCACCTTCGATGCGCCGCCCGCCACGGCGACCTTGACGGTGACCAAGACAGGCGGCGGCACGGGGACGGTGACGAGCAGCCCGGCCGGCATCGAGTGCGGCAACACCTGTAATGCCACCTTCACGAGCGGCGGCACGGTGACGCTGACTGCCACGCCCACCGGCGGATCGACCTTCGCCGGCTGGAGCGGCGCCTGCAGCGGCACCGGCTCCTGCGTGGTGACGATGAACGGCGATCAATCCGTCACGGCCGCCTTCAACCAGCCCGTTGTGTCCGCCATCCTGACGGTGAACCTCGCGGGAAGCGGGACCGGCACGGTCACCAGCAGCCCGCCGGGAATCAACTGCGGCGGCGACTGCACCGAGAGCTACGGCATCGGCACGCCGGTCACCTTGACGGCGACGCCGGCGCCCGGTTCCACTTTCGTCGGCTGGAGCGGCGGCGGCTGCGGCGGGACCGGCACCTGCGACAC
>CAZXRB010000062.1:1140-22038 GCA_964642845.1 uncultured Nitrospira sp.
TGGTCACCCTGTCCGTTAACAAATCAGGACCGGGTGACGGTACGGTCACGAGCTCGCCCACCGGCATCAACTGCGGGCCGACCTGTCAGTTCAGTTTTGCGCGGGGCAGCACGGTGACTCTCACCGCGGTCCCGGATGACAATTCGGACTTCGATCGTTGGAGCGGCGCCTGTGAGGGAGGCGGAAGCTGCGTCGTCGCGATGAGCATGGACCAATCGGTGAACGCGCGATTCGAAGACGACTGACGGAATTCGGCCGGCAGCGATCTAACTTTGCAACTCGCGAAACGGCAGCATGCGGCCGGCGGGAGAAGCGGTGCGGTAGTTGACGACGCGGACCGTGCGGCCCAGGACCGGCAACCGGAACGCGCTGCCGACCTTCGGCGACTGGCCCATGCGCAGCAGCTCGTGGGCCGATTCGATCAGCAAGTCTTTCGCCGGCCCTTCCGGTAAGCCCTTGCCGCGGAACGTTTCCACCTCGTCGAGACCGAACTTCGTCAGCCCCAGTGAATAAGACCACACCTGGTCCGGCTTGGTCGCGTCGTCATGCGTCACCGTGAGGTGGTCGTCGATCAAGAAACTGACCAAGGTCCGCTGCTGCCACTCGGACGGATTCACGTACGCCTGCGTGGTGACGTCATGGGCCGTGCCTTGGGTCAGCAGGGTGAGGCCGCGCGCCAGGCGCGCGGCGAACAGAATGGTGTCCGGCATGTCGCGCGGCGCAGCGAGCGAGGGGGCGACGGCACCCATCCTCTCGTGCTCCCACGCGAGCTGCTTGATGATGTCGGCCACGTGGCTCATGGGCAGCGGCATGACCACATGGGCCGACCAGGGTCCATGCGAAGCCTGCCAGGATTCCGGCGCGCCGTCCTCGTGCCGAATGGTGAGGGGGCCGCCGTATTCACGCTCGTACCAGCTCTTCAATTCGTCAGTGGAAGGGGCGGGACCGTGATAACCCACGAAATAGAGGGGCGGCCGCTTCGCGGAAGGTTTCGGGCTCTTCTTCCGGATTCTCATGCCGGCCGCGCCGGCTCTTTCCCGGCCTTTTTCGCCTTCCGCCGATCTTCAGGATGCAGCAGGCGCTTCCTGATGCGCAGGCTCTTGGGCGTCACTTCCACCAATTCATCGGCGCCGATATACTCGAGCGCGAACTCCAAGGTCATTTCCCTGGGCGGGGTGAGCACCAGCGCTTCATCCGATCCCGACGCGCGCATGTTCGTCAGGTGCTTTTCCTTGCATACGTTGACATCGAGGTCTTCGTCCCGGCTGTTTTCGCCCACCACCATTCCCCGGTAGACCTCCGTGCCCGGGCCGATGAACATCGTGCCCCGTTCCTGGGTCATGAAGATGGCGTAGGCGGTGCTGACGCCGTCTTCGAAGGCGACGAGCGAGCCGTGCGGCGCCACGATCAGATCGCGCTCCTCGGCCGGCTCATAGCCTTTGAACACATGGTGCATGATGATGGTGCCCCGCGTCTTGGCCATGAGAATGTTTTTCAGGCCCATGATCCCGCGCGTCGGAATGTGATATTCCAGGTGCATTTCGCTGGCGCCCGCGTCGGAGTGGATCAGGCGCATGTGCCGTATTTCGCCGCGGCGTTTGCCGATTTCCTCGATGACGGCGCCCTGATAGATCTCGGGCACCTGGATCGTCAGCTCCTCATAGGGCTCCGTCACTCGGCCGCCCTCCCGATGGAGAATGACCTCCGGTTGAGAGACTTGCAGCTCGTAGCCTTCGCGCCGCATCTGCTCGATCAAGACGCCGAGGTGCAGCTCGCCGCGGCCGGCGACGAGAAACCGGTCGGCGCTGTCCGTCTCGCTGACGCGCAGGGATACGTTCGTTTCCAGTTCCTTGAACAGGCGCTCACGCAGATGGCGGGACGTGAGATACTTTCCTTCCCGCCCCGCGAAGGGGCTGTTGTTCACCGAAAAAGTCATCTGGACCGTCGGCTCGTCGATCGTCACGCGCGGCAACGCGATCGGCCGTTCCGCGTCGGCGATCGTGTCGCCGATGCTGATCTCGTCCAGCCCGGCCACGGCGACAATTTCCCCCGCCGCCGCCTGTTCGGTGTCCACCCGTTCCAGACCCGAATAGACGGCGAGATCCGAGACCTTGCCCGGGATTTGCGCGCCGTCCTTCCCCAGCACCAGCACGTTCTGCCGGCGCGCGATGGAGCCCGACTGAATCTTGCCGATGCCCATTTTGCCTTTGTACGAATCCTGCGCGAGGGCCAAGACGAGAATCTGCAGCGGCGCCTCGGCGTTGATCGCCGGCGCGGGAATCTGCTCGAGCACCGTATCCAGCAAGGGCGTAATATCGGTCCCGGGTTTGTTCACGTCCCGCGTCGCGATCCCTTTGATGGCGGAGGTATAGACGATCGGAAAGTCCAACTGCTCGTCCGTGGCGCCCAGATGGACGAACAGGTCGAAGGTGCGGTTGACCACGTCGTCGATCACGGCGTCCGGCCGGTCGATCTTATTGATGACCACGATGGCTTTGTGCCCGAGCGCCAGCGCCTTCCGCAGCACGAAGGTCGTCTGGGGCATCGGGCCTTCCTTGGCGTCCACCAGCAGCAGCACGCCGTCCACCATGCGCAGGGTCCGTTCCACTTCGCCCCCGAAGTCCGCGTGTCCGGGCGTATCGACGATGTTGATCTTGACGCCTCTGTACGTGACGCTGGCGTTCTTGGCGCGAATCGTGATGCCGCGCTCCCGCTCCTGGTCCATGGAATCCATGATCCGCTCGCCCATGTCGTCGATCTTCCGGTGGACGTGCGTCTGCCGGAGCACGGCGTCGACCAGGGTCGTCTTGCCGTGGTCCACATGGGCGATAATGGCGATATTCCGGATGTCGGTCCGGCGGTCGTGGGGCGCGAGTCGCTGCGTCATGGTCCTCTCGTGGCGAAAAAAAAGACGCCCGGAACTGCTGGCGTCGGGAAGGGAGTATACCCGAAGGACCGCAGCCATACAAGCGGACGAGGCGGTGTCCCGAACCGGACGGGAGCTTGAGTTTTGGGGAAACGCACGGTAAGGTGACCCACGCCATCCTCGTCGATTTTTCCACTCAGGAGCCCTGTCTTGAATGCCAGGCGATGATCGCTTTATCGAGATTCTGGAGCAGCCCCGCCGGCGCTGGCGCTGGTGGCAGATCGTGCTGCTGAGCGGCCTGGGCCTCTTCGTCCTTGGCGCCACCACCGTGGCCGGGGTCATCTGGCATTTCTCTCAAGATCTGCCGTCGCTGGACCTGCTCCAAAGTTACCAACCCAGCTTGGTCACCACCGTCTATTCGGATGATCGGCAGCCGATCGGCCAATTCTTCATCGAGCGGCGCATCCTCACGCCGCTCGCGGACATTCCCAAGACCCTCACACAGGCCGTGATCGCGACCGAAGACGCCCGCTTCTTCGAGCATCCCGGCTTGGATTACGTCGGCATCCTGCGGGCGGCCTGGACGAACATCCGGCACGGAGGCCGCAAGGTCGAAGGGGCCAGCACGATCACTCAGCAGTTGGCGCGGTCGCTGTTTCTCTCGGCCGAGCGGTCCTACGACCGGAAGATCCGCGAGTTGATTCTCGCCTATAAGATGGAGGCGGTCTCCACGAAGGAGCAGATTCTCGAGACCTATTTGAACCAGATCTACTTCGGCCAGGGAGCGTACGGTGTCGCGTCCGCCGCGCAATCCTATTTCGGCAAGGACGTGAAGGAGCTGACGTTGGCCGAATCGGCCTTCCTCGCCGGCCTTCCCAAATCGCCCAGCCGGTTTTCGCCGTTTACCGCGTACGAGCGGGCCAAGAGGCGCCAAGAGCACGTGCTGTCCCGCATGGAAGAGGCCGGATTCATCACGGCCGCCGAGCGGGAGGCCGCCGCCGCCGAGGTGCTGAATTTTCGCCGTCCGGGCAGCGAGCATTTCGCGCCCTATTTCGTCGAGTACGTGCGCCAGTTGCTGGTCGCCAAATACGGGGAAACCATGGTCTACAAAGGCGGCTTGCAGGTCTACACCACGCTCAATCTGGAGATGCAGAAGGCGGCCGAAGCGGCGTTCACCGCCGGCGTCCGCGAGCTCGACAAACGCCAGGGCTGGCGCGGACCCCGGCGGACCGTCGATGTGGCCACGCTGCCGCCCCCGTCCGTCACCGTCGCCGACTCACCGCTCAAGCCCGGCGATCTCAGTGAAGGGGTCGTGCTGAAAACCGGCAAGGATCATTATGTAGTCCAGGTGGGGGCCGTACAGGGGAAATTGCTGTTCGACGATATGGCGTGGGCCAAGCGGCTGCTCAAAGGGCCCGATCCGGGCGTCGACTTCGTCGTGAATCCCAATCCGAAGCACATCCTAAAGACCGGCGATGTGATCGAGGTGGCGATCAAAAAGGTGGCGAAAGACGGCTTGTACCTGACGCTGGAACAGACCCCGCTGGTCGAAGGCGGGTTGATCGCCATGGACCCCCGCAGCGGCGCCATTCGCGCGATGGTCGGCGGCTATGATTTCACACGGAGCGAATACAATCGCGCGGTGCAGGCGCACCGCCAACCCGGCTCGGCGTTCAAGCCCATCATCTATGCGACCGCGATGAACCAGGGCATGAGTCCCGCGACTCAAATCCTCGACGCGCCGGTGGTCTATGAGCAGGAGGAAGACGAGAAGATCTGGAAGCCCGAGAATTACGGGCGCAAGTTTCACGGCATGGTCAGCCTGCGCGAGGCCTTGACGCACTCGCACAATCTGGCCACTGTCCGGCTGCTGGACAAGGTCGGCATCAGGAACGTCATCGAGTTCGCGCGTTCGGTCGGGATCACGAGCCCGCTGCCGGCCGATCTCTCGCTCGGGTTGGGCTCGTCTTCCGTCGGCTTGATGGAGCTGACGTCGGTGTACGGGGTCTTCCTGAACAAAGGCAGCCGGGTGGAGCCCTTTGCCATCAAAGTCGCCAAGGACAGCACGGGCAAGACCTTGGAAACCGCCGAGCCGGAGCCCCGCGAGGTCATCAGCAAGGAAACGGCCTATCTCATCACGAATATGATGGAAGACGTCGTGCAGCGGGGCACCGGGCAGGCGGCCAAGATTCTCGGCCGTCCGATCGCCGGTAAGACCGGCACGACCAACGATTACATCAATGCCTGGTTCATCGGGGGCACGCCGAATCTGGTCGCCGGCGTCTATGTCGGGTTCGACGACCGGCGGTCACTGGGGGAAAGCGAAACCGGAGCGCGGGCGGCGCTGCCGATCTGGATTGCGTTCATGAAAGAAGCGCTGAATCAATTGCCCGTCGTGCCGTTCGAAATTCCGGACGGGGTCACTTTCGTCAAGGTGGATCCCGCCACCGGGCTTCTGGAGGCCGAGCAGGAGACGGAGGGCCAATCCGGCACGGTGGAAATGTTCGCGAAGGGCAGCGAGCCGACTCAGGCGGCTCAGCGGCGGCTGGATCCGATCGACTTCTATAAACTGGATCAGATTCCCGAGGGGCAGCCGGTGGGCGAGGGGACGTTTTAAGCTTCCGGGACAGTGGCTCAGGCTTTGGAGTCCTGATACTCCTCGTGCCAGGCCATTTGAATGGCCTCGAGGATCTTTTCGTTCGATTTTTTCGGATCGTCCTTGAACTCCGGCAGGCCGACGATCCAGGCGTGCATGTCGGTAAAGCGGACGGTCAGCGGGTCCACGTCCGGGTGTGCCTCCACCAGCCGGATCGCGATCTCTTCCGCGTCTTGCCACGTCAAATCCATTCCGGGCTCCTTCGTCTCTCCTCGCTCGTGAGCGCCTGCGAGATACGCTTCACGAGATACGTTTCAGGTCACCTCAGACAGCTTCTTCCCCTGCAGCGCCTGCTTGAGCGAATCGTCCATCAGCGCCACCGAGAGCGGCTTGGCCGCCTGTTCCAGCTCGGCCATGCGCGCGCGGATGGTCTTGGGGTCTTCGCCCTGCTTGGCCGCGTCGAGGGAAGCCAGCGCGCTCCGTACGGCCTGTTGCTGCTCCGGCGTGATCAGATGCCCGCCCTGCGCCAGTGATTTTTCCGTGGCGGTGATCAGCGCGCCGGCGTCCAGCCGTGCGTCGATCAGTTTGCGGACGTTGACGTCTTCGGTCGCGAACTTGAATGAATCTTCGATCATCCGCTGGACTTCGGCGTCCGAAAGCCCGTACGACGGTTTCACCTCGATGGACTGGCTTTCGCCTGTGCGCATGTCTTTCGCGGTCACGTTGAGAATGCCGTTGGCGTCGATGAGGAAGGTCACCTCGATGCGCGGCACGCCGGCCGGCAGCGGGGGCACCTTCAAGCGGAACCGCGCCAGACTGCGATTATCCCGCGCGAGCTCGCGCTCGCCTTGCAGGATGTGGATGTCGACGCCGGTCTGTCCATCCACGTAGGTGGTGAACATTTCCTTCGCGCCGGCGGGAATCGTGGTATTGCGGTGGATCAGCGTGCTCATCACGCCGCCCATCGTTTCGATGCCCAGGGACAGCGGCGTCACGTCCAACAGCAGCATGTCGGTCGTGCCGCCGCTCAGGATGTCCGCCTGCACGGCCGCGCCGAGCGCGACCACTTCATCCGGGTTCAACTCACAGTGGGGGCGTTTGCCGAACAGCTCTTCCACGCGCCGCCTGACGAGCGGCATGCGGGTCGACCCGCCGACGAGCACGACTTCGTCGATGTCCGCCGCGGCCAGGCCGGCGTCCTTGAGCGCCAGCCGGCAGGGCCCCAGCGTGCGCTCGACCAATCCCGCCGTCAGCCCTTCCAGCTGCTCTCGCGTCAGCTCCGCGGTAAACGTGCCTTTGCCGTCGGGCAACTCGAGGGTGGCGCGCACGGTTCTCTCGCTGGAGAGGCGAATCTTTGTCCGCTCGGCCTCCAACCGAAGCGCCTGCATGTGGTCGGGATAGGCATTGAGATCGAGGCCGTGCCGCTCGCGAATCCGCTGGAGCCACAAGTCTGCCACTATCCGATCGAAATCGTCGCCCCCCAAGTGGGTATCTCCGTTGGTGGCGAGGACTTCGAAAATGCCGTTCTTGAGTTTCAAGATCGAGATGTCGAAGGTCCCGCCGCCCAGGTCGTAGACGGCGATGGTGCCTTGAGTCCGCTGTTGCAGGCCGTAGGCCAGCGAGGCGGCGGTCGGCTCGTTGATGATCCGCAGCACCTCCAGCCCGGCGATCATGCCCGCGTCCTTGGTCGCTTGCCGCTGGCTGTCGTTGAAATAGGCCGGCACCGTGATCACGGCCTTCGTGATGCTCTCCCCGAGGTAGGCCTCAGCCCGGTTCTTCAGCTCTTTGAGGATCATGGCGGAGATCTGCGGCGGGGAATAGTTTTTGTCGCCGAGCTTGATGCGGATGACGCCGCCCTGTTCGGTCAGCTGGTAAGGAAAGTAGGCCAGCTCGCTCTGTACGTCGGCGAGCCCTTTGCCCATGAAGCGCTTCACGGAATAGACGGTCCGCTCGGGGTTGCGCGTCAGGTGCTCCTTCGCCGCGTCGCCGACGATGAGCCCGTTGTCCGTCACGGCGACCACGGAAGGCACCATGGTACGGCCGTTCCGGCCCGGAATCACGGTGGGCCGCCCGTCTTTCATGTAGGCGACGAGGGAATTGGTCGTGCCTAAGTCGATGCCGACAATGCGTGCCATATCAATATGCTGAAAAAGGCTTCAGGCTGCGTTCTCGGTCGCTCGCGCCCCTCAACGTACGAACCGAGTACGCCTCGGGGCTCTCGCTCCCTGCGGCCTTGCCCGAAGCCTTTTTGAGCATGTTGTGCAAGGAGCGACGAATCGTCATGTTCTTACAAATTATCCGATGGTGGTGACGAGGTCGTTGACGATGTTCTTGACGTAGGTGCGGTTGGACAGGATCTCCCGCATGCGTTTCAACAGCCGGTCGCGCTCGCTTCTCGTGTGATCGGTGGCTTCACCGCGGTCTTGCAGCCGGTCCCACGCGGTGAACAACTGCTGCAGCTCTTGTTCCATGTCGCGCTGCCGCTGTTCGAGCGCGGTGCGTTCGCGCTGCAACTGGTCGCGCAGCGCCTGCTTCTCGCCGGTGTTCTCACTCTCTCGGTAGGTGTCCAGCGTCTCTTGCAAGGTGATGATTTCCTCGAACAAGTCCGCCGGGGGCGTCGTCCGGATTTCTTTGACGGCTCCCGCTTCGAGATCGAGGAGGTATTCCGCCCGCTGGATGGGATCCCGCAGCGTCCGATAGGCGCTGTTCAGCATGGCCGCATTGGCCAGGCTGATCTCCCGCTCGGTCGCACTCTTGTTCTGGTAGAAATCGGGGTGGAACGCGCGGCTCAGCTCGTAAAACTTCGCTTCGAGCGCGGCCGGATCGATGGTGAGGCGTCGGGGAAACCCGAAACAGGTGAAATAATCCGTGTCCTTGGAGACCGGTTGCACCTTGACGCAGCGGTCGCAGAAATACTCGCCGGCCACTTCCGACTGGCAGTGCCAGCACATGCTGCGCGCCATGTGCAGCTCACGGGAACTGGGGCTATGGGTCCGTGCATCCGCCATCGCTGCCTTGCTGCCGGGCATGGCATGGGCCATCCCCTGGACGTGGAACGTGAAAGCCGGGTGCGTGCCGACGTTACGCTGAGAAGGATTCCCCGCAGCCGCAGGTCTTATTGGCGTTGGGATTGACGAATTTGAAATTCCCGCCCATCAGATCCTTGTGATAGTCCAGCTGCGTGCCTTGGAGGTAAATGGCACTCTTGGCGTCGATGATCACTTTGACACCGTCGAACTCGTACACCTGATCGTACGGACCGATCTTGTCGTCGAAATTGATGGTATAGCTCAACCCCGAACAGCCGCCGCCCTTGACGCCGAGACGAAGGCCGCCTTCTGTAAGGCCCTGCACGTTGATGAGGCGCTTCACTTCCTTCAAGGCCGCCTCCGTGAGGGTGACGACCGGGGTCTGGGCCGCAGTATTGGTGTCCATGGGCAGCACTCCTTCCGCGATTACTTCGCGTGGACCTTCTCTTGGGCCTTTTTCTGATAATCCGCCAGCGCGGCCTTGATCGCATCTTCGGCCAGCACCGAACAATGGATCTTCACCGGCGGGAGATTGAGCTCCTGCACGATGTCGGTATTCTTGATCTTCTGCGCTTCCTCCAGCGTTTTGCCCTTGAGCCATTCGGTCGCAAGGCTGGAGCTCGCGATGGCGGACCCGCAGCCGAAGGTCTTGAACTTGGCATCCACGATGGTGTCGTTCTGGACCTTGATCTGCAGCTTCATCACGTCGCCGCACTCCGGCGCGCCCACCATGCCGGTGCCGACGCCTTCCTCATCTTTCTTGAAGCTCCCCATGTTGCGGGGGTTATTGAAATGATCGACGACCTTCTCGCTATAGGCCATACCTACCTCCTTCGTATCTCGTTATTCGTGAAGCGCGGCTCTGGGGACGCGAGATACGCTTCACGATGATCGCTTCACGTTTCACCGGGTCAATGGGCCGCCCACTGCACGGATTTCAAATCGATGCCTTCCTTTGCCATCTCGTAGAGCGGAGACATCTCCCGCAGCTTCGTGACGACTTCAATAACCTTCTTGATCGTATAGTCAACTTCTTCGTCCGTGTTGAACCGGCCTAGGCCGAAGCGGATGGAGGAATGGGCCAGTTCGGTCCCGACCCCCAACGCCCGGAGGACATAGGAAGGCTCCAAGGTCGCACTGGTGCAGGCCGATCCGGACGACAAGGCGATCTCCTTCATCCCCATCAAGAGGGACTCTCCTTCCACATAGGCGAAGGAAATATTCAGATTGCCCGGCAGCCGCTGTGTGGGATGGCCGTTCAAATAGGTCTCCTCCAGCTCCTTCATGATGCCGGCCTGCAGCCGGTCCCGCATGGCGGCCAGCCGCACCGATTCGGCCGGCATGTCCTGCTCGCACAGCGCGCAGGCCTTCCCGAAGCCGACGATCAGCGGCACCGGCAGCGTACCGGACCGCATCCCGCGCTCATGGCCGCCGCCATCCATCTGAGCGGCGATCCGCACGCGCGGATTCTTTTTTCTCACGTACAGGGCGCCCACTCCCTTGGGCCCATAGATCTTGTGGGCCGAAAACGACATCAGATCAATGCCCATGTCCTGGACATCCACAGGGATCTTCCCCACGCCTTGCGTAGCGTCGCAGTGGAACAGCACGCCTTTCTCCTTCGCGATCTTGCCGATTTCTTTGACCGGGTTGATCGTGCCGATCTCGTTGTTCGCCAGCATGACCGAGATCAGAATCGTCTTGTCCGTGATCGCGTTCCGCACGTCCTCCGGGTTCACCATGCCATACTTGTCTACGGGCAGGTAGGTCACCGTGGCGAGCCTCTTGGCTTCGAGGGCCTTGGCCGTATCCAGCACCGCGCGATGTTCCGTGGCCGACGTGATGATGTGCGTGCCTTTTTCCTTGTACATCTCCAGCGCGCCCTTGAGCGCCAAATTGTCCGACTCCGTCGCGCCGCTGGTGAAGACGATTTCTTTCGCGTCGGCCTTGATCAATTTCGCGATCTGTTTGCGCGCCTGCTCCACCGCTTCCTCCGCTTCCCAGCCGAACGCATGGTTGCGGCTGGCGGCATTGCCGAACTTCTCCACGAAGTAGGGCAGCATCGCATCGAGCACGCGCGGATCCATGGGGGTGGTCGAGTGATTATCCAAAAAGATCGGAAGCTTCATCGTGCGACTCCTTGTGCCGAGGGAGACTGGATGGTGATCAGCGGCGTTCCGCCCATCATGTCTTGCAACGTCATGCTGTTGAGCAACTGATAGATGCTGTCCTGTACCTTGAGCAGCGGCGTGCGGATGTTGCAGTGCTCCCGCTGCATGCAGAACTCGCCTTCCTTTTCATGGGAACAATCCGTCAGGCCCAGCGGGCCTTCGATGCTTTCAAGAATTTGCGCGATGGTAATTTGGCTGGCGCTCCGGGCCAACAGGTAGCCGCCCTTGGGGCCGTTATGGCTTTCGATCATCCCGTTCTTCGCAAGCGCTTGAAGCACCTTGGCCAACAGCTCGAGCGGGATGTTGTACTCTTCCGCGATTTCTTTCGTATTCACCACGCGGCCCGGCGTCACGTCGCCGAACTGCACGGAGGCGATGTGCTGCAAGGCCATGAGCGCGTAATCCGCCTTTTTCGAAATTTTCAGCATTTGTCCGCCGCTACCTATTGCCGATTCATTCGATCGGAGACTATAATGATCTCCGATCAATTAGGTCGGAATAAAAATAGCACGGGGTCCCACGGGTTGTCAACTACGAGTCGGTTAGACACAAGAGAAAGTGAGGGACGGTGGTCATGGGGGGAACGAACCCTTATATTGAAAAGACCGAGTACGAGCTTCCGAAGACATCCTACACGGTTACCTATATCGCGCCCAATGGGCAAGTCACCAAAGTGACGGTGGATCCAACAAAAATCCCCTATGGGCAGACCGGCCTGCCGGGAAGCATCCTCGATATCGCGATGGGGAACGGCGTGGAACTGGAACATGTCTGCGGAGGCGTCTGTGCCTGCTCCACCTGCCATGTGATCGTGAAGCAAGGCCTTGAGACCTGCAACGAAGGGACGGACGACGAGTTTGACCAATTGGATGAGGCGCCCATGACGACCCTGCAGTCACGCCTCGGCTGCCAATGCGTACCCAATGGGACAAAAGACGTGGTGGTCGAAATCCCAGCCGTGAACAAGAATTTGGTGAAGGAAGGGCACTGAGTGAACCATCATTCGTCAAATGTCACTTGCCATTCGCGATCCTAGTCGGAGAGCTTTTTCTGTCAAATGACGATTGACGTGTGACGATTGACGACGTTGCTAGTCGTACGTCTCCACCTTCACTTCCTTTCGGTCATACCCTGCATCCATGAAAAAAGCCCTCAGGGGCCTCACGAAGCCTTTGGTGCCGGAGATCAAGGGCACGACGTGCGGTTTGTCTTCGATCAAGGGCCGAACCATCGACCAGGTGAGGGAGACCGCGGCTTCTTCGCCCGTCGCCACGAGCGGCAGGTATCGGAACGACGAGTGCGTCATCGCCAGCGACAACAATTCCTCATGGTACAGGAGTTCTTCTTCAGCCGGGGCGACGGCGATCAGCAAGACCGGCGTGAGATCTCTGTGCGCGTACAGGGCTTTCAACATGCAGCGCAACGGGACCACCCCCGTGTAGCGCGCGATCAACAGCAACTCTTGATCGACCGGGTGCGGAAGGCCGAAGCGGCCGTGCGGACCGGAGAAACGCACTTCATCGCTCGGTTTGAGCTGGTACAAGTAGGTCGAACCAAGGCCACCCGGGACGCGGTCAAAGACGATCGTGAGCTCGCCGGTGGGCGAAGCCGGCACCGCCATGGAATAGGCTCGGTTGAGCGGAGGCTGCGGTCCGACCGGGAGTTTGAGGGAGATCCACTGGCCTGGTTGAAAGTCGAGCTTGCGTTCCCGCGGCAGCAGAATCAGTTGCCGCACGTTGGGCGTGAGGTCGGTGACCGAAAGGACCGTGGCCGCCTGCGTCGGTTCCGCCATAACGATCACGCGTTCACCTCTCCTCATAGCAGAAGACGCCGTCACCTGTACAATGGTTTTCACTGCATGTTATAGATACCATCCTTTCAGCCGAAGGAATCCAGCGTGACCGCCGTTCGTGTACGATTTGCTCCCAGTCCGACCGGGTTTCTCCACATCGGGGGCGTCCGGACCGCTTTGTTCAATTGGCTCTTTGCTCGACAGCAGCAAGGGACGTTCATCCTCCGCATTGAAGACACCGACCAAAGCCGATCCACCGAGGAGTCGATTCAGGCGATCCTCGACGGAATGCGCTGGGTGGGGCTGGACTGGGACGAAGGCCCGTTCCGGCAGACGGAACGCATGGACCTCTATCGGGACCATGCCCAGCGACTCTTGAAGGAAGGAAAAGCCTATTGGTGCGTGTGCAAGGCCGAGGAGCTGGAAGCCAGGCGCAAGGAAGCTGAGGCGAAAGGGTTGTCGCCGCGCTACGACGGCCGGTGCCGTGCACGCGGCATCACGGAGCCCACGGAGGAGGCCGCCTTGCGCTTCAAGGCCCCGCAAGAAGGCCAGACCGTCGTCGATGACTTGATCAAAGGCCGCATCGTGTTCGACAACACGGTGCTGGATGATCTGATCATCCTCCGCTCCAACGGCTATCCGACCTACAACTTTTCCGTCGTGGTTGACGATGCGCTGATGCGGATCACTCACGTTGTGCGAGGCGACGATCACCTCACCAACACGCCCCGGCAGGTGCCGATTTTCGAGGCGCTCGGCTTTCCTGTCCCGCGGTTCGGGCACCTGCCGATGATTCTCGGCTCCGACAAGACCAGGCTCTCCAAGCGGCACGGGGCGACCTCGATCATGGCTTACAAGGACATGGGGTATTTACCCGAGGCGATGATCAATTATCTGGCCCGTCTCGGGTGGTCCCACGGCGATCAAGAAATCTTCACCCGGCAGGAATTGATCGAGAAGTTCTCCTGGAAGAACGTGCAAACGTCGGCGGCGGTCTTCAATCCCGACAAGCTGCTGTGGATCAATGCCGAATACATCAAGACCAGCCCGCCGGCCCGCGTCGCCCAGGAACTGCGGCCGCTGCTGGAAAAAGCGGGATTCGCAGAGCGTCTCCAAGCCGTCTCACCGGAGTGGTTGGCTCAGTTGGTGGTGCTGGTCAGGGAACGGACGAAGACGCTTGTCGAGATGGTCGAATGGGTTACGCCCTATTTCGGTGAGAACGTGACGTTCGACGAGGAGGCGGCGAAAAAATTCCTCACGCCGGCGGTTGTTCCGGTATTGGGTAAAGTGCTCGCCCGCTTCGAACGCTTCCCGGTGTTTTCAAGGCGGGAGTGGGAAGAGAGCTTCAAGAAAGTCGTCGAAGAAGAAGGGATAAAGATGGGCCAGCTGGCGCAGCCCGTCCGGGTCGCGCTGACCGGGCGCGCGGCCAGCCCCGGGCTGTTCGAGGTGATGGAAATTCTCGGACGAGACCGGACCCTGTTTCGATTGCGCCAGGGGATCGAGCGCGCCGCACGATCCTGAAAACTCCGCAAAGCCGCGTCGATCTTGACGAGGCTCCGATCCATATATTACTGTGACGGCTGGTTGGGGGATCGTCTAGCGGTAGGACGTCAGACTCTGGATCTGACTACCTAGGTTCGATTCCTAGTCCCCCAGCCAAATATTCTCTTCTTGTGTTCGCGCTTCTGCGAAGGACCGCCGTACCGCGCTGGGGGATCGTCTAGCGGTAGGACGCCAGCCTTTGGAGCTGGCTACCTAGGTTCGATTCCTAGTCCCCCAGCCATTGCTGTTCTCCGTGCGATGGCCGCCGCTTACGTTGACGTCTTGCCTGACACTCCGCGCCACTGTACACAGCCGGTAGCGCTCATTCCAGCTCTATGGATTTCCCCAGATGAGCCGACGAGCGCCCGCCCTCTATGCTGAGTCAAGAACACGCTGTGAATCCGTTCGGTATGCTGGGACATCGGTGGTTCAGGCTCTCAACTTACGTCATCGGCCTGGTCCTGGCGGCTCTTCCAGGGAGGCTGGCCTGTGCTGACGACACCACGCTCTTCACGATCGGGCCTCGTTGGGGCTTTACGGGGAAAGCTCCTTTTCTCGGCAAGGGGCAGAAGCATACGTACTACCTGGCTGATGTGGCTGCTCTCTTCCTGCTTCCCTGGTCCTGGCCGCTCGGCGAGAGTCCATGGCGCCTCGAAACCCGCGCGCTCACCACGGCGGGGCTGTTGACCGCTGCAGGAGACAGTGCCCTGATGGTCACCGCCATCCCGTGTCTGGCCGTCAGCGGCTGGAACCGATTCGTGTCAATTGATGGCGGCGCCGGTGCCGCGGTATTCACCCGCGACCGATTCGGCGTGCAAGACTTCGGGGGGCCGGTCCAAATTGTCGCCACGGTTGGGATACAGGTTACCCCCATCGCGCACACCTACGCGGGCGTTCGCCTTCAACATTTCTCCGATGCGGGGTTGTATGGCTCCCATAGCCTGGGTGTGGACATGTATGTCGTGGAGGTCGGGTACAGGTTTTGAGTAGAACGCAAAAATGGCGTTCCACGAGCTCGGTCGAAGTCTAGCCCACATTCTTCATGACCGCTTCTCCTGCCATCGCCGATCCGCTGCTGCGACGAGCCTTCGGCCGGCGGGCTCGCCCCTCAGACCCTCCACGTACTGTGGGAACTGGCGCCGTCGTCCCCGACCGTGCCTGTCCCGGTTCGGAACGGGGACAGACACCACGCGCGGACGCGGGGAAGGGTGTCAGTCCCCGGGCTCCGCGCGCCGGTCTCGCGACGCGGCTCAGCGATTTCGCGACGAACCGCCATGAAGAATGTGGGCTAGGCTGATGGCGAGCCCGCACGACGAGCAGTGGAAGCATTGCACGACGCGGGGCGAGGCTCGATTCCAGTGCGAGGGGAGTCGGGCCTTTTTCTTGTCTGCATTCCATGCGGGCCAGTCGCATACCAGTGCTGTTGCTACCGGGTTGGATTCCAGTTCCCCCCAGCCATTGCGCACCGCAGTTCAGGCGGCTCTGGCACGAGAGGATTCCCTTCCTGGCTTCCGTTTCTCTCCCGACCCATCGCGCCAGAGCGCAATCCCGCCGACCAATCCGTTGATGTTCGAGACGACGGTCGCGTTGCTGGGCAGCAGGCTCACATCAACCTTTCGTGAGTTGCCGCCGCCGAGATAGAGCCTGGTGAAATGAAAAATCCTGTCGAGGTGCCGGAGGAATTTCATCAGCCGTTTGTTCCATTTCTTCTTGCCGACCTTACGCAACGCCGCATCCCGCAGCTTGTCCTTGCCGATCTCGAGATTCGGCACTAAGCGGCCGTCGACAAACAGCGAGGTGCCCACGCCGGTTCCCAGGGTCACCACCAGTTCAACACCCACCCCGGCGATCGCGCCGAAGCCCTGCACGTCGGCATCGTTCGCCACCCGCACCGGCCTGCCCAGCCGCGTCTTGAGCACCTGGGCGATCGTGAAATCCTGCCACTCGGGCGCCAGATTCGGGGCTTGCTTCACGATGCCCTCGATGATCACGCCGGGGAAGCCGACCGCCGCGTGGTCGAACGGCTCCAACTGCGTGGCGAGCGCCACGATCACGTCCATGACTTCACCGGGCATGCCGGAGGCCGGAGTCTTATGACGCACCCGGCGGCTCACGGGATGCCCCAAGTCGTTGAGCAGAACCGCCTTGATCCCGGTCGCGCCGACATCGACCACGAGCGTCCTTGTGGGCGTCTTCTCAAGGGACGTCCGTGGCCTTCTGAGGCCTTTGGCAGCCGCCGGGCCGGCAGCGTTCGATCGATGGCTCCGTTGCGGCGCACGCGTCTTATCCCCAGATGAAGACATCTTGTCCCTCCGTCCCGAGCGCCACCAATGGTTGTGCGGGGACCACGAGCCCTTTCGGCAGAGAAGTAGGCGGAGAGGCAGCGTGTGCAGGAGTTACGCCAAAGTGCCGAGATCGATGACGAAGCGAAACCGCACATCACCCCGTAGGACCCGTTCGTACGCCTCGTTGACCGCCTGGATGGGAATGACTTCAATGTCCGATTCGAGGCGGTGCGCGGCGCAGAAATCCAGCATCTCCTGGGTTTCGCGAATGCCGCCGATCAGCGACCCGGCGATGCTTCGCCGGTGCAGAATGAGGGGGAAGGGCTCCAACGGCGCCGGCTTGTCCGGCGCCCCGACGAGGATCATCACCCCGTCGGTCTTGAGCAGATTGAGATAGAGATTGTAATCGTGCGGCGCCGAGACCGTGTCGATGATGAAGTCGAAGCGCCGGTGAAGCTTGGTAAAGGTGTCTGGTGACGACGTCACGGCAAAATCGGTCGCCCCCAGCCTGATGGCGTCCTGCCGCTTGCGCTCCGACGTGCTCAACACCGTGACATCGGTGCCGAGCGCCGCCGCCAGTTTCACCGCCATGTGACCGAGCCCGCCCAGCCCGACCACCGCCAAGCGGTGAAATTGGCCGACGCCCCACCGGCGGAGCGGGCTGTAGGTCGTAATGCCGGCGCAGAGCAGCGGTGCGGCACCGGCTCGTGTCAGGGCCGGCGGGATGCGGAGGACGTACCGCTCGTCGACGACAATCTGTGAGGAATAACCGCCCTGCGTGATCTGCCCGTTCTTGTCTCGCCCGCTGTAGGTGAGGACCATGCCCTGTTCGCAATATTGTTCCAGCCCTTCCCGGCATGCTCCGCAGGTGCGGCACGAATCCACAAAACAGCCGACTCCGGCCGTCTCGCCGATGCTAAGCCGGGTGACGGCGGAGCCGATCTGGGCGACGGTGCCGACGATCTCATGGCCGGGCACCATGGGAAACAGCGAGCCACCCCATTCGTCGCGCGCTTGATGAATGTCCGAGTGGCAGATGCCGCAATGGGTGATGGTGACCAGCACGTCATGCGGCCCGACGGCCCGGCGCGCGAACGAGAATGGCTCGAGCGGCGCCTTGGCCTTCATGGCCGCATAACCCTTGGTCGGCAGCATAGGCGTCTCCGTAGAGGCCGCAAGAGGACGCCGACCTTAGCAAGATCGCGGGCGGTTGCCAACTGTGAAAATGAAGAGGCCGTTCCGAAGGCGCTCGGGCTAGCGGTCCTGTTGCTCTTCGGGAAGCTTGGGATCAGTGTCTGGCAGGGATGCCTCCACCGAAAGGGAAGACCCGGGAATGCGGTACTCCTCCATGGCCCAGGTCCCCAGATCGGTCCGTTGGCAGCGCTCTGAGCAGAAGGGCCTCCACGGGTTGCCCTCCCATACTGTCGGCGTGCGGCATATCGGGCAATGCATGGACGCAGTCTACCACCGCTATCGCAGCGGGTGAATGGGCTGCCCGCTACGCGCGAGGGGTGCTAGCTGTGTCGCAGCGGGCGAGAGGCGGCCACGCGCAGGAGGCGGTGGAGCCGGCTGCGGTCCAGGTCCGTGAGATTCAGGAACTCCACGCCGAACTCGCCGTGGCGCGCCCACCGGACCGCGGCCGAATGGACGGTGATGGGAGAGCCGAGATCGGTGGCGCGGATAAGCAGTTTGACCCCCGTGCCGGGCGGGATGGCCGCCGTGCTGGTCACCGCGCAGCCGCCGGCGCTGATATCGAACATCGTGCCCTCGCGAATGTCGGTATGACCGACGGTCGAGAAGTAGACTTGTAGTTCAATGGGGATGCGGGGGTACTCGCGGCATTCGATCATGGCAGCCTCCACTGGACCTCGGGACAAGACACTTTTCTCCACATAGGCACATGTCCATCATAGTCCCGGCGCCCTTGGACGGCATGCATTAATTGAAAATCTCGCACGCGGCCATGGCGTGGTCGCGCGCCCTGCTGCTGGCGGAAATTTCACGTGGGGATACAAACCGGGGTTATCGCGCCGTGCGAATGAAGGGGAAGCCGTCCGCACGAACAGCGTACAGGGCGAGCGCTAGCGTGCCTGCTGGGCTTTTTCGATCTTGGCCCAGGCGTCCTTCAGCGAGACGGTGCGGTTGAAGATCAGGGCTTCCGGGGACGATTCGGGATCGACACAGAAGTACCCCTGCCGTTCGAATTGATATCGGGCGCGGGCCTGTGCTCGGGCGAGACTGGGTTCAACAAGACATCCGGTCAGACGTTCCAGCGAACGGGGGTTCAAATAGAGCGTCCAATCGTGATTGGACGGGATCTTGGACGGATCGGTGATGAGCAGCGGATTGTAGACCCGGACTTCGGCCGGAACGGCATGGGCGGCCGAGACCCAGTGAATCGTGGCCTTCACTTTCCGCTGTTCTTGAGACGATCCGCTCTTGGTCTCCGGATCGTAGGTGCAGCGGAGTTCCGTGACCTCGCCGGTCGCCGGGTCCTTGGTGACGCCGACACACTTGATGATATAGGCATAACGGAGGCGCACCTCTCGCCCGGGAGCGAGCCGGAAGAACTGCTTGGGCGGATCTTCCTTAAAATCGTCCTGCTCGATATACAGAGTTCGTGAGAAGGGGACGGGTCTCACGCCGGCCGCGGGATCTTCCGGATTGTTGATCGCGGTCATGTCCTCGACCAGCGACTCCGGATAGTTGTCGATGACGACTTTGAGCGGCTTGAGCACCGCCATGACGCGCGGAGCCCGTTTGTTCAGGTCCTCGCGGATGAAATGTTCGAGCAGCTGCATCTCCACCACGGCGTCCCGCTTCGCCACGCCGATATGGTCGCAGAACGCGCGGATCGCTTCCGGGGTGTAGCCCCGCCGGCGGAGCCCTTTGATGGTCGGCAAACGGGGATCATCCCAGCCCGCCACGAGCTTCTTCTCCACCAGCTCCAGCAATTTGCGCTTGCTCATGACCGCGAAGGTCAGGTTGAGACGCGCGAACTCGATTTGTTGCGGACGGTACGGCGCCTCCGTCTCGGCCACCACCCAGTCGTACAAGGGCCGGTGGTCTTCGAATTCCAGCGTGCAGAGCGAATGGGTAATCCCTTCGAGCGCGTCGGACAGCGGGTGCGCATAGTCGTAGGACGGATAGATGCACCAGGTCGTACCCGTGCGGTAATGCGCGGCATGCCGGATGCGATAGAGCACCGGGTCGCGCAGGTTGATGTTGGGCGAGGCCATGTCGATTTTGGCGCGCAACACATGCGCGCCGTCGGGAAACTCGCCGGCCCGCATGCGCCTGAAGAGATCCAGGTTCTCTTCGACCGTCCTGGAGCGGTACGGGCTCTCGCGGCCCGGCTCCGTGAGCGTCCCGCGGTAGGCGCGCATTTCGTCGGCCGTCAGGCTGTCGACATAGGCCTTGCCTTTCCGGATCAGCCTTTCCGCGAATTCGTAGAGCCGCTCGAAGTAGTCCGACGCGAAGAACATCTTGTCGCCCCAGTCGAAACCCAACCAGCGCACGTCCTCCTGGATCGCCTGCACATAACGCGGGTCTTCGGTGGTCGGATTTGTATCGTCGAAGCGCAGATGGCAGACGCCGCCGGGATTCTCCTGCGCGACGCCGAAATTCAGACAGATGGATTTGGCGTGGCCGATATGGAGATAGCCGTTGGGCTCCGGCGGAAACCGCGTCACGACGCGGCCGCCGTGCTTGCCGGCGGCGCGGTCCGCCGCCACGATGTCGCGGATGAAATCGGAGGGGCCCGTCGAGTTCGATGGCGTCGTCATGGCTTCACCTGCCGGCGCGCTGTGGCGCACGACGCACTTCTTCTATCACAGACGGCACGAGGGGAGAAGTGGGCGCCGCCGGCAGGAGCGGCTCAGGAAGACGGCTCGGTGGTTTGGTGGGTCGGCATTTGAATGACGTTGAAGTCTTTCTGGGCGATCAAATGCCCTTCCATCCTCAGGCGAAACTCGTACCGGCCCGGCGCAGGGAAGATCAACGAGGGAATATTGATGCCGAAGTCCGAGATCTGCAGCCGGTCTCCGATGACGATGTTGGGCAGCGTGGCTCGGCAGACTAACTGTTCGGTATTCAGGTACACCAGATCGATGTCGAAATGGTAGGTGCCTTCGGCGTCCGTCAGACAGAAATACAGCCCCATCTGCTGATGCTGGAACGGAAAGGCGACCGCCTGCAGGTGGGTGAAGATGCCGATCAGGCTCTTTTTCTTGGTGAGGCTGTCCTCGATCACCTGGTCGCAGACCAGAAACGCCTGCACGCTCGGCTTGATGATCTCCGCCATAGTGCTATTCTATAAAATGTCGGGCCAATGGCAACTAGTTCCCGTATTCCGCTACGGCGAGGAAGGGCTGGCGGGATGGATCGTGTTCTGGTCGAACGCAAGACGCCCCGGTTTCACACGCGAGTCCGGATTTTCTTCACCGCCGGAGACAGTGAAGGAGAAGGCGTGGTGTTGGATCTGTCGAAAGGCGGCTGCCGCGTGCAGTGCGAGCACGGCGTGGCACCCGGCGCTGAAATCGAAGCACAGATCTTTTTCCCGGATTATGAGTGGCCGCTGAAAATCAAACGGGCCGTGGCGCGCTGGGCGACCGAGGA
>CAZXRB010000063.1:0-1098 GCA_964642845.1 uncultured Nitrospira sp.
TATTACGGAGACGTCGCTGAGAAAAATCTGCGATGGGAAACCAGTCACGCGAACGGTCATAAAGAAACTAGAACTGGCTCTCGGAGAGCAGGCCCAAGGTGCCTTACTAACAAGGCCATCAGCCGCAATTGAGCGATTGCGGACGATCCATGACTTGTACACACAGTTGGGAACTCTCGATGCCGTAGGGAAGAAAGTCGGTCTGACTCGCGAGCGGGTCAGACAACTTCTCTCTAAAGGTAAGAAGATAGGTCTTTTCGAATATAGTCCCCGTGAGTACCCTTATATCTCTGAAGAGAAGATAATTGAAGACTACAAGGAAGTTCAGAGTCTAAGCCGCGTCGCTCGTCTCAACAACATCCCGCTAGCCTATCTGAAGAAATTACTCACGGCCTATTCAATTACTGAAGAGCAACTTGCTGACCAACGCCTCGAAGGTAAACGTGCTAGATGCATAGAACAGTATTATCGACTTGTAGATAAAGTAGGCCATCATTTAACCACCACTGAACTTCAGAGCACGACAGCGGGCCACTCCTTACATAGCCGTATCAACAGACTGTGGGGAACGATCGACAATTTCCGGGAGACGCTCAACATACCGAAACCGCCAAAGGGGAGCCCTTCTTTCCGAGAAGATACCAGGCAGTGGCGAGAGCATAAGCAACAGGTTGCCCTCGTCGCGAGAATGCAACAACTTGATCAACTGCGTGAGTACTTAGGTTTACATAGTCCGTGCAGAACCGCTGAGATTATCGAAGGCTGCGGTCTGAATCACCAAAGAACGCTGAAGCTACTAGGCCTGCTAATAAGAGCGGGAGAGGTGGAGAAGATTGGGCAAGGGTTTGCAACAAAGTATCTCCTGATCCAGAAGTGAGGTGATTTGATGACCGTCTTAGCAAAGACCCGCTTAACTATCCGAGATCAGAGCGAACTCCTTAACCAAATCGCGGGCACTTACAAGGATTTCTATAGAGCGGCCATGGAGTACATCGACAATGCAATTGATGCAGCTACTATTCTTCATCAAGACGGTGAGTCCATTAAGCCGTTCCTGAGGATTCACATCGATACCATTGCAAAGACAATTTCTTTCAC
>CAZXRB010000063.1:1121-21724 GCA_964642845.1 uncultured Nitrospira sp.
AAAGGAGCTGTGCGAATTACTCTCTGAGGTAGGGCGCTCAAAGAAGAAAGCTGTTCCTTGGGCCAACGGCCAATTCGGATTTGGAGTTCACGCTTTTCGTGCATTCGCCCGTGAGGCGACTTTTGTCAGCCGGAAGAAGGGACAACAAGAAGCCCGTCTCATAATCGATCGAACCTTCGATGAAAATAAGGAGGTTGCGTGTGAGGCTACGGACAGCAAACAACTCGACAAGCCAGGAACATGCGTGACTATAAGCCGTTTCGATCCTCAAGTTTTTAAGAGGCCCATTTTCATGAAATCCCTGATTTCAGAAATTGAACACCACTTCGATGACGTGCTGCGGGCTGGCTTCATATCAATTCAGGTCAGTGAGGACAGGGCTAAACCTTATGACTGCCAACATTTTGACTTTGCCAGCCTGCCTGGCACGCCTCTGAAGAAGTCAATTTCTTTCTTTGTCGGATCAGAAAAGAAGCAGATCACCGTGGACGTGAAGGTCCTAGACCGGGTGATGGACAATCGTTTGCCGGTTCTAACCAACAAACAGAGAAGGATACAAACCATCGCGGATCTAAAGAGCTACAAGACCTTCGTTAGGGCTCGAGGTGAGAATCCTTACGTGTGGTCGAACCCCTTTGTTGTTGGATTTGTCGAAATCCATGATTTGTGTTCTCCAAACCTGACAAGAGATGACCTCAAAGACTCCCCATTGCGCGATGCGCTTTATGAGCAACTATTGCTTGTGCAGAAAGAACTCCAGACCCTCGTGAATGAAATCATGAGTCGTAAAGTCCATGAATCGTATAAAAAACTTGGCAGTGTTATGTCAGAATGCCTGTCCCGGATATTGCGTACTTTCAAATTGCAGTTCGAGCAGGCTATGCCGACTGGTAAGCCAGGGGAATTCGAAAAGAAAATGATCGAGGAAAGTGGCGATGTCCCGTTCGGCGGTAGTGAACCTGGCGGTGGAGGAACGGGACCTGACGAAAGAGGAGCAGGCGGTGTTCCATCTGAAAAAGGAAAATCTGGAATCGGCGAAGGCAGTTCTGGAGGCGGCTCCGGAGAGAAGCGAAGAGGGGCAAGTACTGGATCTTCGGCTGAGCAAGCCGCCCCATCACCGGGGCCAAGAATTGAATTCCAGAATCATGCAGGGGAAGATCGAATAATAGACCTTGGTAATTCACTCATAGTCAACACTCAACACCCTGATTTTATGCGCCGTAATGTGAGCTCGACGGGGAAGATAAAATTGGATGCGCGGCTCTTGAACTATGTGTCTTTAATAATAGCTCCCCCATGTGTTCATAGGCTGTTTGAGAAAAGAGGCAAAGTGCCAACTGCCCTTGAAGTTGGATCGAACATCGTGGATCTAAGCACGAGATTGGAGCACGAATTGATTAGTACCGTCCTTGGTTCGGAGATCGAGAGTTCTCTCTGACGATATGACAATTAACATCAGCACTATAGTCAGGGCCATCAGTGACATCAATAATCGCTATCGAGATCCATCCACTTCCACACGAATGAAGTTAGAAGCTTTGTGGGAGATGGGAGATTTGCTAGCTCGGCTTGGCGTTACCAAGCCTCATAGCATTGGCTGGGCCGTTCAACGGGAGACGAAAGGGCTCATCAAGCGCCCGACGATCTTTCGAAGCCATAAGATAAGAACCATCTGGTCATCGAAACAAGAGTTAATGCGAGATCTAGGCGGCCTGCAAGGTCTATCGAGTTTGACCGAACTTCTACCCCTCATTGATCCTGCTCAGGATGTCAAACGAAAACTCTCTCCGGAACAGCTCAGTAGTCTCTTCCAGCACGCCTGTTCAGATACTCCAGGCAAGTTTAAGCAATATCTGCGAGACATAAAGAAAGAATTTTCACATGGCAAGCTGGGTAGACCTTTAGACAAAGCCAAACACCTACCCCAGCTCCAGGATGTTGTTGTCAACTTCAAGCGTCTGCATACTTTCCTTTCCAACCTCATTGAGCAAGAATCGGCCACTGAGCGTTTGAACTTCCGAGCCCATACCTCTACTGATGAACTACGTGCCTTCTCGAATATGTGCATTGCATTGACCACAAAAGAGAACTATCGCCTCTACAAGCATCTTGGGCCATCGTTGTCATCGTCACTAAATAAAGACTTTGCAACGCTGTACGATCGGTTCCGACACATTCTGGACAAGCCAGCGGACGTCGAGAGGGCTAGGTTAAGACGGCTAATCTCCGCAGAGGCAATGGCCGAAATATCAGATATGATTTCCTCATTAAGCAGCGAGGAAGCCGTTGATGACTTCAAAGAACGGCGCAAGTTAGCAATCCCTCTCTAGGTCCAATATGGAACCATTTCTGAAATGGGCCGGTGGGAAACGGTGGCTTATTCCAAAGCTGGTAGACAAGCTGCCAGCTTTCAACACTTATTATGAGCCATTTGTCGGAAGCGGAGGGCTTTTTTTTGCGCTTGAACCTAAACGAGCAGTTTTGTCTGACACAAATGCAGAGCTTATTAATTGCTACCGCTGCGTGAGAGATCATTGTCAAGGAGTTATTATGGTTCTAAAGAGGTTGAGGCCGGACAGGAAAAATTACTATCGAGTACGGGACAAACTCTACCCCAGAGGCGATAAGATCGAACGTGCCGCTTATTTCATATATTTAAATAAGACCTGCTGGAATGGCCTTTATCGGGTAAATCTAGAAGGGCGATTCAACGTACCAGTAGGGCGCGTCAATGACTCCGTTGAAGTATTCGATCCAGAACAACTCGTGATAGCAAGCCACCTTCTCAAGCGTGCAAAACTCAAGTGTTGCGATTTTCAAGATGCCGTTAAAGAAGTACAGCAGGGGGATTTGGTTTATTTTGATCCACCTTACATAACTACTCATTTGAACAATGGTTTCATTAAGTACAATTCGAAATTATTCCACCATTCAGACGAGCTAAGGCTTGCTCGCGTTGCTCATTGCTTAGCGATGAAGCATGTATCCGTTGTCGTTAGCAACGCCGCGCATCCACTTATTCGGCAACAGTACGACGGTCCGTTTTTCAAGGCTGAAATTCGCAGGGCAAGCGTTATCGCTGCCGATGCTTCACGTCGATCCAAGTTCAAGGAGCTCGTGATAACAACTTTCCCCCTGCATCTCGCTTAAGAAATGGGAAACGCCGTCAGAGCCTCTCAAGAGTGGAAATCATCAAGCAGCCGACCCCTTCAAGCTTGTGGGAGTGGCGCAAACCTGGGAGCCAGTCCGCCCGCATCGGGGTCCCTACACCGGGCGGGTGCAAGGGACCGACGGGCTAGTTGGCGACAGGACCCGCCCTATTTCTTCCCCACCTTCGCCAGCTCGGCAAAATAATGGGCGAAGGCTTTCATGCCGCCCGAGGCTTGGCCCCAGTCGAAGTACTCGTTCGGCGCGTGGTAGCCGTGCTCGGGCAGGCTCAGGCCCATGAAGAGGATCGGCACCTTCCAGGCCTTCTGCATGGTAACCACCGCGCCGATGGAGCCGCCTTCGCGGATGAACGCCGGCTCTTTGCCGAACCCGGCTTTGGCCGCCCGCTTCACCGCCTCCACGTAGGGTCCGTCAAACAAGCCCCGGAAGGGCTGCAGCATGCCCTCTCGCTCCACCTTCACGCCGGGATTGATCTTGGCGACATGTTTCTTCAAAAGGGCGAAGGCCTTTTCCGGCGTCTGGTTCGGCACGAGCCGCATGCTGACTTTGAGCTCGCCGTGCGCCGGCACGATGGTCTTCACGCCCGGGCCGTGGTAGCCCCCCGTGAGCCCGTGCACTTCAAACGTCGGCGCGGCCCAAATGCGCCGGGTGATCTCCGCGGGATCGTCCGTGCGCAGGCTCTCAAATCCATAGGCTTCTTTGAATCGTCTGACGTTGAAGCCGGACTTGAGGAAGCTCGCGATCTCCGCTCTGGTCGGCTCGACCACGTCGTCGTAGAATCCAGGAATCTTCACCCTTCCCGTTTTGGCGTCGACGCAGGCGTGCGCCACTTCCATCAGTTCGGCCAGCGGATTGCGCGCGGCGCCGCCCGTCACGCCGGAATGCGCGTCTTTGCTGCCGGTGCGAAGGATCAGCCGTGCACCCAGCAACCCGCGCAGGCCATAGGGCATAGCCGGCCGGCCCTTGGCGATCCAGATCGTGTCGGAAATGACGACGGAATCCGGGCGCGGAATCGCGGCCCGGTTTTTCAGGCCCGCCGCGAAGTTCGGGCTCCCGATCTCTTCTTCCAACTCCCAGAGGAACCGGATATTGATCGACCAGCCCTGATCCACGGCAAAGCGCGCGCCCAGCATCGCGGACAGCGCCGGCCCCTTGTCGTCGGTGGCGCCGCGCCCGCGATAGACGCCGTTCTCGTTCCGGAACGCGAAGGGGGCCTGCTTCCATTCCGGTTCCTGCGCCGGCTGGACGTCCAGATGGTTGTAGATCGTGACGGTCGGGTGCTGCGCGCCGGTCGTCCATCCCCCGGAGACGATCGGATAGCCGCCGGTGTCCACGATCTGCGCCTCGGCGCCCAGATCGGTCAGATACTGCACGGCCAATTCGGCCATCCGGCGCATGTCCTGAGCGCAGGACGGGTCCATGCTGACCGACGGCACTTCCACCATCTGGCCCAGCATGTCTTCAAACCGGGCGCGGGCGCTGTTCACGTAGGTTTCAAGCTGCGGCTGGTTCACCATGCGTCGAGGCCTCCAGAATCAATGAGAGGCGGATTATACCGAGCAGGGTGCAGAAGCGGAAGCGGGCCGACCGCTCGTCGAACTAATGATGCTACAATGGTGCATCGTGCTCATTCCTGTCGCCAGAGCCCGCTGCAGCTGGCAGGCCGCCGCCTGCACGCTCGTTCTGTTGGTTTCTCCCCTCTGTCCTCTGCCGACCCAAGCCGACGAGCCCATCAGCATCCAGCAGATTCTTGAGGACCCCCGCGTATACCATCTGCGGCGCGTCACGTTGCACGGCACCGTCCGCGACGTGCAGCCGCTCGATCCCTACACCCTCCCGAACGGCACCAACTGCTACGGCGCCTATCTGTTCCGCTTGGAAGACGAGTCGTCGTCGCTCCCCGTCGCCGTGCTCGGGATCTGCGGGCAACCGCTGATCCGCGATCCCGAGGTCGAGGAGGGAGCGCACGTGGAAGTGAGCGCGACGATCCAAGCGCCCAGCCACGGCGGCTACTATCTCAGCTTCCGCGGCCTGAAAGTCGTGACGGACCAGGAAGGGGTGGTGCAAGCCGTCGCCGACCGCATCCTGCCGATCATCGAATGACGGATGTCCCCTACAACGCCTCGGTCGTATCCGTGATCCGCCTCTTCATTGTGGTGCTGACGGCGCTCCTCCAAAGCTGCGCCGGGCAGCAACTTGGCGGTGCCGCCATCCGGAGCGTGTTAGATGCGGCACAGCAGCCCGCGCCACGTTTGTCTGCGGACGGCATCGCGGCGCCTCCAACCCGGTTCCGCCTGGCGTTGTATTTTGTCCGCCGTGATTTTCCCACCCATCGCGGCTTCCACAAGGCGGAATGGCTCGGCGCAGATCAAGACGCGTTGCGGCGGCGGTTGATGCCCCTCCGTGACGACGGGGTGTTGCAGGAGGTCTTTGTGCTCGAAGACTCCACGATTCACAGTCCGGACATCGGCCGGATCCGCCGCGCCGCCGCCCGGTATGGAGCGGATGCCGTGCTCATTGTCGACGGTGCGGGCGCCGTCGAACGCTCGAACAATGCCAAGGCCTGGCTCTATGCGACGTTGCTCGGCGCCTATCTCGCCTCGGGAACGGAATGCGACGCGTTGTTCCTCATCCGGGGCAGCCTCTGGGACGTGCGGCAGGACCGACTCTTTCTGAATCAGGAAGCGGAAGGCAAAGCCAGGCAGATAGGACCGGCCTTGCTCCTGGAAGATCGGGCCGTGTTGCGCCAAGCTCAGACCGCCGCACTGGACACGTTCGGCAGTCGGATGGCCGATGCGCTGCGCCGGCGACAGTAAAGTACGCTCTCCGGCTCAGGGGGCATCGAAAGTCCAGAGCAGGCTCAGCGACAGCACGTGCTGACTCGGCGTCAGGCCGATCACGCCGGGACTGATCTCGCGGCGAAAGAAGCCGCCGCCGGCCCCGGTCGATTCATCATACCGGTGTTCGAGCCGGACCAGAGTCTTGGTCCACCGGTAGGGAAACTTGTATTCGACCGTCGAAGTCATCGCCTTGACGAACTGGGTGTTGCCCGTCCACCGGCCGTTGCGATCCCAATAGAACTCCGGCCGCAGCGCCACGGACCAGGGCCCGGCGACGTGCCACCTCGCCACGACGTTGCCCCCCATCACGAAGGTCCGCGGGCTGCCCGGCCGATCGGCGATCTGTTCAGTGCCGATGTCGTACGAGGCCGCCAGTGTCAGGTCGTCGCCTTTCCATTCGAGAATATGATTCGCGTACAGCCGCCAAAACTCGAGCGCCGTCTTGGTTTGATCCGGTCCCCAATAAACGGTTTGCGTGGCGGTCAACCGCGGCGTCACGGCATAGGACCATTGCGCGCCGTACGACGGCTGGTCGTTCGGATGCGACAAATGGAAATAGCCGTTGATCACAAAAGCCGCCACCGTCAGCCGGTCGCTGACCGGGTATTTCGCGTTGACGCCGAACATCATGTACGGCGTGTAGTCCGCGATCCACGAGCGCGTGTAGTGGGCGTTGTCCTTGGCATAGAGGGATTCATAGCCGATCAGGCTGTTGAACAGGCCCGCCGTCACGAGCAAGCCGTGCCCCACCGGCGCGAGATACGAAACGTTCGCGCGATGAATGTGGCGGAGCGTGTCGGCCCCGTCGACTTTGCGCTCTCCCTGGAGAAACGCGAAGTCCTGCGAGTCGTAGCCGCCCTGCACGCCGAACTCCATGCCGAGGCGCGACGCATCCGTGGCATCTTTCCGCACGTAAGCCAGCGCCATGTTGGGGGCAAATTCGTTATGCCGTGCGGCGGTGGACCGGCTGCGCCAGAGATGGTTCGCGGGATAGTTGAAATTGAGAATGTAGGCGACGTCCAGATAGGCGCCGTAGTGCCACTCGGACGGGACGGGAGCGCCGGAGATCGCTGAATCGGCTCCGGACGCACTCTCGTCTGCGGCGCGACCGTACATCGGGGCACAGAAGATCGACAGCACCGCCCCGACGACAGCGGTCATGCGAGCCGGTGTCTTTATTGGTCAGATCCTCCCAGCACGCACCACGCGCGCCGCGTGCCGGATTTTTGATCGGTCACCGGTTCGCCGCTGAAGAAACTGATCTGCCAGGCCACGATGTCGTCGGTGGGATGCGGGGTGGCGGTCCAGAAGATCTCCGATTTGATATTGGAGAAGGGATGGCCGGCCGGCAAGGCCGGATCATGCTGCGACGCATCGATCAACGTCTTGAGCTCGTCGACGGTTGGCGCGCGCCAGCCTTTCTTGCCGCCGACTTCTTTCGTCGCGCAGCGGGCGACGGAGGCGCTCCAGACGTCGTGGATCCGGTCCGGCTCCTGTTCCCAGATCAAGCCGGTCTGGCTGTCCTTGACGGCGGCCCCGCCGAGGACGAGGGTGAACCGAGGATTCGTGGAATCCGCGAGGGCTGGGGCCGCCGCGCCATCCAGCCATAGGGCGGCGCTCAGCATCCCGACCAAGACCGTGCATCGGCCTCTCATCGCGTCCTCCTTGGACCGGTCAACCCCCGGCAGGCGTCGGCAGTCTGCCGCACCTGGCTTGTCTTTTCAATAGCCCTCCGGCATGCTGGGCGCCGATTTTTGACCGACCGACAGATTCACCTTCTCGTGCACGGTGCTGGCCCGGTTGGACCTCATTACGGAAACCCTGCCTGGACTCCTGCACATCGTCGTGGGTTTGATGGCGTTCTATCACGCCGTGGCGAGCTTGACGCAGGCCTTCACCGGCCATCAATTGGTGCCACTGGGGCCGGCCTTGTTGCATCGCGTGGAACCGGCGTTGAAGTAGGGCTCAGCGTTGCCGGCGCTCATACTGGCGCCACAGCAAGATAGCGCTCCAGGCGAAGGACGCCAGCATCAAGAGCGCGCCGAGGCCGTGCGTCAGCCGGGCCAACGCATGATCGTATTCCAGCCAGCCCAGCATGGTGAGGAGATTGTTCCAATCATGCCCGTCCGTTTCCTTCCCCGTCACGCCGCCGAGCAGGAGCAAGTCCATCGCGCGCGCGTCATTGATGTACGGCGCCACGTCCATGATGCTCTCCGCCGTCCACCAGAGCGCGACCGACGCGCCGAAGGGATCGCGCGTCTTCAGCAACAACGCGAGCACGCAGACCAACGGCATCAATACTTGGCCGAGGCTGCCGCCGAGGATGGCCATGAAGCGGCCAAAGGGCATGAAGAGAATGTGCCCCGCTTCATGAAAGGGCAAATTGACAAGATGGAGAAAAGATTCTCCTGTGGCGTTCGCCGCCACCGGCGTGGCGATGAACCGCCAGCCCCACCAGATCAGCGCGACCAATAACAGCGCCCGCCCGTAGAATGTCGCCGGATCATTCGTCTGGTCGGATTCGACGAGCCAGCGCCTAGCCGTCCAAACCCACGTCAGCTCTTTCGATGCCACGCCATCGGGCCGGCGCCTCGCGGTCCATGAACGATATTTGGCGAAGACGATCCCGCAGCGGTGACATTCTGCGGCCCCGAGGGATGGTTCCGCGCCGCATTTCGGACAGCCGCGCGCCGGAGTCTCCATGTAACGCATGGCTGCATGCTAGGACGCCTCCGAGGATCCGACAAGTTTTCTCAGGAATCAGCCCCGCACCGTCCAATTCCCGTTCTTGAGTAGACGAGTTAGCGCGAGATGATGGGGAACGGCGGGAAGATCAGGAAGAAAAGGACCACCGTTGCGCGGCCGAGCCACACACGGCCCCGACCCAGCGCGGCCTCCGGGCGTGGAATCGACGGATGGGCAAACCCCAACAGACCCGCCATGCCTACCCACAATAGCCAGCCGTGCCAGCCGAAGTAGCCCAATGCGATGAGAATCGGCAGCATCGCCAGCGCGATGGCCCGCTGGCGTTCTCCCCACAAGGCATAGGCCACGTGACCGCCATCGAGCTGTCCGATGGGGATCAGATTGAGGCAGGTCACGAAAAGGCCGAACCAGGCGGCTTCCGCAATCGGGTGGAGATTGACGCTGGCTCCCGTTGGCAAATCGCCGAGCACCAGCGAGACCATCGCATCGAGAAGCAAGGAGCGGCCCACCAGGAACGGGCTGTCCGGACCGACTCCAATCTCGATCTTCGACCATTGCAGGCCCAAGACCAACGCCACGATGGCCACGACGAAGCCAGCCAGGGGGCCGGAGATTCCGATGTCGAAGAGGGCTTTGCGTTCCAAGATTGGCCCCCGCACCCGGATGATGGCCCCGAACGTCCCCACCAGAATCGGCAAGCCGGGGATGAACAACGGCAGGGAGGCCGGCACCTGATGGACCTTGGACGCGACAAAGTGGGCCAGTTCATGAGTGACAAGAATGAGCAGGAGCGTCGAGGCGAATGGAATCCCGTTGAGCAGCTCTTCCGGTCTCTCGGTCAGCAAATTCCAGGCGCCGAGGAAGGGATGGAACAAGTCCGGCCGGTCCTGATAGGCCCCCGCCCACAGCGTCGTGAAGACTGTGAGGACGAAGAGCCCGATCGGCAGCGTGTAACGCGAAAACCGGCTTTCGTCCGGTTCGCCGCTGTCCGGTCTCTCTGCGCGCTCGTCATCCATACGGGCTCCTCGCGCTCCATTATTCCTGACCGCCCACCCTCGCGTCGAGGCAGCGGTCAGGGACCGGGCGCCGAAGCCGGCACGTAGAACGGATTATGAAGCAGCTCTTCTTCCACCGTCGTGGCGGGCCCGTGGCCGGGAAACAGGCGATAGTCGGCCGGCAGGACGAGCAGCCGTTCGCGCACGGAGCGAAGATGGGTGAAGTAGAGTTTGCTCGGATTGGACCGGCCGATCGAGCCGGCAAAGAGCGTGTCGCCGACGAAGCAGCATGGCTGCCGCGGGTCGTCGAGCCGGTAACAAATCCCGCCGGGCGTATGGCCCGGCGTCGTCATGCAGCGAATGATGCGTTGCCCGACAGGAATCGCCTGGCCCTCCGACGGCACGGCGAGCCGGTCGTTGCGCGGCGTCCAGTGGAGCAGCGCCACGTCATCCGGCCCGAGATAGACCGGGACATCGGCATGGGCCAAGAGCTGCTCGATGCCCTCCGCATGATCGGCATGGCCGTGGGTCAGACAGATCGCGACCAGCCGCAGGCCGCGCTTCCGGATGAATTCGAGCATCGGCGGCGCGTTGTAGGCCGTGTCGATCACCGCCGCTTCGCCGCCGTCATGCACGACATAGCCTTGCACGCCGTAGCCGTTGATGGAGCCGCGAATCGCTTCGATCCAGGCCGGCGGCTCTTGCAACACCGGTTCCCACTTGTCGATGGCGATCTGCTCGAGCGCCGGCGCCCGGAGGCCCAGCGCCGTGGCAAGGGCGCGCACTTCCGCGCGATCCCGCGGCTGATCCCCGCGCTCCAGCGCCGTGATATCGGCGCCGGGCAGCCCGGTCATCCGTGCCACGTCACCCACCGTGAGCCCCTGGCCCGTCCGCGCTTTCTTCAGAATGTCACAAAAATCATCTTCGAGCGGCATGAATCAGCCTTCAGCAACGGGCCAGTCCCTTTCTCTCTTCCCTCTTTCTTCTCCACTTGGCAGGAGGGGACGGCCTCTTCCCGTCCGCCATCGCGCCATGCGACTCTCGGCTGCACAAACCACGAGCACGCGACGGCATTGCGGCCCAGGGCCGCAGCCTTATAGGAGCGGGCGTCCAGAGTTCGTAAGTGTTTCGGCTGCCACCACGATGGTGCCCATGATGGCGAGACCGAAGAAGCCGTCCCCTCCTGCCAAGCCACTTCCCCTCATCCTTCCGGACTCAACTTGATTTCTTTGACCTCGCCGAAGGTCGACAACACCTTGGGCAAGGCCTCGCCGGAGCCGACGGCGACGATCTTCAAGCGGTCCGGACGAAAATGCTTCTTCGCCGCTGCGAGGATGTCTTCCTTCGTGAGCTTCACCACCTTGTCGCGCAACTGCTGGAGAAAGTCCTTCGGCAAGCCGTCGTATTCCAGCTCCACCAGCCGGCTCACGATCGCCGACGGACTTGAAAAGGAGAAGATGAAGGAGTTCACGTAGGCTTCTTTGGCTTCGGCCAGTTCCTCGTCGGTGACCAGCTCGGTGCGCATCCGCTCCATGTTGGCCACAAAGCGGCTCACAACCTCCTGCGTGGAGGACAGCTTCGTTTCCGCACGCATGAGCCACACACCTTGGTCGTGCATGCCGGTATTGAGCCGGCTGCCAACGGAATAAGCCAGCCCCCGTTTGGTGCGCACGTCGTTGAACAACCGGCTGCGGAAGGAGCTGCCGCCCAGGATGTCGTTGGCGATCGCCAGCGGAACGTAATCCGGATCGCTCTCCTTGATGGTCAAGTGCCCGACGCGCAAATGGGCCTGCGACGTCTCCTTGTTGATGAACCGGACCGCCGGCTTGGCGGCTTCCTCTTCCGGAACATCGGCGATCGTCAATTCCGGCACGGGGCCTGGCTTCCAATCGCCGAAGACGTGGCGCAGCGCCGCGAGCATCTCGTCTTTCCTGAAATCTCCCGTCACGCCCAGGATCATGCCGTTGGGATGGACGGTGGCCCGATGGAACGCCACCAGATCGTCGCGGGTGATGCGGCGCACGGTCTCCAGCGTGCTCTCGCGGGCCGTGGGATGGTCCGGGCCGTAGAGCACCTTGACGAACTCGCGGCTCACCACCGAGCCGGGATTGTCCTGGCGGCGGCGAATGCCTTCGAGCGCTTGCAGCTTCGCCAATTCAAAGCGGCCTGGGTCGAACGCCGGCGTCCGCACGAGCCCGGCGAAGATCTGCAGGCCGCGCGCGAGGTCCTTGCTCAGCACGTCGAGCGAGGCGGAGCCGGACTGCCGGCCGATGGAAATCGAGATGTCCCCGGCGAACTGCTCCAGTTCTTCATCGACCTGCTCCGGCGTCAGCCCGCCGCCCCCGCCGGTGCGCATGACCGTGCCCGTCAGCGCCGCGAGGCCGATCTTGTCCGCCGGGTCCAGCCAGCCGCCCGTCCGGATCGTGGCGGTCAGGGTGAGCAGCGGCAGCTCGTGATCCTCCAGCAGGTACACGACCATGCCATTGTCCAGCACGATGCGCTCGGGCTCCGGGGGCAAGAATTGCACCGGTTCGAAGGTCATCGTCCGGGGATCGGGAAACGTGAGCTCGGCCGCCCTGGACGCAGCCGCCCACGCCAGCAGCAGCACCGCCGCCGCCAGCACTTTCATGCCCGCCGTCCCGGTGGCTCGCCCCATCGTGCGGTTCATGGCGCCACCCCGCTTGCGGCCATCGCCGCCGTGTGCTTCGGCGTATTTTTCTTCGCCAGCATTCCCACCGTGCGGTTCGTCTTGGTGAGATACTGTTGCGCCACCCGCTGAATGTCGGCGGGCGTCACCGCCGCGACGCGGTCGCGCGACTGCAGGACGTACCGCCAATCGCCCGCGACGGTCTGGTACAGCGCCAGTTGCGAGGCCAGCCCGCTGTTCGACCGCAGGGCGCGGACCAAATCCGCGTCCAAATTGTTGACCACTTTTTCCAGCTCCTTGGCCGAGACCGGCTCCCGCTTCAGCCGCTCCAGCTCTTCATAGATCGCCGCTTCGACTTCGGCGGCCGTGTGCGGGGCCAGCGGCGTGGCCGTCACGATGAAGAGATTGGGCGCCCGCACGCCCGGATAATTGGCGTCGGAGTTGACGGACGCCGCGAGCCGCTTCTCACGGACCAGCGTCTGATGCAGCCGGGACGTCACCCCGTCGGTCAGCACCGCATCGATGACGTCGAAGACATCGTCGTCCGGATGGCCCAATCCCGGCTTGTGATAGCCGATCGCCAACATCGGTTCCGCGTCGAATTCCACTTCGACCCGGCGCTCGCCGCGCTGCTCCGGCTCCACGGTGACGAGCGGGGGCGGGGGGGGAGCGGCGGGAATCCTGCCGAAGGTATTTTCGATCAGCGCGATGACCTCGTTGGGATTCACATCGCCGACCAACGCGATCGTCGCCCGGTTCGGTCCGTAGTACGTCTTGAAAAAGGCTTCGGTGGCGGCCGGCGTCAAGGACATGATATCGGAGCCCCAGCCGATCGTCGGCACGCCGTACTGGTGGGCCCGGAACGCCGCCGACGTGAACGTCTCGAACAACGAGCCTTGGGGACTATCGTCATTGCGCAGCCGCCGCTCTTCCATCACGACGCCCCGCTCCTTGTAGAATTCGCGCAGGACGGGATTGGCCATCCGGTCGGCCTCCACCGCCGCCCAGAGCGGCAGCCGATTCGCCGGCAGGCTGATCGTGTAGCGGGTCAGATCCTTGCCGGTGGAGGCATTGAGCCCCACCCCGCCGTGCCGTTGGTAGAGGAGCGCCATCTCGTTGCCGACGACGTACTGCGCCGCCTGCACCTGCAACTCGGCGAACCGCTTCTGCAGCGCGTCCACCGCGGCCTGCTCATCGGCGGATGGCGGGCCGTACTTTTTGGCGAGCTCGCGCTGCCGCTCTTCCAATTCCATGCCGACCCGGGCCAGCTCGTCGAGAATCGGCTTTTCCTTCTCATAATTCTTGGTGCCGATCGTGCGTGTGCCTTTGAACGCCATGTGCTCGTACAAGTGCGCGAGCCCGGTCTGGCCCACTTGCTCGTTTACGCCGCCGACCGCGAAGGTGATGTTGATCGACACGACCGGCGTCTGGTGCCGCTCGACCATCAAGACCGTCAGCCCGTTCGCCAGCTTATGTTCGATCACCCGGTCGGCCAAATTCGGTCCGCCTGCGAACGACGGGGCGAGGGTCAGGCAGCCTACCAGCGCGACGATCGAGACCAGGCTCCGCTTCACGAGATACGCTTCACGAGATACGGTCCTCATATGAACAGCTCCATCAGTTGTTCCGGTCGTTCGATAAACCATTCAGGCTTGCAGGCCGCCATCTTCTCCCGGTTGCCCATGCCATAGCCGACGGCGCAGACGCGGATGCCAGCGTTGTGGCCCCCGTTGATGTCGTTCGTGCTGTCGCCGACCAGCACGGTGCGGTCGTTGGAGACGCCGAGCTGCTCCATGATGTGCAGCAGCATGCCCGGTTCCGGCTTGAGCCCGAAGCCGTTGTCGCCGCCCACGACGACGGGAAAGTGGTGGGCGCCGAGGCCGTTGAGAATGACCCGCGTATACTCGATGGACTTATTTGTGGCGACGGCCTTGGGTTTGGCCGCGAAGTGCCGCAGCATGGGTTCGATGCCGGGATAGAACACGGTGCGGTCAAGGCAATGCTCGAGATAGTGGCCGCGAAAGACCTTCAGCGCCTGCTCGTAGCGGTCCAGATTCTCTTCGCCGACGGCGAGCCGCAGCAGCCGTTTGACGCCGTCGCCGACGAACCCGAAAATTTCTTCCAGCGGCCGCTCGGGCAGGCCCAGCTCGGCGAGCGTCAGATTCACGGAATAGGCGATGTCCCACTTGGACTCGATGAGCGTGCCATCGAGGTCGAAGATCAGCAAATCGACCGGCGTCTTCTTGGACATCACTTGGCCTTTCGCAACGCTTGTTCCAACGCCGTCAGCGCACTCCGCTTGCTGGGCTCGGACTCCTGCCGCTGTGCCTCACGGACGAAGTTCAGCATGCGTTTGATCCCGACATGCGGCGGAATGACCGGCTCGATGATCCGCCACTTCCCTTTCACGGCTTTGATGTGAAACCGGACTTCTTCCACCGGGGTATCCGCCGGGACAAAGGCGGCGGTTTCGAGATAGACGGAGCCGAGCACGCGAAAGGTCACCGGAATGATGACTTCCAACTTGTTGAGAATTTCCCAGGCGCGATAGTCTTCCGGGATGGTGGCCTCATCGGTCACCACCACCCGCCCCCATGCGGGCTCCTGCCGCCAATCGATGTAGGGCGCGAGCGTGTCAAACGACATCGCGTCCAAACGTGCGCCTTTCTGATCCAAATACACGTAGCGCTTGAGGATGTCGGTCGGCGGATGAGTGGTCGCGCCGCTTTGCGCCGCCGCAGAGCCGGCCGACATCACCAGCGCTACGACCGCCACGACGCCGCACTGCCACATAGGCCCCCATGCCTCTCTTGCCCGCCAGCGAACGCTCGGACCCGGCCGGGACGATTCGGTGACGATGGTTCCCGCCGCTGCGTCACCGTGATGATGATACCATGCCGCCGCTGATTCGCCGCAGCAATCATGCGCTTGTGCAACGGCGGAAATCCTGGAGGAAGGTGGGAGCGGGCGCGCCCGCGCCATTCTAGCAAGCGCATTTCGCCCGCCGCAAAACGGCCTCCCCTCTCATTGACCTGACGCGGTAACCATGGTACGGTCGCCACCTTTCCATCGGTCCTCGACACCAGAGGCGCGCGTTCCTCATGCGGTCATCCCGCCCGATGTGGTGGTGGTTGCTGCTGCTGATCGGTCTGTGGCCCGCCGGCCTCGTGTCCGCGCCGCAGATCTCGGCCGGCACGGCGGCCGTGGCGCCGGAATCTTCGCCGGCGGAGGGGGAGGATCTTCGGCAGCCCGTGCCGCAGAAGGTCCGCGAGGTCCTGAAGAGAGTGCTCGACCGCCAGGGTGAGCCGTTGCCCGGCTATGTCGGCGGCCGCATCTTTCACAACCGGGCAGGCCGCTTACCAAGAGGTCGCTATCGGGAGTATGATGTGAATCCGAGCGTGCGAGGGCGGCCACGCGACGCGGAACGCATTGTCATCGAGCAACGGACGCACAAGGCCTACTACACACCCGATCACTATCGAACCTTCATTCCACTGAACTGATTCGAGGACCGCTCGACGCCGCGACCACCATGGCCATACATCAAACCGTCCATACCCACTTGCAGAATGCCACCGCTCCCTGGTCGTCGTTGTTGGTCGTGCCGTCCGGCATGGCGGCGACGGCGCTGGTGAAGCCGCCCAGCGGCTACGTGTTGCGCCAGATTCACGGAAAGAAGTGCGCGACCCCGGGCGGCGTCTTTGCCGAGTTCGCGCGGGCGCTCGACTTCCCGGACTACTTCGGTCACAACTGGGACGCTTTGGAGGAATGCCTGGCCGATCTGGAATGGTTGCCTGCCAAAGGCTACGTGCTGCTGATCTCGGACGCGCACTGCGTCATTCCCGACGACGAAGAGGAGTACGAGACGTTGCTCGAAGTGTTGAGCGACGCGGGCGAAGCCTGGAGCAAAGGGCACACCGCCGACGGACGGCGGGCCCCCTTCCATACCTTTTTTGCCGTCTCGAGCCACGACAAGCACAAGCGCAAACACTGGGGACTCAAAGAATTGCCGCTCACCGATGCCGTGAAGGCGCCGGCGTCGAAGGCCAAGACACGACGGGCCAAGGCGGCACGTGGGACGCAACGCGGCTGAAAGGAAAGCGGTTACGAGCGGGATCTGCGTGTGAGGCGCTTCAGACTGACCCACCACTGAGCGGAAGTGATACGTTGAACCCCGGCGCTGTCCGCCGACTTCCGTTCTTCCGAGTCGAATGACACCAGTCGCGATCCGGCGTCCTCAGCGCTCAGAATGCGTTGGTGCCAGCGGGCCTGCACGGCGAGACGATGGGTCACGCAGATGCCATGCGTCTCGCGCCGGTCGTCCAGCGGCGCCTTCTCTCCGACGACGCCGGTCCGACCTTCCACCCGGCACCAGGAACAGATAATCGTCATACGGGACTCCTCGCGCTCCTTCTACGACTTCAGTAACACGCAAGATTTACGCCTATGTTAATTATTTGTGACCGTTCATCAAACATTGGTGTTTTGCGCCGCTTCTCTCCGGGATGATGGAAACGGTGTATTGAAACCAATAAGGATCGGATCTCTTTCGACACTTTTGGGCCCCACTGACACAATCGCGGCCGATCCGCTTCCTGCCGGCTTTCTTGACCGGTTCTCAGGCTGCATGGTAGGGTGCGCCCCCGTCATGAAGACCACCCGCTCTGCGAAACTCTTCGCCGAAGCGCAAACCCTCATGCCCGGCGGGGTGAACAGTCCCGTTCGGGCCTTCCGTTCGGTCGGAGGTCAACCCCGCTTCATTCAGCGCGCCAAAGGCGCTCGTCTCTACGACGTGGACGGCAACGCGTACATCGATTACGTCTTGTCGTGGGGACCGATGATTCTGGGGCATGCGGCGCCGGCGGTGATCAACGCGATCAAAAAGGCGGCGGGACAGGGCACGAGCTACGGCGCGCCGACCGAACTGGAAGTCACGCTCGCCAAGGAGATCCGGGCGGCGTTTCCGTCGATGGAAAAGATCCGGTTGGTCAGCTCCGGGACGGAAGCGGTAATGAGCGCGGTCCGCGTGGCCAGGGGATTCACAAAGCGCGACAAGATTCTCAAATTCGACGGCTGCTACCACGGTCACAGCGACTATTTACTGGCCAAGGCCGGCTCAGGACTCGCGACGCTTGGCATTCCCGATAGTCCCGGCGTGCCGGCCGATTTCGCGAAACATACGCTCACCGCGCCCTACAACGACATTCGCACGGTCCACCAGCTCGTGAAGGAGTACCGTCACGAGTTGGCCTGCATCATCGTGGAACCGATCGCCGGCAACATGGGCGTCGTGCCGCCGGCGCCGGATTTCTTGCCGGCGCTACGTCAGCTGACCGCAGAGCATGACATTCTTCTGATCTTCGATGAAGTCATTTCCGGTTTTCGGGTGGCCTACGGCGGCGCGCAGGCATTGTACGGCGTCACGCCCGATCTGACTGTGCTGGGGAAAATCATCGGCGGCGGGCTGCCGATGGGCGCGTATGGGGGGCGGAACGAGATTATGGAGTTGATTGCGCCGTCCGGCCCGGTCTATCAAGCCGGCACGCTGTCCGGCAATCCCCTCGCGGTGACCGCCGGCTTGGCGACGTTGAAGCAGCTGAAGGCGCGGGGGCTCTACAAGAAGTTGGACGAGCGGTCAGCGGCCCTGGCCAAAGGCATCGGCGAGGCGGCCAAGAAGGCCGGCATTCCCCTGACGCAAACGCGGGTGGGCTCGATGATGACCGCGTTCTTCACGCCCGGGCCAGTGGTGGATTGGAACACGGCCAAGCAGTCGGACACCAAGCGATACGGCAAATTTTTTCATCTCATGCTGGAGCAGGGCGTGTACCTCGCCCCCTCCCAATTCGAAGCGGCCTTCCTTTCAACCGCCCACACGCCCGCGGACATCGACAAGACCATCCGCGCGGCGCACGCTGCCTTCAAGAAACTCTAACCTCGTCGTGCGTATCTCGTATCTCGCGGGATACAGGCTGAAGCACTGCTGGATACACTCTCTCGCTTGCGATTCACGAGCGACGCTTCACGTTTCACGAATTCGCTATTCGTCGTCCTCGTCGTCCGCCTCCAGCGCCTCCTGCCGCTTCTGCTCCTCCATCGCGTTGTGCAGCAGCATGCGGATAAACATGGAATAGAGCGACCCTTTTTCCAACGTGCCGCCCGGCGGAATCGCAATCTTGCCTTCTTTGATCATCCGGTCCATCCAGGCTTTCTGATCGGGCGCGATCAGGATCGGAATCTCGACCAAGCCGACTCGTCCAAACATTTCCATGATTTGCCTCCGTGATGCGTGAAGCGCCGTTCGTATCTCGTATCTCGCGAAGAATCAGACGGACTTGCAAGCGAGATACGCTTCACGAGCGACGAGATACGCGGGTATTCCAGCACGCCATTTTCTTGGTTGTCAACCGAGTCAGTTCTGGCATGAGCTGTGCGAGGGCGACGGTCATGAACCATCGCCTGCCTCGATTCAATCCTCTCGCGCTCAGCTGCCTGAGTTGGCTGCTCCTCTTCGTCACTGAAGCGGACGCCTCGCGGCTGTCGACGTCCAGCGGTGAATCGACGCTCCCCAAGAACTGCGACCTCTGCTGGTCGCCCTCGATCACGGAAACCGCTCCGCCCTCGACGCTGCAGGCCCATCGGCAGCGGCATCCCCGAGACAGCCGGCCGCACCGCTACCCCAAAGGCCGCTACAAGCTCACGCCTTCTCAGCGGCACGCAAGTCCCTCGATGCTGGGAAGGATCGCCGGACGCAGACTGCCGGTCAGCCAGCCCATCTACACGATCGATGGCGATACGCTGCGCGTCGGCGCCGATCGCATCCGCCTGCGCGGCATCAACACCCCCGAGTTGAACGAACCAGGTGGCGACGCCGCCCGCCAGCGCCTCGACCAACTGCTGCGCGACGGCCCGATTCGCATCGTCCCCTACGGCCAAGACATTTACGGCCGCACCATCGCCGACGTGTTCGTGAACGGGAGAAATGTGGCGGAGGTGTTGAGGCAGGAAGGCTACGCGAAACCACAATCCTGAACAACCACACGCTTGAAGAAAGTAGCACTGGTCGCATTCGCATGGAACCTCTGACGGTCTTTCGATCCGAGAAGAGCCGTTACCCGTCTGCCGCCGGACCCATGACTCCTTTGCCCCTCAAATGATGCTTGCCCGGTGCATACGAACATTCGTATAATGAAACCGCTGCATTTCGTCGGTACGGCGCGCAAAGATCTGGCAGAATTCCCGGAGTCCGTGCGGCGTCGCGCCGGATACGAACTATTCATGGTGCAGGTGGGACGCGAGCCGGCTGATTTCAAGCCAATACCGAGCGTTGGCCGGGCGCCTATGAAATTCGCGTGCATGACGAGGTCGGCGCGTTCCGCGTGATCTACGTGGCAAAGTTCGACCATGTAGTTTACGTGCTGCATGCCTTCCAGAAGAAGACGCTGAAGACAGCAAAGACAGACATCGAGCTGGCAGCGAGACGTTACAAGCTTGTCGGAGAGTAATCATGAAAAAAACGAAGGTGAAAATCACACGGGGGAGCGGAAATGTCTTTCTTGATCTGGGCTTTCCCCCGCACGAAGCGGCGGTCATGTTGCTGCGCTGCCAACTTGCGGAGGCGCTACGGAAGTGGATGACCCGCGAAGGGTTGACTCAGGCGCAGGCGGCCAAGCGGCTCGGTGTCGTGCAACCTCGCATTTCCGAGATCGCGCGCAACAAGGTGGACAAGCTGTCGCTCGATTACCTTGTGGGCCTCTGTGCAAAGGCCGGCGTGTCGGTCGCAGTCAGGTTGGCAGCGTAGTTGTTTAAACGAAGGGACCTGAGCCGTTAAACTCGTCCGTCGACGACGGAAGTCGTTCACACCCGGTAAAAATTCAGAATGTCCCCATTTATCCACGCGCGATCCAAGAACTTCTGGGGCATCGGGACGTCAGTACGACCATGATCTATACGCATGTCCTCCATCGAGGTGGACAGGGCGTAGACAGTCCCGCGGACCGCCTCTAATTCCGAGGCGAGTGACCGAGATATACTGCAGGCTGATCGCTGGATAGACTGCAGGATTCGCAGTCTATCTCGGACAGCTTATCGGCGCGATGTCTTGAGAAGTGTCGGATTTCCTTTCAGACTTGCCATCCAGTGAGCTGCGTAGGCCCGTGCTATGCGGCGCGGGTAGCCTGCAGCAGACTTAATAGTTAGGGAAGGTCTGATTTATTCTCCGTTAGTGATGTGCTATGAGGAATGCAGCAC
>CAZXRB010000064.1:0-9743 GCA_964642845.1 uncultured Nitrospira sp.
ATGGCAGCCCGTCCGGCGCCGGCCGCCGGCGCCGCCGCGCCCTCGAGCTTGCGGATCAAAGCCATGGTGCTCGACGAAAATAGCAACCTGATTCTGGAAGGCGGCGAGCGCGTGCGGGTGCGGGTGGACGTGGTCAATACCGGGGGGACCCCGATCCAGCAGGCGGCGGCCTCGTTGACCGGCAGCCCCGCCGTCCTGGGGCAATTCCCGACGACGACGCTGACGATTCCCGCCCTGCAGCCGGGCGAAACCAAATCTCTCGAATTCGTCGCTACGTTGCCGCAAACCGTGCAGGCGCAGAAAGCCGAGTTGCACGTCGTGGTCGCCGAAAGCGGCGGCGCGGCGGCGCCATCGCAAACGCTGCTGTTGACGATCCAGCCGACCGGCATCAAAACGGATGACGTGGATCAGATTCCGGCCCCCGTCGCCGGCTTCCACCGGCCGCACATCTACGTGCTGTCGATCGGGATCAGCTCCTATCGTGACACCCAATTGCTGGCGCGCAAGTACGCGTCCCTCGATGCCGAGATGGTGGCCAATTACTTCCAGTCGCTCGGCGGCGTGCCGGCCGCCAACGTCCGATTGCTCCAGGATTGGAAAGCGCTTCGCCCCGATATCGATGAAGCGTTGCTCGACTGGTTGCCCTCACGCATCACCAAGGACTCGGTCGTCATCGTGTATTTCTCGGGACAGGCGATGGTGACGCCGACCGGAGAAGTGCTGCTGGTTCCCTATGAAGGCAGCCCCTCCTCCACCAGCCGGCTCTACCCTCTCAAGGACCTGGAATCCGCGCTGAGCCGATTGAAGGCGAAACAGGCGATCCTGTTCTTCGACGGGGCCGTGTCCCGCCTCCACGGCGATCCGAAAGGCAAACCGGTCGCGCCGCGGTGGGACCTGGGAGGCAATACGATCGTCCGCCTCGTCGGCGGAGAAGGCTACGTCAAGGGCGTGGAGGACGACAAACATCGCCATGGGCTCTTCACCTACTACCTGTTGCGGGGGCTCCGCGGCGATGCGGATCTCAATCGCGACGGGGAAGTCACGGTGGGAGAAGTGGCGGCCTACGTGAGCCAGAAAGTCTCGTGGGCCTCAAAAACGCAATTCAGCGCGGATCAACATCCGCAGGCCTGGCCGGTCTTGAAACCGGGCGACAAGTCCGCCGCGCTGGTGCTCTCCAAGCTCGCCGCCATCGGCGGGGCCGAGACGCCCTGAGCATTCCTTCAAACGCTGTGTTGAGGCGCTTGGATCCCGCGCAACCGTTCGGCAAAAGAAAAGGGGCGGGAAGTCGCCCTCCCACCCCTTTGAACCAGACGAAGCGCTGAAGGCGACTATTCGTCGGCCTTGCAGAAGCTCCGCTCGTAGTTGATGATCGTCCAGGCTTCTTCCTCGGTGATGGCGGCCGGGACCAAGGACACCATGCCGGTGCCCGGGCTGCCGTTCTTGATCACCCAGAAGAGCTCGCCGTCTTTCCGCTTCTTGTGGAACTTGCAGTTCGTGAAGTTCCGCGGGCTCGGATTCAGAATCGCGCCGGCCGGCCCATCGCCCTTGCCTTCCTTGCCGTGGCAGTTGAAACAAGTGCCCTTCCCTTCGAACAGCGCCTTGCCCTTCGCGATATTCTCGGGGGTGGCCGGAACCGGATTTTTCATGGCTTTGGCATCGGCGATCTGGTCAGGGGGGACGCGCGGCTTGAGCGGGTCCCGTTCTTCAGCTCCGACCACCGTGGCCGACAACAGCATAAGTGCCGCACTGACTCCCAAAAACTTGGACAGATACCCCATCACACTTCCTCCTTTGTGTTGAACCCCACCGCACATCCACGTCGGCCGAAGGCCGCTGACTCATAAAATGTGCCAAAAGACCGGCAAAACGGGCGGACTATAGCAACGCCTTTCGACCCTTGTCAAGAAACGGACCACCCCCCTCGCGGTCACTCCCGGCCTCCTGTCCGCACGGGAGATCAAAGCTTGTGCCAGCGGCGATAAGGACCACGCGTCCTCCAGGGCGGCGTAATTCAAGAGATCTCCTGGAAGCCCAGGGACCTCTTGTCTTGACTCGTGACACCTTTGCGCCTCAACGATGCCTGAGGCGCCCCACTTCACGCTGGCGGCGCCGTTGTGGTCACGATGGGATGCGAAGGAAAGAGAAAAAGAAGCGTGTGCCGGAGAGGGACAGCCGGAAACGCGCTCTTACCGCTTCAGCACGATATCGCGGGCTACTTTTCCGCTCGGTCCAAACGGCTTCTGGGGCTTGCCGTTCAGCTCGGCTTTGACACCGCCGGCGTTGCCGAGCGTCAAGACGAACTGGTCTTGGGCTTTCCAGTGCGCTCTTTCCCCGGGCCGCAATAAGGCCTCCTGAGGGCTGCCGTTGTCGATTTGGACGACGACCCAACTGAGTTCGGTCGCCTCCAAGTCCAGCACCAGTTGACCCTCGCCGGCCGTGCCGCCATCAAGTGACAGGCCCCCCAGCGGGCCATCGGTCCCGGGCGAGACGGTGGAGACCGTTTCGCCTTCCGGTTTCGACGGCGCGGTCGGAGCCGCAGGGGTCGCAGCCGGCTCCGAACGGCGGCTGTCGCTGGATGGCTTGGAGGCCACCGGCGCTGGGGGCTCACTCGGTTTCGCGACGGCTGACGGAGCGTCCGAAGGCCGCTGGGGAGGGACGGCTTCCGTCACCTCTTTGGTCACGGGGGCACCGCGCTTCGCCATCTGCTCGGGAGTGGTCCGTCGGAGAACGGAGGACTGCTCGCGACTGAGCAGAAAGATGAGGGTGAGCACGGCGATCCCGATGGCGACAGCGACCGCTTTGCGATTGGCCTGCCGCTTGCGCTCTTCCTCGGCTTGGCGGACGCGCAGCCGCTCGCGCTCGTCCTGCTTTTCGTAAAACGCCCCGGCCGATTGGATGAATCGGTGGATCGCGTCCTCCTCATCCAAGCCCAGCGAGCGGGCGTACGAGCGGACGAACCCCCGCGCAAAGACCTGATCGGGCAGTTTCGCGAAGTTGCCATCCTCCAGCGCCTTGACGAAATCGGACCGGATGCGCGTCTTGGACGCCACCTCGTCCACCGTGAGGCCTTTGGTTTCCCGGACCTGCCTGAAAAATTCGCCGATGGATTCCATGGTTATGGCTTCAATCTGGAGAGCAACTCCAAGGCCGCGGCACCGAATTCGCCGCCCTTGTCCATCGTCGCGACGCGTGTCAGCACTTCACGGGCTTTGGCATTGTAACCCATCTTATAGTAAACGCGGCCCAATTCCAGATGGCTCATCGCCGGCGGCACGCTCGGCGGATTCACCGTCACCGCATCCTCCAACACCTCCATGGACGCCTGGAGATCTCCTTGATGCGCCAACGCCCGTCCGAGATGAAAGCGGGCGAGGTCCGGCGTGGGGTACAGCGGATTGGCCAACGCCTGCCGGTAGGCCTTGATCGCCTCATCCCAGCGGTTTTGCGCGGCGAGCACCTGGCCCAGGTATGTGTGGGCTTCCGAGAACGCTTCATCGATCTTGATGGCTTCCCGAAACTGTTCCTCGGCCAGAATCAACTTGCCTTGCAGCGCATAAATGTGGCCGAGGGCATACCGGGCATCTTTATTGTCCGGATTGAGCTGGACCGCCTTCTGAAAGGAGACGAACGCCTTCTGCCGGTCCACCGGCAGACTGGCGACCCCCTCCTGATAATAGCCCTTGGATTTCTGGATCGCCTCGTCGCTCGTGGCGCAGCCCGTCAACAGGCTCATGAACAGCAAGACGCCCAGCGGACGGCCGAGGCCCGCAGTCCCGCTCAGCCTCCTGATGGTCACTGAATGTCCTCGAAATGGGTCAATCGCTTGAAGTCCCGATACCGCGATTGAATCTCTTTGTAATCCAGGATGCGCAATCGGTCAAGACTAAAGGCCTCTACGGTAAAGGACGCCATGACGCTGCCGAAGATGATGGCCTGCTTCATCGCCTCCGCCGACCGATTCCCCGTCGCCGCGAGGTAGCCGAGAAACCCGCCGGCGAACGTGTCGCCCGCGCCGGTGGGATCGCGCACGTCCTCCAACGGAAAGGCCGGCGCGCCAAACACCTGCTTCTCGTTGAACATCAGCACGCCGTATTCGCCGCGCTCGATGATGAGGTGCTTCGGCCCGCGCGACAGCACGAGCTTGGCCACCTTCACCAGATTGGAGTCCTGGCCCAGCGCGCGCGCTTCGCCGTCGTTGATGATCAGCACGTCCACCTGTGACAGCACTTTCCAGAGCGCGTCCCGTTTGCCGTTGATCCAGAAATTCATGGTGTCGCACGCGACCAGGCCGGGGCGCTGCACTTTCTGCAGGACGTCCAACTGCAATTCGGGGTCGATGTTGCCGAGAAACAGCACGTCGGGCGCTCGATAGGCCTCCGGAATCTTCGGCCGGAACGTTTCGAACACGTTCAGCTTCGTGTCCAACGTATGCGCCTCGTTGAGCTGATGCGTGTACTCACCTTTCCAACGGAACGTCGCGCCCGGGCGGCGCTCCAGCCCCGTGAGATCGATGCCGCGGCTCTTCAGAAAGGCGAGGTGCTGTGGCGGGAAATCGTCGCCGACGACGGCGATCAAGGCCACCGACGTAAAGAAACTCGCCGACGTGGAGAAGTACGTCGCCGATCCGCCGAGCACCTCCGTTCCTTCGCCGAACGGGGTCTTCACCGTATCGAGCGCGACCGAACCGACCACGAGCAGTTTGCCCATGACTTACCGTGCTCCTTTCGTACCACCCGTGACGCGACGGGTCAGCAGCGCCAGTTTCTTGCGGAGGGCCGCCGGCACAGTCTTGGGGGCCGTCACGATGGCGTTCGTCAGCGCCACCTGACAGGGGCAGGCGGGCGCGGCGGCCGCCGACGGCGCCACGGCCGTCAACAACCGCTTGGCCACCGTCACATTCTGATGTAGCGTGGCAAGAATGGCCTCCACCGTCACCGGGTCTTCGGTCTCATGCCAGCAATCGAAATCGGTGACGAGCGCCACCGTGGCATAACACAATTCCGCCTCACGCGCGAGCTTGGCCTCCGGCATGTTCGTCATGCCGATCACGTCCACGCCCCAATGCCGGTACAGGCGCGATTCGGCCTTCGTCGAAAATTGCGGCCCCTCCATGCAGAGGTACGTCCCCCCGCGATGAAACGGCACGCCGAGTCGCTCGCCCGCCGTGGCGAGGCGGCGCGCGAGATCCGGACACACCGGCTCGCCGAACGCCACGTGGGCGACCATCCCGCCTTCGAAAAACGTGGAGGCGCGGCGTTTCGTCAGGTCGATGAATTGATCGGGGAAGACGATGTTTCCCGGACGGATCGATTCTTTCATGCTGCCCACCGCGCTCACGCTGATCACGCGCGCCACACCGAGCGACTTGAGGGCATAGATATTGGCCCGGTAATTGATCTCACTGGGACTGAGCCGGTGTCCCCGTCCATGGCGCGACAAGAACGCGACCTTCGTCCCTTCGAGCGTGCCGAGGACGACCGTGTCCGAAGGAGGGCCGAAGGGCGTGCGGACGCACACCTCGCGCACGTCTTTCAACGCCTCCATCTCGTAGAGCCCGCTGCCGCCGATCACACCCCACGTCGCTGCCTGAGAAAATTTCGTCCCCATCTCTCTATCTCTCTCCCGGCGCCAGTCGCCGTACCGGGTGCGGCACGCCCGCGTCCATCTCAGCGAGAAACCGCTCGATCCGTCCGCTGACCCGGTCCACCGTCCGCTCGAGCGGATCATCGTCGGCAATCATGATCCAGTCGATCCCCGGCTCCTTGCGGAACCAGGTCATCTGGCGCTTCGCGAAGCGCCTCGTATCCCGCTTGAACCGGCGGACCATTTCTTCATAGTCGTACTCGCCCGCGACATACGCCGCCACCTGCCGATACCCCAGCCCTTTCATCGCGGCCAACTCGGGACCGTACCCCCGGGCGAGCAATGCGCGCGTTTCTTCTATCATGCCGTGCGCCAGCTGCCAATCGATTCGTGCTTCGATCCGTCGATACAGGGTCTCCTTTGGACGGTCCAACCCGATCAGCCACGCCGTAAACGGCGCCTCTTGAAACCCATGCTGCCGTTGCACCGCCGACAGCGGCCGGCCCGACAAGCGATGCACCTCCAACGCCCGTATCACCTTCGCTTCATCCCGTGGGTGCAACCGTGCCGCCGTGTCTGGGTCCACCTCCGCGAGATCCGCATACAGCCGTTCGCGCCCGTACGCACGGCTGCGCTGGATCAGCTCGGCCCTCACCGCAGGATCCGACTCGGGAGCCGCACACAATCCGCGGACCAGCGTCCGGATGTAGAGTCCGGTTCCCCCGACGATCAACGGCAGCCGGCGTGACTCGTAGAGCCGCTCGATTTCCGCCAGCGCCGCCCGCCGGTACCAGCCCGCATTGAAGGGGTGATCGGGATCTACCAGATCGATGAGCCGGTGCGGCACGTTCTCGCGCTCGGCATCCGTCGGCTTATCCGTGCCGATGTCCATCCCGCGGTAGACCTGCCGCGAATCCGCAGCGAGCACCTCCGTCCCGAAACGCTTGGCGATCTGGACTGCGACACGGCTCTTCCCCACCGCCGTGGGCCCGAGCAGCACGATCAGCGGACGTCGCGCCCGCAGGCTCTCCGACCAGGTCGCCATCCCGGCTCGTTCGACGTGGCCTGTTACCATCCCGCCCGTCCAAACATCTTCTCGAGTTCACTCGTGCCGAGCCGAAACACCGTCCGCCGTCCGTGCGGGCAGGTCGTGATTTCGCCCTCGTCTCGCCAATCCTTCACCAGAGCGGCGATCTCCGGCAACTCCAGCGATCGGCCGGACCGCACCGCGCCGTGACAGGCCATCGACGCCAGCACCGCCCGGCTCCTGGTTTCGACCGCGCTCGTCCGTTCCCATTCTCCCAGATCGTCCAGCACGTCGGCGAGAAACGCCGAGGGCGCAATCGGTCCCAACCCGACGGGGAGCGCGCGAACCAGCACCGCCGACGGGCCAAAGGGTTCCAGCTCGAGCCCCAGTCGCTCGAGCTCGCCCTGATACCGCTGGAGCAGCGCGGTCTGCGGCGCGGACACCTCAACGGGCTCCGGGATCAGCAGGGGCTGCACCGCGATCGTCCGCTCGGTCCAGGCCCGCACCAGCCGCTCGAACAAGACGCGCTCATGCGCCGTATGCTGATCGATCACCGCGAGGTCGCCGCCGAGTTGCACCACGAGGAAGGTTCGGTTGAGCTGCCCGAGCGGAAAGATCTCCGCCGCCGGCACACTCAGGTACGGTTCCGCGCTCTCGTTGGCAAAGACCGATTGCGCCGCGCCTCCCTCCCCGGAGGCTGCCGGCTCGGGGAGACCGCGAGTGAGCGAGCCCCCTCCATCCGGCCCCTGTTTCGACGAGGATCGCAGGCGGGGCGCGACGGTGGAGCGGCGCATGGCTCCGGCGAACTCGGACCGCTCCGGCGGCGCCGGGCCGGACCGCATCGTGCGCTCCGATCCTCCCAGCGCCTCCCGAACCGCCCGTCGCACGAGCTGATGGATCGCCTCGCCGTCGGCAAAGCGCACCTCCCGCTTGGTGGGATGCACATTCACATCGACGTGTGCGGGATCGATGTCGAGATACAGGACGAACTGAGGAAGGCGCCCTTTGGGCAGGAACGAGCCATAGCCCTCGCTGATCGCATGGAACACGGCCGCGTTCTTCACCGGCCGCCGGTTGACGAAGAGGTCCTGCGGCGTCCGGCCCGAGCCGGCATGCACGGGGTCGATCGCCAGCCCGCTGAGCGAGACGTTCGGCCCGCGGCCGCTCACCGACAGGCTCCGGTCGACGAAGGCGCCGCGGTAGACCTGCGCGATGCGGTCGCGATCCGAAGACGCGGCGGGGTAATTGAACACCTCCTGCTGGTTGTGCACAAGTCGAAGGTGAACGGCCGGCCAGGCCAACGCCGCCTGCTGGACCATGCGGCTGATGTGGGAAAACTCCGTGGCCATGGACTTGAGAAATTTCTTGCGGGCCGGTTGATTGTAAAAGAGATCGGCCACTTCGATTCTGGTGCCGGCCAGCGGCGGGGCGTCGGCGATCTTCCCGACCCGCCCCTCTCGGACCTCGAATTCGGTGCCGACGGCCGCCTGCGCCGTCGCGGTCGCCACGCGGAGATGGGCGACCGACGCGATGCTGGGGAGCGCCTCGCCGCGAAACCCCATGGTGCGGATCGCCCAGAGGTCCTGATCAGAGCGCAGCTTGCTCGTCGCATGGCGCTCGAACGCCCGGGGCGCGTCCTCGCGGCTCATCCCTTCGCCGTCGTCGGTCACCCGGATCAACGCCAGGCCGCCGTCTTTGATGTCCACCGTGATGGTTCGGCTGCCGGCGTCCAGGCTGTTCTCGAGCAGTTCCTTGACCACGCTGGCCGGCCGCTCGATGACTTCGCCGGCCGCGATGCGGCTCACGACATCGCCGGGGAGAATGTGGATCTTGGCGAGGCCGCCGGTTGTCAGCACGACACAAGGCTCCTTAGGGATGGCGGAGCGGACACGAGGGAGGACATCGCCGGGCGGCCGCCCGGCTCATCGGAGCTCGGCCAATTTGTTCTTCGCCAGCTTCGATTCGTCGGACGAGGGGAATTCTTCCAGCACGCGCTTGAGATTCTTGCGCGATTTCACCAGGTCGCCGGTCTCCGCCGCGGCCAATCCTAATTTATACAGCGCCGCCGGCACTTTCTCGTTGCCGGGATATTCCGCCACCAGATATTCAAACGCTTGGATCGCCCGGGCATAATCCTTCAGGTTGTAATAGGACTCGCCGAGCCAGTACTGGGCGTTGGGCGTGAGCGACGTGCCCGGAAAATCCTTGATGAACCGCTGAAAGCCGGCCACGGCCAACTCGTACTTGCCGTTCAGGTAGTCGTTGTACGCGAGGTTGAAGGCGGAGGTCGGCGTGATCGCCGGCACCCCCGGCACGATCGTCGGGGCGTCCGGCGGCTGGGCCGGCTTCACCGGCTTAGAAGGACGCGGTTCCGTCGGCGGCGCGTCGAGCTTCGCGGACGGCTGTCCAGCCACTTCTTCGAGCTTGGCCAGGCGGCTTTCGATCTTCTGCAGACGCTGGGACAACTCGTCAAAACGGCCCTTGCCGGACTCCGCGTCCTTGGCGCGCTCCACGGATTCCAGCCGGCGCAGCACGGCATCCACCCGTTGATGGTCTTGATCCTGCGAGCGCGAAACCGTGGACAGCTGGTCGCGCAGCTCGACGAAATCCGCGTGCTTCGCACAACCGCCGAGCACCAGCAACCCCCATACTCCACCGGCGATCACCGCAGACCGACCACGGACCGTCATCCCTATCGCCCCTCCTTGAGCTGCGCCAGCTTGTCCGACGCCTTCCCCGCTTCCGGGCTCTTCGGGTACAGCGTCACCACTTGTTTGAACGCCGAGGACGCGCGCTTCTTGTCCTTCAGCGCCAGGTACGCATAGCCCTTCTTCAGAATCGCCGCCGGCACCTTTTCACTGCCGGGATAATCCAACTCGACTTTGTCGTACGCATCGATCGCTTTGCGGTAGTCTTTCTTACCATAATAGGTTTCACCGAGCCAGTAGCGCGCGTTCGGAGCCAGATCCGAATTGGGATACTCGGCGAGAAACGCCGAGAATCCCTGCCGGGCTCCTTCCAGATCGCCGTCCCGGAAGAGCGCCAGCACCCGCTCGTAGCGCGCCCGATCGGGCGTCTCGGCCGGCCGGGCCGGTTCAACGGCCGGCGCCTCCGTCGGCTCGGGGCGGACGAT
>CAZXRB010000064.1:9753-20093 GCA_964642845.1 uncultured Nitrospira sp.
CCGGCGTATCCGGCGGAGCCGCGATGGCGGTGGTCGGAGCCGGCGAACTTTGGCCCTCATCCTGCGCCACGGCGGCCGCCGCACTGTCCGCCTCCGCCACGCGAGGCGATTCCTGCGGCACCGCCGAAGCGGACGCGCGGTGCGCCGGCTTGGCGGGCGCGGCCGCCTGCGAGGCCACGCGCAGCTGGACTTGCTCCATGTTTTTCACCAGGGCTTCGATGCGGTGATCCTGCTCGTCCAAGCGGGCCGCGACCTTTTGCCCCACGGCCTCCAACGCCTTGGCGACGGAGGTCACGCTCTTGTTCATGTCGGTGGCATGCGCGGCGGCCGCTTTCGTGTCGGCATCGATTTTGGCCGCGAGGGCCTTCGACGTCTGCTCTTCCTGCGCCACCCGCTCGTTCAAGCTGTTCAAAGCGTCCTTGAAGCCGGTCAGCGCCTGATTGAACTGGGCGAACTTTTGCGAGACCTGCTCCAGGCGATGCTGGTTCTCGACCACCGCTTTTTGTTGCTCGTCGAGCTTGAGGTCCACGCGCTTCGCCAGGCCTTCGTTCGTGCGCTGCACCGCCTCCACGATGTCCTTCTTCAAAGCCGCCATCGCGCCGTCCATCGCCTTGGCGATCTCATCCAGTCGGGCGGAGACCCGGGCGTCCTGATTGTCGAGACTTTTCTGCACCCAGGCGTACCGCGTGGTGGTGTCCGCCTCCAACTTGGCCGCCAGCTGCTCCAACTTCTTCGTCTGCTGCTCGATAGTTTTTGTCTGGTGCTCCAGCGCCGCCGACCGATGCCGGAGATCCTCCTGCTTCGCCTGGAGCTCTTGCGCCTGATGCAACGCCCGCTCCAGTTCCCCCCGCAACTGCGGCAATTCCTGCTCGCGGAGAGCGGAGATTTCCTGGCTCTGGCGGGCGCGCGTCTGGGCCAACTCGTCGCTGGACTGCTTGATCCGCTGCTGCAGCGTCTTTTCGGTCTGCTTGAGATCCGCCTGCTGCGCGACACAGCCGGACAGACTCAGCGCCATGATGAGAGCGACCGTGACGATACCCACCGCGCACCTCGCTTGGTGAAAAATCCCCAGAGTTCAGTCGGAGCCGTTTCTCTTACTTCGCCGCTTTGACGACCAGATGGCCGCGGCGATTCTGGGCGTAACAGGATTCGTTGTGCTCTTTGCAGAACGGCCGCTCCTTGCCGTAGGACACGACGCTCAGCCGGTTCGCCCCCACCCCCAATTCCACGAGGTAGTTGCGGACCGCCTTGGCCCGCTTCTCACCGAGCACCAGGTTATAGGCCGATGTCCCGCGCTCGTCGCAGTGCCCTTCGATTTTCAGCTGCGCCGAAGGATTGGCCTTGATCCATTCCGCATCGCGCGCCAACGCCTGGCGGCCTTCTTCGGAGATGGCGAAGCTATCGTACGCGAAGAAGACGTCCCGCAGGCCGGCTGCCGCCGAAGCGGTCTGCTCCGCCCGGATTTCTTCAACCTGGCGACCCGCCGTGCCGGGATCCGCCTTCGCCATCAGGGGGCCGCTTCCGCCGGAACCAACCCGTTCTTCGCTGGGGTTCTTATCCAATCCGCGCAGACCGGCAGAGGCATCACGGCCGGAGAGCGAGGTGTCGGGGAAGTTGGGACTGACCCCCCCTCGGGCCCCCTCGCTGGGGCTCGCGCTCATCCCGTCCGCTCCCCCGGCACCGGAGCCCTTCGGGGTCCCGGCGTGAGACGACTGGGCGTCGCCGCCTGATTGCACCGTCTTTTTGGAGCATGCCGTCATGCCGGCGAGCGCGAGGCTCAACGCCAGCGGCAAACAGAATAGTTGGTAAGTCCTCATGTTGGCGAATCCTCCTCTCGGATTGTCCCCTTTGGCCTACAGGGGAGCACAGCTTCGTTCAATGCTTGCTCTCTCTTATAGATCTCTTAGAGGGCCGGCGACCACGCCGGCGCACTGTTGTGGGTGCCTGTAAAGGTCAGGCGCTCCAAATCCTTGCCGTCCGCGTTGATCATATAAATCTGGCTCTTGCCGTCCGCCGTAGAGCTGAACACCAGATGCCGCCCATCGGGCGACCAGGACGGCGAATCATCGACGCCCGGGCCGGTCGTCAGCTGGACGCGCTTCTGACCGTCGGGCGTGATCAGACACAGCTTGTATTCCTTTCTCGGCGTGCGGCACACGTAGGCGATCCAGTTGCCCCGCGGCGACCAGGCGGGGGCGGCATTATAATCGCCCTCGAACGTGAGCCGGCGCACATTCGTGCCGTCTTGGCTCATGAGGAAGATTTGCGGGCCGCCGCTGCGGTCGGACGTAAATGCAATTTCACGGCCAGAGGGCGACCAGGTGGGCGACAAATCCCCCGCGGCGTTCACGGTCAATCGTTGCAAGGCTTTGGTTCTCGTATCGAGTCGATACAGCTCCGAATTGCCTTCGTGGCTCGAGGCAAAGGCGAGAAAATTGCCGTCCGGCGAGAGCGCCGGCGTGATGTTCAATCCGCCCAGCGAGACGATCGTCCACCGCTTGCCTGTCGCGAGCTCGATCATGTCGATGTCCTGGGTATTGCGATTCCGATAGGCGGTGAAGACGAGAAACCGCCGGTCCGGCGACCAGCGAGGCATCAGATTGAGAAAGCCGTCCGCCGTCAACTGGCGTGCGTCATACCCGTCGTAGTCCATCACAAAGAGTTCGCGCGCCGCCCCTTGTTCGGAGACGTACGCCACCTTGGTCCGCGCGATGCCCGGCTCACCCGTATAGCGGAAGACGAGCTCGTCGGCGAAACGATGCGCCATGAGCCGCACGACGGAAGACGAGCCGACGTAGCGTTTGCCGCCCACCACCTCGTCGCTGCCGGCGTCGTACACGTACCCGTCGAGATGGATGTCGGCGTCTTTGTCTCCGCTCTTCATGCCGGCGCTGCCCCACACGATGACCGACACGCCATGCTCCGCCGCTTGCTTGAACGCCGGGTCCGGCCCTGCGCCGAGATTGCTGACCTTGATGCCGACGCTCGGCAGATCGACGAGCGTAAACACCAGCGAGCGCCGCACATCGGCCTTCAGGACCTCTTCGATGCGTCCGCCCAGCCACTCCGGTCCGCCGTTGTTGCGGATCCCCGCGACTCCGAGCGGGATCTGCTGGAAGTCGGGCCGCGTCGCTTCCAGAAACACGTCGGCTGCGCCGGATTCGAGAATATGCAGCGCGCCGAACAACAGGCAGAGACCGATAGCGAAGATCCATCCGAGCTTCATGACCTAGCCCTGTGACTCCCCGACCGTGAAGGTGAAATGCGCGTCGAAATACGGTTCCGTAATATCCGCCGGAAACATGGGCAGCGGCGTGGCGCTCACGACTGCCCGCTTACCGGCGAGATCATAGTACTCGTTGCCGGACGACTGCTCAACGCTGACACCCGTCACCGAGCCGTCCCGGTGCAAGCGGAATCTGATGACGACGACGTAGGTCTGCGCCGTCACGTCCACCGGCGGCGCAGACCAGAGGCTGCTGATCTTTTGCCGCACGCGGGCCAGGTAGGCGTTCGAGCCGGGCGCCAAACCCGGGGCCTTCAACGCCGTCTCCACCGTTTTCACACTGGGCGCCTTGGCCTCGATCGGCGGGGCGGCCTTCGGAGCGACCTCGCGGATCGGTTGCGGCGGCGCCGGCTTCGGCAGCTCGGGCTTCTGTATTTTCTTGAGCTCTTCGTCGAGCTCCTTGGCGAGGTCGTCCGTGACCGTCGGACGCGACTTGATCTCCGGCGCTTTGGCCGCGGCCTCTTTCGCTTCGGAGACGACCGGCACGTCGGGCAGCTTCAACGGCGCCTTCTTCGGCTTGTCCGTCGGACTGAAGTCCCCGAACTTCGGCGCATCCGGCGGCAGCTCGATACCCTTCATCACGTCGCGCATCACATCGTTGCTGGTCTTTGCGGGAGACACGGGAATCACCGGAGGCGCGGGCGCCGGCGTCGGAACGGGCGCCGCTTTCTGGACCGGCGCCGGCACGGGAGCCGGCTTCGGCGCAGGCGCTATCTTCGCGGAAGGCGCCGGTTTCGGCGGCGCGGCCGGCTTGGATTCGACCTTGGGCGGCTGCGGCGCGGTCACGGGCGGGGTCGGAAGGCTGGCCAGGTTCACTTCGATGGAGGTCAACGGTCGCTCGCCTTGGTGAGGCAATCGCACGAACGCGGCGACCATCAGCAGTCCCACGTGCAGAGCCAAAGACCAGACGACGGCCCGCCCCAGCCGGCGCGCCATGGTCGCGTGCCATTCGTCATCGAACCATCCCTCGGCCGCCCCCATCGCCTGGACCACGGTCCGGCTCCTTACTTCCTGCGGGACACCGGCGCGGCATCCGCCACACGCTCCGGGCCGGTGGGATCGGTCACCATCCCGAGCTTCTCGATGCCGGCTTTTTTGACGCCGTCCATGACCTGCACCACGACACCGTACGGCACGTCCCGATCGGCTCGGAGATACAGCGACACGTCCGCGTGCTCTTCCTTCAGAACTCGGAGCTTCCGTTCCAACTGCACCAGGCTGACCGGATCCTTGTCCAAATAGAGCCGTTGATCTTTTTCGATCGTGAGGACGGCCCGCATTTCCGGCTTGATCGTGTTCGATGCGGACGTCGGCAGCCTGATGTCCATGCCGCGATAGAGCATGGGCGCCGTGACCATGAAGATGACCAGCAGCACCAACACCACATCTACGAGCGGGATGACGTTGATCTCCGCTAGAAATCGACGCTGCCGGCTTTCGAGAATCATCCCTTCGCTCCTACCGGGACCGGTTTGGGTTGGGCGGGCAGCATGGCGAGCAGTTCCACCGTCACCGAATCCATGTGAAAGGCCGTGCGGCGGATGCGGGTCAGAAAGTAGTTGTAGGCGATGACGGCGGGAATCGCCGCAAACAGTCCGGCGGCCGTGGCAATCAGCGCTTCCGAGACTCCGGGCGCGACGGCGGCGATGCTCGCGGTTCCCTGCGACCCGATTTCCCGAAAGGCGTCGATGATGCCCATCACGGTGCCCAGCAGTCCGACGAAGGGCGCGATATTCCCCGTGGTCGCCAGAAACGGCAGCAACGCTTCGAGCTTCGCGATCTGGCCTTGCGCAATGTGCGAAGCGGTGCGCTCCACGACATGGCGGTCGAAGGCCGGCGCGCTTCCACCGTCCGCCAGATCGCGTCCCTCGCGGCCCAGGCGGTCCAGCACCCCGTGAAAGATCTTGGCGCAGGGGCTGCCCGTGGTGCGATGCGCGTGCCGGACGACTTCCTCGATATCCTTCGATTTCACCAACACCCCCAGAAAGCGGGCGTCCTCGGCGTCGGCGGAACGAAAGACCGTCAATTTATAGAGAATGATCGCCCAGGAGACGACGGAAAAACAGAAGAGGAGGAGCAGCACGACCTTGGAGACCACTCCGAGCGAACCGAGAAGTCCCATGGGACCGGTCTGAAACATACGCGCCTTGGCTCTCCCTCCTCTACTCTATGCGCTCTGTCCTGCCGCGGCGAACTGGAGTGTATCAAACGCGGCGCTGGGGAAAATGGCGGGGCCGACGGGATTTGAACCCGCGACCTCCAGATTGACAATCTGGCGTCCTAACCAGGCTGAACGACGGCCCCGTAAGACTCTACGTATGGCGGAAGATTGAAACGACAAGACTATATATGGCGGTCGGCCTATGCTCGAACCACAAATGTCTTTTCTTACGTTCGCATCCTGCTTTCAGCGCACCAACGGACGTTGGTAGGCGGAACAGGGATCGAACCTGTGACCTCTGCCTTGTAAGGGCAGCGCTCTCCCAACTGAGCTATCCGCCCGATTTTTCTGCAAGACTCGGCGGAGAGTACCAAGTCCCCGGCACCTTGTCAACCGATTCTCGCACCCTTCTTGCAGAGATTTTGTAAGTTTTTCATCCTATCGCCCATGCGCACGTCCCGCCCGAGGCTGCCGGGGGAAATACTGCCGATGCACCTGCTTCAGCCGGCTGCGTTCGACATGCGTGTAGATCTGGGTCGTCGCCACCGAGGCATGGCCTAACATTGCCTGCACCGCGCGCAGATCGGCACCGCCTTCCAGCAAATGGGTCGCGAAGGAATGGCGCAGCATGTGCGGCGAGATCGGCTTGTGGATGCCGGCCCGGCGCGCGCGCTGGCGCAGCAATTTCCAGCAGGCCTGGCGCGTCAGCGCCCGTCCCCGCCGCGAGACGAAGAGCGCGCGGGCGGCGCGCCCTTTGAGCAACGAGGGCCGGACGCGGTCGAGGTACTCGATCAGCAGATCGCGTGCCCGCTCCCCCATCGGCACGAGACGTTCCTTCGATCCTTTGCCCAGCACGCGCAGGCACCCGGCCCGAAGGTCGAGATGCGCCACCTGGAGGCTCACGAGTTCCGACACGCGCAGACCGGACGCGTAGAGCAGCTCCAGCATGGTCCGATCGCGGTGATCCTCGGCCGTCGGCCGCGCCGGGAGATCGAGCAACGCGGTCACCTCGGAGAGAGTCAGTGTCTTCGGCAGCCGCACCCCCCGCCGCACGCTGGAGAGATCGCGCAGCGGATCCTCGGCGACCCTGCCTTCCCATTTCAAAAAGCGGAACCAGCCGCGCAGGGCCGACAGGATTCGCGCGATCGACGTGGACGCCAACCGTTCCTGTTTGAGCGAGGACAGAAATCCGACGATGACCTGCGGCGGCGGAGCCGCGGTCGGCGTCAGATGATGCGGCGCGAGATAGCGTTGGTACTTGAGGAGATCGCGCCGGTACGCCTCCAGCGTGTTGACGGCCAACCCCCCTTCCACACGGAGCCGACTCAGATAGCGCTCGGCCAAGGGATCGAGGAGTTGGGATGAGGCGTGGGACATGGCGGGTGTACGACGAATGTGTCGCAGGACGGCGGGCACTATACCGAACTGCCGCCGCGAAGACAACGCGGCCAGCGGCGGTTCTCCTTGACACCCCGCACCCTTTCCGATACTAGTCACTCGTCACGCAACCGCGCATCACCGTCCAGACGTCATGTTTCCCAACCAGGACAACCAGGCCGCCACCGCCTGCCGTAGAGGCGTCGTCGCCATACTCTGGCTGCTGCTCGCCCTGGTCCTGTGCGCCCCCCAGCTCCCCGCCGCCCCCGTGGCGAAGGCGCTGCCCGACCCACCGGTCCTGGGCCATGCCAAACTGCTCATCGAGAAAGGCGATCCGGAGTCCGCCGCGTCGATGCTGCGCCGCTTCCTCACCACCGCGCCCCGGCCCGAGCACCTGGACGATGCCTACCTGCTCCTGGCCGCCGCGCTGCATGCACTGAAGGAATATCCGGAGGCGCTCAAGTATTTGAACCAGTTGCAGACCGAGTTCCCGACATCGGAGTTGGCCGACCGCGGCAAACTCTTGATGGCGCGCACGCACGCCGCGATGGGCAATCTCGATTTGGCGCTCCCGCTGCTCACGCAGGTCCGCACGTCCACGTCAGACGAAGATACGAAGCGCGAAGCCCTGGCCCTGACCGCCGAATTCCTCACTCAAAAGCGGGAATACGTGCGCGCGATCCAAACCCTGCTGGAGGGAATGGCCGGAAGCCCGGAGGAGCAGACCACCGAGACACGCGAACAAATCAAGGAATTGATCGCCCAGAAGATGGACAAGAAGTCCTTGATCCGCCTGCGGACGGCGTACCCGCGCGCCTATCCCGGCGACCTCGCCGCGATCCGGCTGATCGAATACTACATCGCCCGGGGCGAGGATCACCTGGCCGAACGAGAAATCCAGCAGTTCCTGTCGGCCTTTCCGGGCCATCCCTACGCCGCGAAGGCCGACGAGTCCCTGGCACTCCTGCGAGCCCGCCTCAAAGCGCATGACTTTTTTGTGGCTGCGGTGCTGCCGCTGTCCGGGCGGCTGGCGCCGTTCGCCACGGAGGTGTTGGACGGCGTTCAATTGGCCGTCGAACGGGCCCGCGAGCAGCCCGGCACGCCGTCCATCGGCTTGATCATCAAAGACACGGAAGCCGACCGGCCCGGATTCCTGGACGATCTCGCGGCGCTGTTGACGGAAGATCGTCCGCTGGCCGTCATCGGTCCGATGTTGTCGAAGAATTTGCCGGCCATGGCCGAGATGGCGCAGAAAACGAGAATCCCCTTGATCACGCCGGCCGCCACGCTGCCGAACGTACGCCGGCTCGGCGGCTACCTGTTCAGCACGTCGCTCACCTACACCTTGCAAGCGAAACGGATCGCGACCTACGCGACGAACGACCAAGGCTATCGCCGCTTCTGCATCCTCTATCCCGACACCATCTACGGCCGGGAACTGGCCCGCCTCTTCGCGCAGGAAGTCCGCCGGCACGACGGCGAGATCATCGCGATGGAGTCGTACAAGGAAGGCGAAACGGACTTCGGCCCGCAGATCAAGCGGCTCAAGGCCGAGGACTTGAAAAAATACGGCTTGGCCGTGCCGGTCGATCCTTCCCGCCCCCCCGGCAAGCCGGTCGGCAAAAACGACAAGCGGCTGCTGTACACGCCGGGGTTCGACGCCATTTTCATTCCGAGCCGGTCGAACGACATCGGGCTCATCGCCGCGCAACTGGCTTTCCATGACATGAAAGTGCCGCTTCTCGGCACCAACGGCTGGAACTCGCAGGATTTTTCCCGCACGGCCGACCGCACGGTGGACGGGGCGACCTTCGTGGACGGCTTTTTCGCCGAGAGCCCGAACCCGGCGGTGCAGGAGTTCGTGCAACGCTATCAGAAGCGCTTCCAAACGATGCCGTCGTTGTTCGCCATGCAGGGCTATGACGCGGCCCGCGTGGTGATCGAGGCGATTCGCAAGGGCGCCACGTCCGGCGAAGCGGTCCAGGAATATCTGGCGACGCAGCGCGATCTGCCGACACTGGCCGGTCCCGCGTCGTTCGGCCCCGACGGCACATTGCAACGTCCGCTCTTCCTCCTGCAGGTCAAACAGGGTCGATTCGTGCAATTGGATTGAGCCGCCGCCGATGGAACCGCTCGCGCACATCATCCATACCATTTCCTACATGGGCCTCCCCTTGCTGCTGGCGATGGTCCTGCACGAATACGCGCACGGCTGGGCGGCCGGCCGCTGCGGCGATTCGACCGCCAAGACGCAAGGGCGGCTCACGTTGAATCCCCTCGCGCACGTCGATCCCTTCGGCACGATCATTCTGCCCCTGATCTGCTTGCTCTTGCCGGGCGGTTTCTTGCTGGGCTGGGCGAAACCGGTGCCGATCGATCCAAGAAACATGCGGCAACCGCGACGCGACATGACGCTGGTGGCGGCGGCCGGCCCCGGCATGAATCTCTTGCTCGCCGTCGCCAGTGCGCTTCTGCTCGCGCTGCTGTTGGCCGTCGATCCCAGCTTGACGCTTCGCCACGCGCCGGAAGAGCCCGCGCCGCCGCGATCATTCTCCGGCATGATCCTGGTGCCGCTCGCCGTCATGGCGTTCTACTCGGTGATGATCAACGTGTTCCTGGCGCTGTTCAATTTGATGCCGATTCCACCGCTGGACGGCGGCCGGATCCTGACCTGCCTGCTGCCGAGGACGCCGGCGTTGATGCTCGCCCGACTCGAGCCCTACGGCATGCTGATCCTGATCGGCTTGATCGTCTTCGACAAGGAGTTGGGCGTGATCCATACCATTACCAGTACCTTTGCCGCGGGCCTCTCTGGTACGATCCTCTCCACGGCGCTTGGCCTCGGCTCGGGAATCACGGAATGACGACCGGACGAAAACGCGTGCTGAGCGGCATGCAGCCCAGCGGGCTCCTGCACCTCGGCAACTATTTGGGCGCGCTGGAAAACTGGAAGGCGCTCCAAGACACCTACGACTGCTACTTCTTCGTGGCCGACTGGCACGCGCTCTCCACCAACTATGCCGACACGAGCCGCATCCGCGAGTTCGTCCGCGAGATGCTCATCGATTGGCTCGCCGCGGGCATCGATCCGGCGCGCGCGACGGTGTTCGTCCAATCAAGGATCCCCGAACACGCCATCCTGCATTTGCTGTTTTCGATGATGACGCCCGTTTCCTGGCTGGAGCGCAATCCGACCTACAAGGAAAAGCAGGAAGAGATCAAAGAGAAGGACCTGAGCACCTACGGCTTCCTCGGCTACCCCGTCCTGCAGGCGGCCGACATTCTCCTCTACAAGCCCGACTTCGTGCCGGTGGGGAAGGACCAGCTACCGCACCTGGAATTGACGCGCGAGATCGCCCGCCGCTTCAACGATCTGTACAAGACGCCGGTGTTCCCCGAGCCGAAAGAGCATCTCACGAAGTTTCCCAAGGTGCTCGGGACCGACGGCCGGAAAATGAGCAAGAGCTACCACAACACGATCAACCTCTCCGATCCGGAGCCGGTGGTCCGCCAAAA
>CAZXRB010000064.1:20110-21199 GCA_964642845.1 uncultured Nitrospira sp.
ACCATGGTGACCGACCCGGCCCGCGTCCGCCGCCACGATCCCGGCAATCCGGACGTCTGCCCGGTCTACGACTTCCACAAGATCTTCTCTCCGCCGCCGGTGATCGAAGAAGTCAACCAGGGATGCCGCACGGCGGCCATCGGTTGCATCGATTGCAAGAAGCTGGTGGCGGACCGCATCGTCGAACAGATGAGACCGATGTGGGAGGCCCGCGCGAAACTTGTCCAGCATCCCTCGGAACTCGACGAGATCGTCCAAGCCGGCAGCCAACGCGCTTCGACCGTCGCCAAAGCGACGCTGCGCGAAGCCACCGACGCCATGAAGATCTAGATCATTCCCTCTTCTCAATCTGCACAATTCCAAAAAGCGCTAGGACAACCGCGGCGACGGTGGAACAATGCGGTCTAGCATTGGGCCATCAGTGAAGAGGGACGAACCATGGAAGGAAAGACCATTCGACGCCGGCGGACCAGCGCGCTGATCGCGGGAGGGTTCACCGTCTTGTTAAGCGGGTGCGGCACCTGGTGGCACGGCGACCATCAGTCGGTCACGATCTTCACGACGCCGCCGGACGCGACCGTCGTCGTGGATGAACGGGTGCATCTGCTGGCGCCCGGCACCGTCTCGCTGAACCGCAAAGGCAATCACCATGCGGTGGCGACGAAAGACGGCTACGACCCCACCGCCATGACGATTTCGCGCACCTGGTCCTGGTGGATCCTCGGCGACATCTTCGGCTGCTTCATTGTGTTCTCTCCCTTCTGCATCATGCACGACATCGACGAAGGCGGCTACTACACCTTCGACGACCCGATCTACATCACGCTGGATCAGAAGGCTTCCGACTCCGTTCCGTCAAAATAATCCTGCGTAAGTCAACTACACGCCGCCTGCAGATTGTCGGGTCCAAAGTGTTCTCGCTAGCTTTAAAACAAGCGGCTCTTCCGGATCTTGTGTGGGTACCGAGTCCCAGAATGTCCCTCGCCCCCGCTCGGCGGGGGAGAGGGCTGGGGTGAGGGGGAAAAAACGTCGGCTAAAAGGGGTCGGGAGCACTCTTGTCCAAAATACGTTCTTAAAATACCTCCGGCC
>CAZXRB010000065.1:0-20716 GCA_964642845.1 uncultured Nitrospira sp.
CCCATCTCGTTGAACGCCTGCGCCAACTGCCCCACCTCGTCCCCCGTCGTCACCGTGCAGCGGGCCGCCAGATCGCCGCCGCCCAGCGCCTTTGCCGCCTCCAGCAGGTTCGCCAAGTTCCTGGCGATGAACCGCGCCAGGAGCCAGCCGAAGAGGAGACCTAGCGCGATCCCGATCCCGCTGGAGGTCACCATCAGATTTCTGGTATTCATGTAGGTCTGTACCGAGTCGTCATACTTCTCTTGAGCGATCTTGGTCTTCACCGCCACGACATTGTTGATCGCGTCGACGACGGCCCGATACTTGTTGGCTCCTTCCCCTTTCATCGCCTCGATGGCCGCTTCCTGACTGCCGCTTGCAGCCAGTTTGAGCACTCTGCCGTCACGCACGGCCCGATAATCCGTCAGCTCGGCGAGGAATTCGTTGTAGGCTCTCTTGACCGCCTCGGATCGAATAGTAGCCTCGAATGCTTTGTTCTTCTCGTCGATCTTGCTCTTGAGTTCCTCGATTTTGGCGATCGCCTGTTGGCGCTCGGCCGGGTCCTTCGTCAGAACCGCCTGAATGACCCATCCTCGCAGCTGATGAACCATGCCGCGAGCCTCGGTAATCATCATCAGCGGCTTCAACTGCACGTTTTGGATGTTGTCGGTGTTGTCGCGGAGGGTCGCCGCATTGTAGAGACAAAGACCCGTCAACCCCGCCATGATCAAACCGGTCAATGCGAAGCCCGCCATGAGTTTCGTCGCCGTCTTCTGATCGCCAAACCATCTCGCCATGAACACGTTCCTCCTTAATCGACCCTCTCAGCTAGAGAGCCGCACCTGTAGCCCGACCTACGCCGTTTCGTTCAAAGCCTCCTTGAGGGCCGGATCGACCAGCAGCCGGTCAATATCCAAGAGCGATACCAGTCGGTCGCCCGACTTGCCGATGCCGCTGATGAACGACACGTCGACCGTGTTGCCGAATTCCGGCGGGGGCTGAATGTCCTTTTTCTCTATATTCAAGACGTCGGAGACCGCGTCCACAACGAGCCCCATCACCTTGTCCTGCACGACCACTACGACGATGACCGTAAACATCGTGTATTCGATGGTCGGCATCCCGAACTTTGTCCGCAGCTCGACGATCGGCACGATGGTCCCTCGCAGGTTCAGCACGCCTTTGATGTGCGCAGGCGTGTTGGGAATGCGCGTCACGGTCGTGTAGCCTTTGATTTCCTGCACGCGAAGGATATCGACGCCATAGAGCTCGTCGCCCAGGCTGAACGTCAAGAACTGACTGCCGTCGGTCGCGATCCCGATCTGTTGATTCACATTGTTCGTGATGGGTTCCGTCGCTGCTGCCATGTTTCCCCCCGGTTAAAGTAGGACGCGCGATCTCGCCACGGAGACAGGCCCTGCCGATGCGCCGGAACCAGCCTCCGTCTTATTCGCCCGCCGCTTGAGATCGCGCCTCTTCATTATTCAGCTGAGCACCGGCGCTCCGTGTCTGGCGATTTCCAGGAGGCCTCGCACGTCGAGGATGAACCCCACCGTCCCATCGCCCAGAATGGTGGCGCCGGCGATGCCTTCCACTTTGCGGAAGTTCTGTTCCATGCTCTTGATGACGACTTGCTGCTGTCCGAGAATTTCATCGACCATGACGGCCACCCGCTCTCCCTCCGCCTCCAGGATCAACAAGATGGCTTCGCCGGGCACGGTATGTTCGGGAGTCAGCGAGAAGGTTTCGTAGAGCCGGATCATCGGCAGGTAGCTGCCGCGCACGTTCACGAGCTCGCCCTTGCCGACCACCGTCTTGACCGAATCCGGCTTCGGCTGAATGGACTCCAAAATGGAGAGCAGGGGGACGATGTAGGTCTCCTTGCCCACCCGCACGGTCATGCCGTCGATGATCGCCAGCGTCAGGGGTAACTTCAGGGTGAAAGTGGTGCCTTTGCCGTGAGCCGTCTTGATGCTGACGGTCCCGCCCAACCCCTCGATGTTGCGCTTGACCACGTCCATGCCGACGCCGCGGCCCGAGACATCCGTGACCTTGTCGGCCGTCGAGAATCCGGGTTTGAAGATGAGCGCCCAGATTTGATCGTCGGACAGCTTGTCATTTTCACTGATCAAGCCCTGCTTGACGGCCTTGGCGACAATCTTGTCGCGACTCAGGCCTCGCCCGTCGTCTTCCACCGTGATGCATATGTTGCCCCCTTCATGGAAGGCGTTGAGCCGGATGGTGCCGATTTCTGGCTTATTGTTGTCGAGCCGCTCATCCGGCAGCTCGAGACCATGATCGGCGGAGTTTCTGACGAGATGCGTGAGCGGATCGCCGATGGACTCGATGACGGTCTTGTCGAGTTCGGTTTCCTCCCCCGAGAGGAGGAGTTGGATCTTCTTTCCGGACTTCGTGGCCAGATCCCGGACCAGCCGGGGAAAGCGGCTGAAGGCGGTGCCGATCGGCAGCATGCGGATGCCCATGACACGCTCCTGGATTTCCCGGGTGTTCCGCTCCAGTTGGGCCACCCGCTCGAGCAGCAGCGGGAGCTGGCTCATGTCGAACCGCGATCCCAGGTCGCTGAGCATCGATTGCGTGATCACCAGCTCGCCGACGAGGTTGATCAGCTTGTCGATCTTGGCCGTATCGACGCGAATGGACGCCGTATCGGTTTTTTTCGCTTGGACGGCGGACTCTTGCTGCCTCTGCCGCTGCAACGCCTGCTCGACCTGCTGGGGGGTGACCGCCTTGTGCTCGACCAGAATTTCGCCGACGCGCTTCTGCTGCGACAGCGCCTTGTCCAGGTCGGCTCGGGTGACAGCACCGCTTTCCACGAGGATCTCGCCGAGGGGCTTGGGCTCGCCATCGCCAGAGGTTCGTGGCGCGGGGCCAGCGGCTAGGGGTTTGGTTTCCTCTCGCCCCTGGCCCCTTGCCTCATGCCTTTCTTCGATCGTGAGCCGGCTGTCTTCGCGGACGAATTCGAACGCCGCCTCCACCACCGGACGGTCCTTCACGGTTTCCAACGTCATCGTCCAGGAGAGATGGCAGATCTCCGGATCGATCTCGGACAGCTCCGGCAACGTGGCCGTATCCACGCTCACCCGAGACAACGTGCCCAGGTCTCCCAGCTCCTTGAAGATCTGGAGTGGATCGAGTCCCCGCTGAAACAACCAGGCCGGAGGCGTCCAGGCGATGGTATAGACGCGGGACCGCCCCCCCGCCGCCTTCTTGAAGCTCTCCGCCGGCTTGGCTCCGGGAGCGCCGGCGCAGGCGTCCTGGGAGGCGGCCAGTTCCGCCGCGAGCCGTTGGACGGTGGCGTCGTCGATCGGCGCATTGTCCTTCGCCGCTTCGATCAAGCTTTTCAAACAGTCGGTCGACTTGAGGAGGAGGTCCGCGATGTGCGGGGTCACGACTTTCTGCCCGTTGCGCAGCAGATCGAGGAGCGTCTCCATCTTGTGCGTGAACTGCGCAATGGCGTTGAAGCCGAACATCCCGCTGGTGCCCTTGATGGAGTGCGCCGAACGGAAAATCTTGTTCAGAAGATCCACGTCCTCCGGGTGCTGCTCGAGGGCTAGCAATCCCTCTTCGACGATGGCCAGGTGCTCTGCGGCTTCCTCGAAAAAGGTTTCCTGGAATTGCGAGAACTCGTTGCTCATACTGCCCCTCGTCGGTCGTGAAGCGTCTCTCGTCTCTCGTCTCTCGTCGTTCGTATTTCGCATCTCGCAACGAGACACGCTTCACGAGATACGTTTCACGCCGTCACGCCGGCAGCACCTTGGCGATGGTCTTCAGCAGCAGTTCCGGGTTGAACGGCTTCACGATCCATCCCGTGGCGCCGGCCTCTTTTCCCGCCGTTTTCTTGTCGACGGCTGATTCAGTCGTCAACATGAGAATCGGCGTGAACTTGAAGGCCGCCATTTTCCGCAATTCTTTGATCAGCGTGATGCCGTCCATTTCCGGCATGTTCAGATCGGTGACGACGATGTCCATCTTGGGCATGCCGGCGACTTTCTTCACGGCGTCTTTTCCATGTTCCGCTTCCAGCACCGTAAAGCCGGCATTGGCCAGGGTGAACGCCACCATTTGGCGCATGGTGGGTGAATCATCGACGACTAGTGCGGTCTTGGGCATAGCGCGCTCCCCGATGGCCTGTGATGAATCGTCCGCCTGATTCTAGAACAGCGTCACCGCGTCCTCGGCATTTCCCGTTCCGGCCGCGGCTGCCTGAGGGCGCCGCCGCGCGCCGCCGCCGGCGTCCGCATGGACGCGCCGCTCGGCTTCCATCGTGTACCGGTGCTCCAGATTCTTGAGGAGCGACAGACTGTCCTGCAAATCCTCGTCCGGCCGGCCTTCGACCAGATGCTGAAAATGGTCGCGCAGCTGCCTCAGCGCCTGCTCGATGTGCTCCAGCCTCTGGCGCGTGATGTCCTGGAATTGCATCGCCATGACGAGCTGGCCGACGTCGTTCGACAGCTCGTCGGCCTGTTGCTTGGCACGCAGCGAGACCTGCCAATCGCGCTCCCCGCCGCCTCCCTCCTGCCCTTCGGTGGCGCGGCCCGCGACCTGCATCACGTTGTCGGCCTGGCGGTTCGCCCGTTCCGCAATGGTTTGCAGCGTGGCCATGAGTTTCATGGCGGCTTCTTCGGTCTGCTCGGTGACGGCGGTCATCTGGCGGATCAGCACGGGAATCAACGGAATGGCGCAGGTCGCGAATGATTTCCAAGCTCGACATGGATCGTCCGTCATCTATTCACTCAACGGTTCGTTGAACCCGAGATTCTTCATGTTCGCGGCGAGCGGCGCGGGAATGTTGGTGACCAAGAGCCGGCCTGATTTCCTCGCCGACCACATCAGCTGGATGGCGGCGGTATCGACGCGCTTGACGCCGGCAAGGTCGAGGCAGACCAGACCGTCCTGCGACAGCAGAGCGGTGAGCGCGTCCTTGAACGCGGCCGCCTCGAATATGGTGAGGTCTCCTTTTGGAGCGTAGTGTTTGGAGTGGTCACTCATCACGCTTTCCCGATCGTCCCGGATACGGCTCGTTGAGCCGTCCCGCCGGCACACGCGGAATGTGTGACCGGTATCGGTTGGTTCCGCCTGATACTTGAGGACGTCCGGGCTGACCCGCTGACGCCGCAGAAGCCCGCTTCCTCATCGCGGCGGCAGGGCGGGGCTCCCGATCGGATCATCGACCGCCATGCCGGAGGACATGCCGTCTTCATGTTCTCCCAGGCCATCGGAATCGGCGTGCGTCACCGCCGGTGGGGGAGCCCCCGTGCCGTCATCGATGATGATGATCTCCACACGCCGATTCTTGGCCCGCTGTTCGGGATTCAGATTCGGCGCCAGCGGGCGCGAGTCGCCATAACCCAGCGCAGCCAGATGCGCCGGCGGGACGCCGTACAGCTCCGTCAGCACCCGCACGACAATGACGGCGCGAGTGGCCGAGAGCTCCCAATTCGACGGAAACTGGGTCGTGCGGATCGGCACGTTGTCCGTGTGCCCTTCCACGCGGACCTGCCGGTTCAGCTCGATCATGACCTCGGCGAGTCCCTGCAGGAACGGGAGCGCTTCCGGCTTCATGGCGGCCTCTCCGCTGTTGAAGAGCACTTGGTCGGGAATGGTGATGACGACGGTCCCGTCCAATCGTTCCATCATGTGGATGAGGGCGAATTGCGACATGGCCTGCATGCTCTTGACGAATTCCCGCAGACGCCGGATGGCCACCTCTTTCGTGCCGGGAAGATTGGGCGCCACCAGTGACGGGCGGTTTTCCCCGACATTGAACGCCAGGGCGGAGGCTTCGCGGCTCGCGATGGGATGGAGCGCCGCCTTGATCGATTCACTGACGGTGCGGAACTTCCCCTCGTTCACCGCCGAGACGGAATACATCACGACGAAGAATGCGAACAGCAGCGTGATGAAGTCGGCGTACGACACCAGCCAGCGCTCATGATTTTCGTGCTCTTCGTGTTTCTTTTTCGCCATGACGGGTACTTATCTGTTGATTTGACTAGTGGCTTGAAGTTATCTCTCAATCATCAGATCAACAGATCACAAAATCATCAGATCATTTTTTTGTCTCCTTCACCCGTTCCCCGTGCGGCAGGAAGCTCTCCAGCTTTTCCTGGAGCAGTCTTGGATTTTCGCCCTGCGCGAGCCCGACCAGCCCCATGATGATCATGTTGCGGGCGCCGGCTTCCTCCTTGAGCTTGAACTTGATCTTGTTGGCCAACGGCAAGAACAAGAGATTGGCGGCGCCCACGCCGTACACGGTGGCCACGAAGGCCACCGCGATGCCGCCGCCGAGCTTCGAGGGGTCCGCCAGGTTTTCCATCACGTGGATCAAGCCGAGCACCGCGCCCAGAATGCCGACGGTGGGCGCGTATCCGCCGGCCGCCTCCCACACCTTCGCGGCCACGACGCCTTCTTCTTCGTGATGCTCCACTTCGATCTCGAGAATCTCGTGCACGGCTTTCGGGTCGGTGCCGTCGACGATGAGCTGGACTCCTTTCTTCATGAAGGGGTCCTTGATGTCCTTCAACTTTCCTTCCAACGCCAGGAGCCCTTGCTTCCGCGACACATTGGCGAGGTCCAGGATCAGTTTGATCGTCGCCTTGTTGTCGATGTGCGGGCCGCCGATCGCGAGGGAAAGCGCCCCGACGGCCTTGAACACCACCGGCAATGGATTCTGGACGCAGCAGGCGCCGATGGTGCCCCCGATGACGATAATGAAGGCGGTCAATTGCAGGATCGAACTGAGATGCCCGCCCTCCAGCGCTTGCCCTCCGACGATGGCGCCGACGGCAATGACAATCCCCAGAATGGTTGCTATGTCCATAACGCGCTGGAAATCAACTTCATTACGGCCACTCTGTCACCGCGCACTGTACGGCTCTTTCTCGTTTGCTTTGGCCGTGGCCCGCTGGTAGGCTGTCGCTCAAAAGGAAATCCCATGGAACCGTTGGACACCTTGATGCTCGATGCCAAACAGGCGATTCTCGATGCGCAACATCACCGGTTCCGGGCGCTCCAGGAAGCGGGACAATGGGAGGAGGCGATGCGTCAATTTCAGCAGACCCTCGTCTGCGCATGCGATCTCCTGCATGAGACCGCTCAGGTGCTGCAAAAGATGCTGGATAAGCCCCCGTCTGCGCTTCCCCCGCCGCCTTCTCCCGAAGGCTCCCGCTAACGCCTTCGCACGTCCCGGCGCCGGCGCGGAGCGGGCTTATGTGAATCCGAACTGCGCCAAAATTTCGTCTGCCACATTCTGTTTCATCGCCGCTGTTTTTGAAGCTTCCAACTGCTTGAGAAGATCGCCGGCCTTTCCCTCTCGCTGCGCACCGGCCTTGTGAACGCCGAACACCACCACGAGCTCCATCAATTTGCTCTGCACATCATCGAGAATCGCCACCAATTTCTTCACGCGCTGCGCGACGAGGTCCTGAAACGACAGCGCCGTCATGATCTCTGACAGGTGTTTGTCGTCCTGAGACAAGTCAAGGATTGTTTTCTTGACCCGCCGTGCCAGGGTCGGGCAATCCACCGCCTCCAGCGTGTCCACGATCGCGGCCAACTCTTTCACGGCTCGGCCACGATTGTCCTGGATCATCTCCGTCAGCCGCATGACCTCCAGCGTGCCATCTTCCGTCATCTTGTTGAGGTCGGCGAGGTGGAACGCGGCTTGGGGAAGCTGTGCGCTCGTTCCGACGATGGGCGCGCTGATTTCATTCAGCTTGCGCATGGCGTTTTCGATGAACCGCGCAAGCTCGCCGAGCTCTTCGTATAATTTATTGCTGCCGTTCTCCACGATGCCCTCCCCTTCCGAATCGCCCGGGATCGCCTCGGTCTCGCAGGCGCCGGTCGGCGTCGGCCATGACTTATTTGAAGATCTTGGCGATTTTCTCTTGCATAGTTTCCGCGGTAAACGGCTTCACGATGTAGTTGCTGACGCCGGCCTGGATGGCTTCAACCAAATTGGCCTGCTGGGCCTCCGCCGTGACCATGAGCACCGGAATCGACTTGAGCTTGTCGTCCGACCGGATCGCCCTCAGCATATCGATGCCCGTCATGACCGGCATGTTCCAATCGGATACGACGAAACCGTAGGTGTCGGCGCGCAGCTTCTGGAGCCCCTCCTGCCCGTTCTCGGCCTCCTCGGTGTTGGCGAAACCGAGTTGCTTCAGGATGTTTTTGACGATTCGCCTCATGGTCGCCATGTCATCGACGATGAGGATCTTCATGTTCGGATCGGCGGGCATAACGATTCCTCCTTCAGATGATCGCTCGGTGATGGCTGTCTTATCTCAGAGGTGGGGACTGTCGGCGGGCGAGGATGCACGTCTCGACGCCGGCCCCCTCGTCTGCGTGTCGCGGTGGCGCCGGCCTCGGACACCATCCCGCGTGCGGACGTGTCCCGCGTGATTCCGCTCCATCGTCTGCGAATACAGGGTCCAGAGACCGTCAGCTGTGCTGCGACCGGCTATGCATCCATTCATGAATGTCATGGCGGAGGAACCGCCAATGCTTGCCGATCTTGGAAGCCGGCAGTTCGCCGAGCCGGGCGAGCTTGTAGACCGTGGACTTCGGGACCCGGAGAAACCTGGCCACTTCCATGACGGTCAAAATCTCACCGTCGACCGCTGCGATCCCCTCTGGACGGGTCTGGGTTGCCGCGCTCAATGCGTTGTTCATAGCGAATGCGATATCGGTGGCGTCGATGCAAAACTTAAGTGCCGGCTGTGATCGGTTTATTTGGTCTATCTGGTCTGTCTGGTCTGTCTGGTCTTTGGACGAAATAGCCCAGATGGATGACACACCAGATAGACACCCTCAGGTTTCACGACAGAACGACCGACACAGCTCCAACCAACAGGAACATGGCGCAATGGGTCGGATCGTTTCGGTCGCATCGGGCAAGGGGGGCGTCGGAAAGAGCGTGGTCGCCGCCAACCTCGCGCTCTTGCTCGCCAAAACAGGCCGGCGCACGGTCTTGGCGGACCTCGACGTCGGGGGAGCGGACAGCCATATTCTCTTCGGACTGCTGCATCCCGAGCGGACCCTCACCGATTTCCTGGCCCGCCGCGTCGACCGGTTGGATGCGCTGGCCCAGCCGCTACCGATCCATCCTCACCTCAAACTCATCGCGGGGACGGGCGATACGCTGGCCACCGCCAACCTGAGTTACTCAAAGAAGAAACGTCTGATTCGGCATTTTCAGGAGGTGGAGGCCGACGTCATCGTGGCGGACATCGGCGCCGGCACGAACTACCATGCGTTGGACTTCTTCCTCATGGCCGACCATCACGTCGCCGTGGCCACGCCCGATCCCACGTCGGTTCTGGATCTCTACCGATTCATCAAGTTGGCGGCCGTCCGGCGCGTGCTGTCGTGCTTCTTGGCGCGCGACGCCATGACGGACGCGCTCTTGGACCGCGACTTCAGCAGCGTGGAGGAAGTGCTGGACGCGGCGGGCAAGACGGACGAGGCGGGTCGCGGCGTGGCGGAAGCCGCCCTGCGCGCGTTCCGACCGGCCTTGGTGCTGAACCGCATATCGGGCCGATCGCGGGTCAACGTGCTGCAACTCAGAACACTGCTCAAGGCCTACGTGGGCGGCGACTTGACGCTGCTCGGCGAGATTCCCGACGATCCCGCCATGGAGCGGGCCGTCCGATCCTACCTGCCCGTGGTCGACAGCGAACCGGCCTCTCCCGCCGCCCTGGCGCTCGGCCGCATCGCCGACGCGCTGGCGGTGCTGCTCTCCATGTCTCCCGCCAGCTCTTCTGAAGCCGCCTAGCATTGGTCACCGGTCATCAGTCACTGGAAAGAATGGGCCGTTGACGTGACCGATGGCGGTCTTTACGCCGTTTGGCGGCGCGCCCGCAACCGTTCGGCTTGGGCTTGGATGATGTGGCGGATGATGTGCTCTTGATCGTCGGCCGCCAGGTCCTGGAACTGTGTCGCGATGACGAATCCGCCGCCGTCCGCCTCAGGCGTCGCCCGGATCACTTTGGCCACGGCCTGAATCGGCGTAAAGGGCGGCAGCACCAGTTTCAAGGCGAGGCACTCGCCGACGGCGAACGCGCGGGGCGCCGAAAAACTGATCCCGCCTCCGCTGATGTTCACCGTCGTCACCCGGGCGATGGACATGGCTTCCGGATGTTGCATCGCCATGGCCTTCAGCAGGATCTCGAGCAACCAATCGACTTTCCTGATCCACGGCAGGATCGGCGAGCCCACGAGCATCTCCCCGGAGCGCGCGAGCAGATCGGCGGTGGGTTTGTTCACGGCCGCCGCGATCATGTCCTGCGTCACGGGCCCCAGCCCGGCAGGCGGGCCGTCGACGGGATCGGTCAGGCGCCGGTATTCGAGCAGGAGCTGATCGTCGATGCGGATCCATTCGCGGCGCTCGTCGGACAGGATCTCGGGAGGCGTGGACATCATGGTGTACGCCGGCATGGCATGGCGCGGCCGTCACGCCGCCCCGCAGAGCGCGGCCGCGGAAGGCGGAACCGGCGCCCCGGCATGATGGGTCACCACTTGGTTGCGACCTTGGGACTTCGCCGCGTACAGCGCCGCGTCGGCGGCGGCGATCCAGTGCGCGGTCGATCGAATGTGCGCGCCGCGCACCGAGGCGAGGCCGATGCTCACAGTCAGCCGTGCATGCCCGTCGGCGAGTCGAAACGCTTGGCGCTCGACCGCGGCGCGAATCCGTTCGGCGAGCCGCCGCGCTTGCGCCACGTCCGTATGCGGCAGCACGATCGCGAACTCCTCCCCGCCGTACCGGACGACGCTGTCCACCTCCCGCACCGTGTTCTGAACCAGGCGGGCCACCTGCCTCAGCACCTCATCCCCGGCCACGTGTCCCAACACATCATTGACCGTCTTGAAATAATCCAGATCCAGCAGCAGCAGACAGGCCGGCGTCCCGTATCGCAGGCCGGCCCGCCACTCGCGCGTCAAGGGGCCGTCAAGGGCACGCCGGTTCAGCACCTCGGTCAGTGGATCCCGGAGCGCGGCCTGCTGGATCTGCTGATAGCTGTCCGCGTTCCGCAGGGCCAGCGCGAGCGACGCTCCCGCGGTCGTCAGCAACTGCTGTTCCTGATCGGTAAACGGTTCGGCCCGCTCCACATGCAACAAACCGGCGGCATGCGGGCCGATGCAAAGAGGAACCTGGTAACGATACGGCCCGCCAGGACCCGCCGCCGGCCTGCGATCCGCCCTTGCCAGAGACCCCGAGGAGTGGACCAACCGAAGTGGGACATTGGTCGATGTTCGCCAGCTCGGCGTGCGGGGGAGTTGCGCCAAGACCCTGGCTCGCAAGCCGGCTTCCCCCCGTGATCCAGACGACGGCGACCAGATCCATACGGATTCCGGATCGGTGCGCGCCAGAGCCAGCGACGCGGGATGCAGCCACGGACGCAGATGGCTGAACAGCGCGGAGACGATCGCCTCCTGGTCCAGCGAGGCGGCCAGCGCGTTCGTGAGTTGATGGAGGACCGCGAGCGTGCGGTTGCATGCGGCGAGCATATTCCGGTCCTGCGCCAGCGCCTGATTGGCGCGGGCGAGCTCGTCCGATAAATCTCGAACCTGCAGAAAGGCGCGGCGGTTCGCCAAACCAGCCGCGATCGATTCCTTCAACCGAGAAGGGGAGCACGGCCAGGTAACGTAATCAAACGCGCCGTGGCGCAGCACGTGCGCCACATGATCGGCTTTCGCGGCTCGTCCAAGCACGATCACGCAGGCGTCGTGGCGCGCCTGCGCCACCAGATCCAGGAATCGGCAGGTGTCCGCCAGGCGCGCGCCGGCCTCATAGAGGACCACCGGAATATCGGCGGTCAGATGTTCGGAGGGGGAAAAGGCCCGCCGTTCGTACGGGCGTATGCTCCAGGCATCGCCCCCCGCCCAGAAGCGGTGTCCGCGAAGCCGCGGACCCGCGACCAGCGCGATCGGTATGGCGCTCTGGGCCGTCATGAACGTGGTGCCGTTCCTTCGCGAGTTTGTGCCTGTTCACTGCGCCGCCTGGCCTCCCGGGAGACAGATACGCGATCTTCCCGGACGGCTGGATCGGAGGCCGCGGGTACGGCGCGCCGGTCGTGCGCCTCGTCCAGCGCCCGATGATACGTGCGCACGATATTGTGAATCTGCGTCACGTCGATCGCCATCGTGGCTCCCTCGGGACCGGCGTTCTCCGTCGCCTGCGGACTGAGCGAGGTGCCGCCCCGTCGTCTCAGGAGAATGGCCCGCTGAACGGCTACCCTTCCAAGCGGATCATCCGTGAGGTCGCGGGCACTGTGCCTTGTGCTTGACGGAGGCCGGCTATCCGCCGGCGCAGGGCCGCCGCCTCGCGCATCAATTCCGCCACGGCCGCTTGTGCCACCGACGCCTGCGCCCCCACCACACGGTCGATGGCCGCCAGCTGCTCCACCTGCTCGGCAGACAGGCGAAGGGTCGGCAACAGGCCTTGGCGGTCGCGATAGCAGGCATCTACGACATCCCATCGACCGCGCGCCGCGGCGGCGGCGGCGGCCGAGGTGAGCGCCCAGACTTGATCGAGCGCATCGCCGTGCTCCGTCATCGGCTCACCGCGCCGCCGCCGCTGGAGCCTGCTGCTGCGCCGCCACTTCCCGCCAGGCCTCGCGCAGCGTGGTGAGGCACCGCAGCGGGCCCTCGAGATGCCGCGTGTTGTGCCGCGCATTGGCCGCGACGAGCTCGGTGAGCATATAGTCGTACAGCCGGTGCAGCGACGGCGCGATGTCCCCGCCCCGTTCGAAGTCGAGCACGCTGTTGAGTTCGCCGACGATCGAAATGGCCCGTCCGAGAAACCGTCCCTTGTCCCGCAGGTCGTTCGTCTCGATCGCCCGGCGCGCCAACTCGATGGATTGAATGGCCGCGTCATAGAGCAAGACAACGATTTGCACCCCCGAGGACGTGAGAATTTGCGTTTGCTGATACTGGCGTGTGTAGTGTGTGCCCATCGCGTGCTTCCTTGCCCCCTCCTATTTGTTCCTCGACGCGCTGTTGGCCTGGAGGAATCCGATCTGGCTCTGGAGGCGCCCCAGCAGGCCGTCGAGCGCCGCGTACTGGCGCCGCAGCCGCTCCTCGTACTGGGCGATGACATCCTCTTTTCTCGCGATCTCGTCGGACAGATCAGAAATTTGGGCGGTCAGCCCGTTCTTCCGCAGGGTGACCGCCCCCGATACCGCGTCGTCGAGCGTATCCACGGCGTCCACCAACAATTGGGCGATTCCGGTGGTCGCGGCTTGCCGCGTGAACAGACTCTTGACGGCGGCATAGCTTGTGCTGAACGCCGCGTCCAGCTTCGCGTCGTCGATGGTGACCGTGCCGTCCCGCTCGGTCTTGAAGCCGATCTGGCCGACGGTCTGGAACGTGGTCAAGCCGGGGACGCTCGTGGAGAGCGCCGCGCGGATCTGGCCGAGCACGGTCCGAACGGTCGGCTCGTTGAAGAAGAGGCCGCCCTTCTTGGTCGTCACATCATAGGTATCGCGCTCGTTGATGAATTTCACGACCTCGTTGTAAGCCGAGGCCAGTGCCTTGATGTTCGCTTTGACCGCGGCCGCGTCCTGCGACACGTTGACGGAGACCGTATCCGCTCCCGTGGTGCCCGTCAGGGTCAGGGTCACGCCGGCGATCGCGTCGGTGATGGTGTTGCCGCTCCGCTGGATCGTGATGGGGTTCAGCGCGGGATTGCCGACTACCACGATCGCATCCTGCGCCGCTTGCAACGTGTCGATCCCGCCGGTGCCGCCGGCATTGAGGAAATCGAGGGTGGTCGTGTCCGCGACAATCGCGATGTCGTTCACATCGCCGGTGCTGGTGGCGGTGAGCACCAGGCGGTAGGCAGGCGCGGCCTCCGTGCCGGTATTCACAATCGAGGCGCTCACGCCCGCCCCGAGATCGTTGATGGCGGCGCGCAGATCTTCCAGCGTGGCCGTCTCGGCGAGCGTCACGGTCTGCGTCGCGCCCCCGGCCACGGTGAAGCTGAAGGTGCCCGATCCCCCGCCCACAATGTCGGTGGTCGTCGACGCCACCGCGGTCGCGGCGCGATTGGTCATCTGATGCGCTTGGGCCAGCTGGGACACCCTCACCGTATAGGTTCCGGCGGTCGCGGTGGACGAGCCGGCGGCCGACAACACGGTGGGATCGCTGACGGAGACGCTCGTGCGATCGAAGAGACTCGGCAAACGCAAGGCGTCGGATGCGCTTTGCAACGCGATGAGCTTCGTGCTTAGCGTGGCATAGTCGGTGGATTTCGAATTGAGCGTCGCCTTCTTGGCCGTGAGGCGATCCACGGGGATGCGGGAGACCTTGACCAACTGATCGACGACTTGACCGAAGTCGAGTCCGTTGCCGAGCCCTCCGAAACTCACCGTCGCCATTGGCGCTCCTTGCCCTGGCCTATGCCCGCTCTTCCAGCAGCAGCCCCTTGCCGCTGGACAGGTATCGCTCCAGCTCCAGCAGTTCCTCGGGCGGAATCTGTCGGATGACCTCGCCGGAATCCTCGCGGACGATCTTCACGACGACCCGTTCGGTTTCGTCGTCGACCTCGATCTTCAGGCGCGGATCCGCCCTGGCGAGCACCTCGCTGACCTTCGCCACCGCCCGGTCGATCGCCGGGCGATCGACCGGGGCGGCTTGAGGCTGCGCGGAACCAGGCTGCGTCCTTGCCGCCGGCGGCTGTGCGGCGGCCGGCTCGACCGGTTCACTCCCTCGGCTCGGCGTGGTCAGGAGATCTGCCTTGGATGTCACGCGGTGAATCATGGCAGCCTCCTTGGACGCCTATCGGGGCCGCGCCCGCTCAGGACGAACGGGCGCGACCCCGAAAGACCTCGGTTACTGGAGCAACGCCAGTGCCTGCTGCGGCAGCGTATTCGCTTGCGCGAGCACGGCGATGCCGGTTTGCACCAGGACCTGGTTCTTGGTGAACTGGGACGTCTCATAGGCGATGTCCGCGTCGCGGATCCGGGATTCGGCCGCGGTGAGGTTCTCGCTGGAGATTTCCAGGTTCGCGATCGTGGCTTCGAAGCGGTTCTGCAGCGACCCGTATTCGGCGCGGGCCGTGGCGACCGCGCTGATGGCGCTGTCGATGTTGCTCAACGCGCTCTGCGCGTTGGCGGACGTGGACACGTTCACGCTGCTGATGCCCAGCGCGGAGATCGTGAGCTGGTTCAAGTCCATGGACAGCGTGTTGCCCGTCCCGCTCTTGAACCCGACCTGCATCGTGAAGCTGATGGTGCTGCCACTGGTCAGCGCTTGTCCGTTGAATTCCGTCACGCTGGCGATCCGGTCGATTTCGGAACGCAAGGCCACAAACTCCTGATCGATGTACGAGCGCTCGGTGGCGCCCACCGTCCCGCTGGACGACTGCGAGGCCAATTCGCGGAGCCGCGGCAGCAGCGAGCCGATGGTGGCCGCCGCGCCGTCGGCGATCTGCGTCAAGCTGATGCCGTCGGACGAGTTGCGGACCGCCTGGTTGATGCTGCGGATGTGGGCGCGCAAGGTTTCGGACAAGCCGAGACCCGCCGCATCGTCCGCGGCGCGCGTGATCCGAAGGCCGGACGAGAGCCGCTCGACCGACCGGCCGAGGCCCTGCGTGTTGACGTTCAGGTTCCGCTGGGCCGCGATGGATGCGGGATTGTTGTTCACGATAAGTGCCATGGACCCTTCCTCCTTGAGACAAACGCGTGATCCGACTGCCTCGCTTCCGGCGTCCGTGCAGAAGCGCGTTTCCCGCTCACGCCTGTGAGCCGATTGCTTGCCTTATCGGCTGAATCGGGAGCGACTTGAGCCCCGGCGCAATCACGAGGGAGGGCACGCCGCCTGCGGAAACGGACAGCAACGGGCAGGCATCATCAGGCCGCCAAGCGGGGGAGCAACTCGTACTCCAGCACATCCGCCATGCGCACGGCATCTTCCGACGTCCTGGCCGCGACGAGTTCCTGCACCCACCGGGCCAACTCGCCGCCGCCCTTCACCGAAGGCGATGCGGATTTCGTCCCTTCCACCAGTTCCAGGTAATCCGCCAGTTGCCCCAGCCAGGCATCCAGGGCCGTCAGGCGCTGGCCGCCGACGCGCAGACCGCTCAAGAGCCGAGCGCCCTCCTGCCAGACAGCCTCGCGATACCGGCGAATCGTGCCCTGGGCGGATTGCAGGATGTCGTCCATGGTCTGTGACGTCGCCGTGAGCCGGCTGAACCTGTGCGACGGTTCCGCCAGGAGACCGGCATCCAAATCGCGGTCGGTCAACCGCCGCTGATCGAGCTGCACCGACGTCACCAGCCTGGCCCGCGCATGCGCCCGCTCGCTGATGTCCGCCAGCACGTCACCGAGGGTGGCCTGCGACCCCGCCTCCCACTGTTCTTGATCGAGCACGACTTCCATGATGCGCTCCTTTCCTAGCCGATCGTGACGGGATGTGCATCCGTGACCATCGCGAGACCCGTCGATGCCGCGCTACTGGCCGCACGAAAGAGTTGCCGGTGAAGATCGCCGAGCCGCCGACGCCACACATGGCAGACCTCGGCGTGATAGCGGCTGAGCGGCGCCAGCCCCTGGACGTTGTCGTTATGCAGGCTCCGTAGGAAGGCGGCCGTCCAGGGGGCCGTCGCGAAGGCGGCCATGCCCAGCGCCGCGAGACGATCGCGGTCCTCGGATTGCGCCTGCTGCAACCGGCGCAGAGTCGGGATCACCGGCGGCGTGGCCTGTGCGACGCGGACGATCTCGTCCGCCCGGCGGCACAGCCGATTCATGAGCGCCAGTACGGATTGCATCCGCGCAGCCGCGTCACCGGCGTCGGGCGGCAGACCGGCGGGCGCCGGACAACGGCTGGGCTGCCCCGTAAACTGCTCGTACCAATAGCGGCGCCAGTAGGCTGCGTACCAGGCCGCCGCCGGCTGCTCGATTCCGGCGACGAGCCGAAACGCGCCCAGTCGGTCTTCGTCGACATCGGATCGGTAGAGCCGGCATCCGACGGCCGCAGGACGGTCGCCGCAACCCAAGGCATACAGCGCCAGCTGCGCGGGCAACTCCACGGGAATGCGGTCTTTGCACGCCTGATGCGCGCAAACCTGCTCAAAACCGCAGGGCGCGCAGTCCAATTCCGGTTGGACCACCCAGTGTCCCGGCCCATAGGGGCCCGTCTCCCGAAAATCTACGTGGCCCACCGACACATCGATCACCGGTGTCTGGACCGCCACGGCCAGATGCATCGGCCCCGTGTCGTTCGTGAGGAGCAGCCGGCACTCGGCGAGCAATGCGGTCAACTGCGCCAAGGAAGTCTGGCCGACGGCGTTCTTGATCACGCTCGTGCCGCCGGCTTCGCGGTAGGCCTGCACCACGTGCGCGATCGTATCCCGCTCGGATGCGGCGCCGATGAAGAGCAGGCCGCCGCGCCAGCGCGCGCTCAGCAGGGCCAGCGCGGCTCCAAAATGCTGAGGCCGCCATGCCTTCATGACCTCGCTCGCGCCCGCCTGCACGGCGATCCAGTCACCCGCTTCCGGCTTCGTCGCCCGCAGGAACCGGCGCGCCCAGTCCTGCGCATCAGCGGGCACGGTGACGTGCAAGGGCGCGAAGGAACCGGTCGTGCTGCCGCCCAAGGCATAGACATCCACGAGGTTGAAGCGGTTCAGCCGCCGGAAACGGTGGATGTCGGTGAAGTAGGCCATCCACGGATTGTCGATCACGCCGCCCCCGTCCCAGGCGCTCCGCGCGCCCCGGATGTCCGGCGCGCCGATGTACGAGGCCAGCAAAGCGCTGGGACGATTGAACGTCAGGTTGATGATGCGATCGTAGCCGCGTGCGCGCAGCGGGCCGGCCCACGCTTCGGCGTCCCGGTAGAGAGCGACGGCGTCTTTCACCGCGGCGCGGCTGTCGTCGATGAGCTGATGGAAGTCCCGCGCGATGACGTCGCGCAACCCTCGCAGCATGGCCGCCACCGGCGCGAACTGCCGATCGACCACCAGATCGACCGCCGCGCCGGGCCACTCTTCCTGCAGACGGGCCAACAACGCGCCCATCTGCACCAGATCGCCCATGCGCGTGATGTTGAGGATGAGCACCTGCTGGGTCATACGAGGTCGCGGGATTCGGCGCGATAACTGTCCAGCATGAGAATCAGCAATTCTTCGCGGGCCAAGGCCCGTCCGCGGCCCTGCGCGCGGATGTGCGCCGCGAGGTCTTTCAATTCCACCCGCCGGCCGCTCGGGAACTGCCGGAGGAGCCGGTCCAGCGGCGGAACGCCGGCGGCCTGTGCGGCGAGCGCGCCGGCAGTCCGCTCGCCTCGCAGCACCGCGCCGACGCGATCCGGTTGCTGCAGACCGATCTGCGCCAGGAGCGTGCGCATCCGATGGGCATAGGTGTGGTCCCGCAACACGCGGGCGCGGGCCGCCTGGGCCACCGCCCGCCTTCCGCCCGGATCCTCGAGCCACGTCCGAAGCAGGCCGGGCACCTGCGCAGCCTGCTGAAACGTGATCATTTCCTCGCCCGTGAACAGGTCTGCCAGCGGTGTCCGGTGATCCACGAGTTGGAACGCTTCGCAGGCGGCCAGCTCGAACGTGCGGGGATTGACGAAATCCGGCTGCGGATCCAAGCCGTCGCCCGAGTAGGAATGGAGGTTGAGATTGACCTTCGTCGCGCAAAACACTTTCACACACGTGTCCGTGTCAATGCGCGCGCCGCTCCGCTGCAGCACCCCCGCTAAGTCCCCCGCGCCCATCCATTCGTTGCCCCACAGCTTGAACGTCCAGGCGTCGGACCGCCATTGCGGCAGCAACGTCCGGCGATTGGCGTATCCAGCCCCGACAAAGGAGACGTCGGCGCCGAATTCGTCCTGCTCGGCCGGCGTCAGGCTCACCGGCCGGTGCACGGCGGGGTCCGCGGCCATCGGCAAGTAACACACGTGCGGCGCCCCCGCCCGCCTCATCGCCTCCATACAGGCGCCCCGCTGAATGACGAACCAATAGTCGTAGCCGGCGGCGAGCTGTTGCCAATAGGTCAGATGCCGGTAGTTCTCGACGAACCACATGGCCGTGAGGAACTTCTTCTTGCGCAGGTGCTCCAGCACGGCGAGATTCAGGGGCGCCTGCGCGATCGCCAGCACCAAGTCGGGCGGATCTTCGGCAAGGTGCGTGATGGTGCCGAGGCTCAGCACGTCGGCGAAGCGGCTCTGCATCGTCAGCCGATGGCGGGCCTCTTGATAGGCGCCGAACCGCTCGTAGCTCGGATGATGGGGACTATGGTCGATGAAGCTCACGCGATGGCCCAGCGCCTCGAGCGCCGCGACGACAGATCGTGCCACGGGCAACGAGCCGCCGTACATCGGGCCGACCACCGACACGTGAAGCTGCCCGCCCTGTCGCGACGCGACCCTCTGTCGCAGCCGGTCCTCCAACTGCTGATGCGCGGCGGCATGGAGTTGCGCGGCCGGCGCATAGGCGAAAAACCGGAGCGGCGCCGAGTCGGCCGCCAACCGCTCGGCCATGGATTCCGGCGTGCCCCAGATCCACTCCACCGCGTTGAACCAGGCTCCCATCGGCCTCACGGAGGCGGCATCCTTGAGCAGGGACAGATCGGGCACGACCACGGCGAGACGAGCGCCGGCCGGTGTCATCGCGGCGACGGCTTCGACGTGATAGAGCAGCCCCACCCCGAGCACGACGCCGAGTTCTCCCGGCTTCCAATCCTTCACGTGTGTTTCGGCCCAGACACGCGCTTCTTTGCAAGGATCATAGGCGCTATGAATCCACTGCCCGTCCTGCATCGCACTGGGACTGCCGTCCCGCGCCAGCGCGACGGTGAGGGCCCCTCCGGGTGCCTCGAGGACCGCCTGCACCAGGTCCGGAGACGTGGTGCGCAGTCCTTCAAGATTTTGGGACAGATAGCTCATCGGCCGTCCATGATCACGCCGCCTGGTGCAGCTCGTGCCACAGCGCTTCCCGCTCTTGCGGCGGCTGCGGTTCCCGACCGGCTTCGCTGTAAAACGCGCCCCAGCGATCGCACTGGCCGATCCACAACGACCATCCCTCCGGAGCGGTGTGCGCGCCGGTCACCAACGCCTCCACCGTTGCGCCCACCGGCCAGACGTCCGGCTGAACCGACTGCGATTCGTCGCCTCGCCCCGCCTGCCACACGAGGTGGCGCGGTCCGTACGGGCCGGTTTCGTGGACTCTGGCGCGGGCGAAGTACCAGCCGATCACATGAGTGCCGAGCGCGGCCGCCAGATGCAGCGGACCGGTGTCCGCGCCGATCGCGGTGTGGCAACGCCGGAGTACCGCCGCCAGCTGCGGGAGCGAGGTGCGCCCCGTGGCATCCCACATCCGCCCCAGTAAGGAGGGCGGCAACGCTTCCTGAATGTGCCGGCCCCGCTCCCGCTCTTCACCTACCAGCACGATACGACCGCGGGGAACGCGCGTCAGGAATCGCGTGCTCCACTCCTGCCACACGGGAACCGGCACCACACGTTCCGCGTCTCCCGCGCCGACGATGAGCGCCACCCAAGGGCCGGCCTGTTTGCCGATGGAAGCCAGGTCCGCGGGAAGCGATACGACCGGGGCATTGATGGCGATGGGGCGGCCGGGTGGCGGCACGCCGCAGAGCCCGCAGAACACGTCGGCCAGATGGACGCGGCGGCCACGGCGCGTCCTGGCCACTTCGCGCACATAGCCGGCCCAGGGTGTCAGCCGTTCGTCGAGCGGCCCGCCGAGCCGCGGACCGGTCGTCGC
>CAZXRB010000066.1:0-20592 GCA_964642845.1 uncultured Nitrospira sp.
CGGGCGCATTATAGGGACTTTTTTCATCGGCACAACTATTTTGAGATAGGTTCTAGCACAGGCCGCGAGGCCGGTAACAGAGACGCTCAGGATTGGGATTGGCTGACGAGATAGAGAGGGCCGGTGGGTTGCGGGCGGCCGCCCGGCGGTTCGAGGCTCACAGCGAATTTCTTGGCGCTGGTGAACGAGGGCAGGTGCTTGACCAGCAGGTGGGCGGTCTCCCCGCTGTCCATATGGAACGTTCCCACGCTGACCGGTTTCTCGTGAATGGCCCAGAGCTGATAGGTCGTGCCGTTCGGACATTCCGGAAGGTTCACCGAATAGAGCCAGACTTTGTGCGTACGCTGGTCGTAGAGCAGCATGCCGGCCGCGCCCTTCGCCATGTCGGTCCCCGTCAACGAGACGGCTTTGACGTCGGGCACGCGCAACAAGGCCGCCAACTCGTCCTGCGGCTGGCGCGGCCGGATGCCGCGTTGCGCGAGCAACACCCGTGTCTCTTCCAGCTCGGCCTCCCGCTGAATCAATTGATCTTTCAATTCGGTCGTCTCGGTGGTCCGCTGCAGCAGGTCGTCACGCAGCTGGGCCAATGATTTGTCGCGGTCCGCCAGTTGCTGCTGCAGCGCGGCCACTTTCGCCGTGGCGGCGTCGGCTTCCGCCTGGAGTTGCGCCAATCTCGCCGTGTCGTCGGCCACGCGGGTATACGTGTCCCAGGCGAGGTACAGGCCGCCGGCGAGCAGCACGACGACCGCCGCCACCAGCGCCCATTGCAGCGAGAACGCTCTGTCGGAGGTTTCCGGCGGGAACAGGTGATTCATCCATTCGCCCGGCTCCAGGCTGGGGCTTTGCTTGGCCGCCGGTTCCGCGGCGACCGCCGCCGGCGTGCGGGCCGCAAGGATTTTTGCCTTGAGCGCGCGCGGCGGTGCGGTGGGGGCCAGCCCGAACGGCAGCACGGCGGCGATCGCCTGGTACTCCTTCAAAGCCGTATGGCAGGCCACGCAGCCGGACAGCAGATGCGCCTCCAGCGCCTGGCGTTCGACCCGCTCCAGTGCGCCGACGGCGTAGAGCGGAACGGCGTCTTCGAGTTCCTCGTGCGTCATGGACGATCACCTTGATCCCAGCACGGCTTCAGCGTCTCGCGCAATTTCGCCATGCCGAGCTTGATCCTCGTCTTCACGGTTCCCAACGGCTGATTGAGCCGCGCGGCGATTTCCATGTGCGTCAATCCCTCGTAGTACGCCAATTCGATCGCCTGTTGCTGGGCCGGCGGCAGGGTGCCGAGCGCGCTGCCGACCAGCTTGCGCATCTCCTGGTCCGCGTGCGCTTCGAACGGACCGGGGCCGCGGTCGGCCGTTTGAGTGGCGGTGACGTGATCCAGCGGCTCGTTGAGCTGGCCACGGGAACCGCGCGCCCGCAGCCGGTCGATGGCGCGGCTGCGCGTGAGGGTGATGAGCCACGCGACCGGTGTGCCGCGGCCCACGTCATAGCGCGCGACCTTTCTCCACACCTCCAGATAGACCTCTTGCAGCAGCTCGGCCGCTTCCTCGCGGTTGCCGAGAATCCGCAAGGCCAAGGTATAGAGCAATGGGCTGGATTGGTCATACAGCTGACTGAACGCCTGCTGATCACCCTTGACCACACGGGCCAAGAGTTTGGGGTCAATGGTCGAAGCGGCGTGTTGCGACGGATTGTCCATGGAGTTCAGGGCCATCCTCTAAAACACGCCACAACTATAGCACTCTACGAACAAATGCGGCAAAAGGATGTGTATTTAACTCCGCATGAGACAAAAGAAATTGGAGCAGTCCAGGGCCGGTATCCACATTCCTTAGTTTCTGGTGTCCGGCGGAAATGCTGCGGGGGTCGGACGGATCGATTGCAGGCTGGTTTCGAGATCCAGTGCGGACGCGGCGTGCCTCAGCCGCAAAGACCAGGGCACGAGCGTGCAGGTGCCCAGGTAGAGCGGGCCGATCCGGAGGATCAGGGTCACCTGAGAGAGGTCCGGCCTCGCCGCGACAGCGTGGCGCAACCGCTCGCGGTCTGGCAGCCTGACGCTACCACGCCGAACCTCGGCCCGGAAGGAAGAGAGCGGGGCCCGCTCGAGCACATCGACCTGCGCCAAGTGGAACACCAGCCAGCGGCTCGGTCGCCTGATCAACGGCATGGCGGTCGCCGAGGCCATCAGCCGCCCGATGGCGGCACGCAGCCGCTCGGCCGGCGGGATCACGTTCGAGACGGGACGATGGCTGCCTGATGATTGCTCCTGCGCCGGCGGCCGACGGGAGACTGGAACGCGGACGCCCGCGCGGTCCGCGGCTCGGACTCTGGCGATGATGTCGCGGCGCGCGACTCGTTCTGGCGATCCCGTGACCGCATCGCCCTTCATGAACCAGGCATCGCCGGCCCGGCCCTCGACACGATGGCAGACGAGCAGCGTCCCCCGGCGAAAGACGACAAGATCGCCGGTCTCGACCTGGTCCGCCGGTTCCAGGTCCAGCCGGTCGCCGGGAAGCAGCGTGGGGGCCATGCTGGAGGAGATCACCAGCGGATGCACCAGGCCGCCAAGGACCGTTTCCTGCACCGGCTCAGGCAGCGCATGGACGGCGAACGCAGTTGTCCGACCCGTACGATCGATGAGGCGCGTGATCATACGACCTTTCCAGCAACCAGCAGCCGGCGGACGAGACGGCCGGCGAGCACCAAGCCCGACGCGGCCAGATGCACGAGGCGACGACTTCTCGTGATCCATGCCATTGGCCGGGCCCCAGTGCCGTAGCGATACGACAGGAATTCGGACGGCGGGAAACAGGTGCGGATGAGCCACGCGAGTGTCCGTCCGTTCGGCAGCGTCAGAGGCACGAGCAGATGGCCGATCTCGGGAATGGGCGCGGCGGTGACGAGGCGCTGGAAGAGCCACGCGAGGCGGCGTTCCCGGCGGCAGGCCGGTGCCAGCGCCGGAAAGACGTGGCCGGGAATCGGCGTCCCCGGAAAACGTGCGTGGACATAGGCCAGCCCGTAGCGGAGCGGCACGGCCAGCCCATAGGCTTGCGCCCGCGAGACAATGACGTCCCAATCCGGCGCTTCTTTTTCGACGAGCAGACGGACATCCTGCGCGAAGGCAGGCGACAAATGTCCGCGATGCACGACAGCGTACGCCGTGAGATGGATCAGCAGATCTTCGGTGCTGAGACAGGTGATGGACAGGGAGGGCAGGGCGCGGGTGATCGCGCGAGCCCAGAGCTGTGCCAGGGCCGATTCATCGAGATACCAGAGGCCTGTGACCAGATCCAGCGCGAGGCCGTCATCGGCGGAGCGGTAGGACGGATTGCCGTCGATCTGCGGAGCCAAGCCCAGGCTCATCAGAAGTTCGTGAATGACCGGCAGGTCTTTGCCATGGACCAGCAAATCGACGTCGGAGAGTGGCCGCGCCCCATGGACGCCATAGAGACGCGTGAGCACGTCGGCTCCCTTGAGCAGGAGAAACCGAACCCCGGCTTGCTGAAAGGCCTGCGCCACGACGGCGAAGCGCTCCACAGCCGTCCGGTTGCGCCGGCTGACGACTTCGTAGCGCTCAAGCAGGACGTCGAGGGTCGAGGAGGGCATGCGCGGCCTTGATTTCCTGCGCCCATTCCTTGAAGTGGGGAAGACAGCGGCCCATGTCTCCTGTTTCCAGCCAGGCGTCGCTGCGTCCTTGACGGCAGAAACGATTCACCGAGCAGTTCGGGCATTCGTACTGTGCGCCGGGACGGGCCTCGTCCACAGTGCGCTTGAGCACCTCCCAACCGGCACGCACGGTCCCGGCGCGGAGGTTATACTTCGGCATCGGGAACGCGACGCAGAGATTCATGTCGCCGTAAGGCGTGACCGCGAACCGGGTGTGTCCGCACGCGCAAGAAATAAACGGTTCGTCCGCCGAGCAGGAATCCGGAATCCACGCAGCCAACTCGCCGTCCAACTTCCGCCGGTCCAGCGCCGCCTTCTCCGCCGGAGGGAGCCGGTACTGCAACGGCGCCAGCGCTCCATCCGTCCTGGGGTGGATGTCGAGGCAATACTGGAATTTGAATCCATACGCCTGGATGAGGGTCTGGCAGGCATCCACGTCGGGCGCATTGATCGTGGTCACGGGCATGCGCGCGGTCACCGCGAAGGAGCGGCGCTTTAGAAAGGACAGACCGCGCAGAAACTGCGAAAACGAGCCGGCCAGGCTGGTCATCCGTTCATAGGTAGCCGCCGACGCCCCATACACCGAGACGACCACTTCCGCGACTCCGTTTCGCTCCAGGGTTTCGGCAAAGGGAAGGGTGATGCGCGTGGCGTTCGTCAGCATCTGGATGAGAAAGCCGCGACGGTGGGCGTGCCCGAGAATGTCGCCGATGTCCGGTCGCAGCGACGGTTCCCCGCCGCTGAACGTGATCCGGAGCACGCCGAGGTCCGCCATTTGGTCGAGGATCGAGCAGACCTCGCTCGTGCACAGCTCATGGGGAAGGGCGCGGTGCGTAGGGTTGTAGCAGTGCACGCATCGGAGGTTGCAGGCGTAGGTCAGCTCAAAGGTTGCCCCTTCGGGGTGGCGGAGACGCGTTGCGCGGGACGCGATCCCGGTCAGGTACGGTTCGGCGGGAATTCGTTTCATCGTGCGGCCATCGGTTCTTGAACGAGGCAGGTATGGACGAGATCGACGACGTCTGCCTGCTTGAGGAACGCCAGCTTGTGGCAAGGAACCTTGGATGTGAGCGATGCGAGAAATGCCAACGTGTTCTCGATCGCAAGTCGGTCCCAATAGGGGAGTATCGCCTGCCGCAACAAGCCCGCGGCGCATGTCGCCGGTGGCGCGGGGTCCAGAGCATGACGATCGCATCCGTGGCTGATTTCGAAGAGACCGGTGATCGGGACCGAGTCGTTCTCGGCGTAGTGGCCGGAGCCGACCCAGGGCGTGCCGTACACCAGGAGTTCCGTGCCGCGCGCGCGAAGGATGACGCGCTCATCGCTCAGCACGGCGGCGCCTCGCTCCGCGAAGAGTGCCGCGATCGTCGATTTGCCCGCTCCCGACTCGCCGGCAAACACGAGGCCGTGTCGTCTGTAGGAGAGCCCCGCGGCATGGAGAAAGAGCCCGCCTGACCGGGCGACGCAGGATAGCAGGCACACTTCGACGAGGGGGTTGATCAGCTGCATGGGGCTCCATCCGACCTGTCCGCCCTGCAGAGCCGGAAGAATCCATGCACGCACGAACCGATAATCCTGCGAGATCAGCGCGCGCACCCTCGGTTGGAGCGTCTTGGGATCCAGACTTTCGAACAGGAGGTCCTCGCCGGCTTCAAGGAGTTTCCAACAGCCGTGCGCCGCGTCGAACCGGAGCGGTCCGCAGGAGAACTCAGGCAGAGGGAGCGTGACGGTCACCATGATGTGGAGATCCGGTTCCACCGCCGCCACGAGAAACCGATCGAACGGCCGCAGCGGCCACGTCAGGCAAGGATGGCCATGGGACTCTTGCAGGAGGATGACGTGATCGCCGATACGAAAGGCCAGGTCCACGGGGCTCCCTAGGATGCGCGAGGACCGGAGTCGTGACAAGTCTCTCCCATCCAGGTGGTGGGGAGCACAGACCGTTTGCATCCCGCGCCACTGGCTCCCGGATACATGCTGCAGCCGCTGGGGGGCCGGCATCCGACGGTGCCGCCCGCCGAGGTCGACATCGTGGCCAAGCTGCACGTCGCGAGAATGGCCTGCTCCTGGTCCAGCGCCACTTCAAACAACTGCGGCGGCGTATACGGTTTCTTCTCATTCATCGGTATGTCCCTCCCTGGCCGTGATGCCCGCTGCGGCTGAGTTCGAGACTCGCGCCTTGCCGAGGGGATGGATCAGTGAATGTCCGGTCGCCGATTCCGCCCGCGCCACGGCCACGTCGCAATCGTAGGGGATCGGGGCTTGCGGATCCCCCATTTCCCATCGGGCCTGCGTCGGTTGTTTGTCGCACAACTGGTGGACTCTGCAAGACCGGCAGGGTGCGTCGTCGCGGTACCGCATGCCGTGAATCTCGGCGAACACCTTGGCGACCGCCTCGCGCAGCGACATCTGGCGGAGCGGGACCCGCGACTCGTATTGAAACGTGCAGGTGCTCAGCTCCCCCCAGGCGTTGATATGGATCGTGTCGGTGCCGCATCCGCAACGGAACAATCGGTCCGTGTCCGGTCCGGTCAGGTGAACGGCGTCTTGGCAGGAGGCCCTTTCATCCTCGCGAAGCTCAGCTCGTCCGAGTGCCACGAGATCCTCCGGCGCGATCCGGTAGTCGAGGGCCGAGCAGTCACCGTTCAGGCGGGGTGACAGCGACGTAGTGTAGCTGAATGTTCGTCCCAACGATTCGGAAAAGTCGCGCAACGCCGGCAGTTCATCCTTATTCCACGACATCAGCTTGGTCTTCAGTGAGAAGGACAATGTGCTCTCGCGGAGAAGGCCGATGCCGCGCATGAAGGCGCGGTACGAGCCGGGCACTTGCGTGAACCAGTCAAACCGGTCTTCCCGGACGGAATGGCACGAAATGTCGATCGTAAACGGAGGCATTCGTTCGAGGCGCTCGACGGTGGAGCGGGTGAACAGCGTGCCGTTCGTATAGAGCTGGAGCAGGAAACCGCGCCGGTACGCCGACTCATAGATCGCAAAAAACTCCGGGTGCATGAAGATGTCGCCGCCGGTGAGATTCAGCCACACGACGCCGATCTCGCGCAGGTCGTCCAGGAGCCGCTCGATCTCGGTGCGCGAAAGCTCTCGCCGGATGAATTCCCCGCTGTTGTACGGGTCGGTATAGCAGTGGCGGCAATGGAGGTTGCAGCGGTACGTCAGTTCCAGTTGGGCTTTGATGACCTTATGGTCCCGGGCGGCCCGCTCGTGGACCTGCCGGCTGAATGCGCCGTACGGAATGGTCGGAATCGTTCGTGCGTCACGCATGATGGCCCGCCGGGCGGACAAGCTCCGGTGTGAAGGGGGTTTTATACTCGCAAGTGAATGTGGGCAGAGCATCGTAGAACCCCTCCCGAAACGTGCCGTTCCGCAAGTCATAACTCTGCCGGCGGTTGCCGGAGCACAGCTGCAGCCGGCCGTAGGCGTCGATATGAAACCGCTGCATGCCGCTTCGGCAGGGCGGTTGCGCGGCGTCCTTGCGCCGGCAGGCTTCCTTCCAGATGGCCTCGTCCTGACGGTTGAGCGCCAGGAGCTCCTCCTCGGTGAGCGCGTAGCGGTACGGTCCGGCTCCGCCGTCGAGCTCCGGACGGAGTTCTTCGCCCAGTTTGAATCGTACGGAGCCGAGCGAGGCGGCGTAGGCCTTGATGGCATGAATGTCGTGCCGATTCAGCGTCAACGCGGTCGCCTTCAGAACCAACGGAATCCGGCGATCGTGGAGGAGGCGGATGGCAGCGAGGCAGCGTCGATAGGAGCCCCGGCCTTGCGTCACGCGCTCGAAGGTGTCGGCGGTGGAGCCATGGAGGCTGATTTCGATCCGGTGGGGAGGCAGAGCCGCGAACCGATCGGCTTCCCGTTCCGTGATCAGAGTGGCATTGGTAAAGACCGTCACGAGAAAGCCGCGCCGCACCGCCTGTTCGTAGATCTCGAAAAAGTCCGGGCGCGCCAGCGGTTCCCCTCCGGTCAGGCAGAGCTCGAGCGTGCCGGCGTCGGCCATTTCGTCCATGATGCGGAGGATTTCATCGGTGGTGAGTTCCCGGCGGATCCAGTCGGGACGATTCAAGCAGTCCGTGTAGCACATCACGCAATGGAGATTGCAGCGGCAGGTGATCTCCCACTGGCAGGCGAGCGGGAATCGTTCCGGGAGGCGGCTGAGCTTATCCTGTCGGACCATGGGCGACAGCGACCTCTTCAACGGCGCGGATCGAGAGTAGGTCTGCCAGCAAGGTCTCAAGATCACGGCCGAACTGTTCGACCGTGACGTCGTATTCGGCGATGAACTCGTCGGCGATGGCCGCGACGGACCGTTTCCCGTCGATCCGGTTCCAGATGGCGGCGCCGGTGTCGTTCAAGACATAGATGCTGTTGGATTCGGCGAGGCTGCGCCGGAGCGGGACCAAAATGCATTCGCCGGCCACATCGCGCTGCACGAAGTCAGGGTTCTTCGCGTAGATGGCGGCGGGATTCATGGCGGGGGGGATGATAGCAAATCCCCGATGCCCCTTCTAGTCTATTCTCTGTGGAGGAAAGCGTGGCCCGCTTTATCGGGCCCATGTGACGACGGCGTATCCTTCCGGCCAGTTGAGCGTGGTGATGGTGGCGTCCGTTTCTTGCAATTCTGATCGGATCTCGGTTTCCGTGGCAAAGAGGTGCAAAAAGTGTCCTTGGGCACAGGTATCCCAATCTTGATAGCTCGTGTTTGCTCCCGGAAGCTTCATGAGGCGGTGGGCCAGCCTATGCGTGAAACGATGGATCGCCGTCTCGGGTTCACGGACGATCATAAAGCTGAGAATCGCCCGTCCCCGGACCGTCAGATGGGGCCGAAGAGAGCGCAGCCAATCCTGCCGTTCACGGCGCCCGGGAATGGCGCTGTACATCACACTCGGAAGCCACACATAGTCGAATCGACCGGGCAGTGTCGGAAGCGCAAGGAAGCTGGCTTGAACCAGGGCGATCCGCACGCCCGTGGTCCTGGCGCGCTCTTGAGCCCGCCGCAGGCCCGCGAATTGAACGTCGAGGCCCACGACGGAATAGCCCTGTCCAGCCAGCTCGATGGACTCCCGTCCCACCCCTGTGCCCAAGACCAGCACCGTTCCCTTTTGCTCCATGTGTCGAGCGATCACGTCCCGTTCCCATGGTTCCAGTGTCCAGATCGGCGAATGATCGGGATAGAACGTGACGGCGTCTCGATAGGTATGGCCGTAGTGCGCTTGAACGCGTCGGATCAGCTCGGCCGGCGGCACTAATGCCGGAAGAATGCCGGTGAGCAGTTGCTGCGCTCGAAAGAGGCCAGTGACGACGCGGTTGCTGAACACATCGAACGCTTGGATCAGGAGAATAAGCAGACGGACCGCGATGCTCACGGGTCAGCCTCGGACGTTCGCACAGTAGGGTGCGAGAAGGGCAGCGGCCTCCGCCGCGCCCCCGGCTACCGGAGGATCAGGCGGTATGGTGGCTGTACAGATATTCGCCAGCGCCGCTTCCCACCGACCATCGAAAAAGTCGTCGCGAGACAGTTCCACTCCCCGCCCATGCCGGTGCAGGTACTCCACCAACGCCTGTTCGTCGGCGAAGTTGTAGCGACGCACGTAGACGACCGGTTGGCCCAGCGCGACGGCTTCCACGATCGTGCCGTAGCCCGGTTTCGTCATGATGATGTCCGCGGAGGCCAGGAGTGTCTTGAACGAGAACGGCAGTGCGCGGCTGGATACCACCCGCCGGCTCCCGGAGGGTACCGGTCCGTCGAAGAGCAGGCGAAAGCCCACCAGCGACTCGAGCCGGTCGAAGGGAAGGGCGGAAAGCGGGATGCCGCCGAATCCGATCAGGACGCTCCGCTCGTGAGCGGCCAGTCCGAGCGTCTCGCGCAGGGCATGGCGGGCGGGCGCCGACGGCTCGGCAATGGGACGGATATCGACCCGGCGATGAAAAACGTCGAGCTTCGGGGCTGGTGCCATACGCAAGGCCAGATCAGCCCCGGCGTAAGCTGTCCGCATGGCCTCTAAGACCGCGCCTGTCTCGATGCCGGCAGGAGCCGGATATTCGGCGAGAACGAGGTCCCAGGTAAAGCTGGCCAGGGCAACGGCGGGAATGCCCGCTCGCTTGCCGGCGGCGAGCGCCAGGTAGGGGATGTCGGCGACGACGAGAGCGGGCCGTGTGGCTGCAATGGCGGCCGTTTCCGCTTCCAGCCGCTCCTCCCACGACCGGTGAAAACGGGCATGCGCCTGCCAGGTGGCTTCCACATCGATCGTCAATGGGCCATCCTGTATGCAGCCGATGTCCTGCTGCACCGCACTGTGTTCCCACGGAATCGCCAGGCGGTCCTGAAAGAACGACGCCGGCACGGTGGTCCGCAGGACGGCACGAAGACCCGGGACGACTCGCCCCAGCGCATTGAGGACGGGCACCACTTGCGCCGCGTGGCCGTAGCCATGTCCGGAAATCGCCGCCCAGATCAGAGGCATGTCCGTGGGAAGGCAAAATGTAAAAGGAAAAAGGTAAAAGGACTGCGGCGGCAATGTTCGGAGATGCGTGTCACCGTTTCAACTGTTGGAAAAGTCGGATTCCATCGGCGCGATGTTGAACAGGAGCTCGAGGTCAAATTCCTCCACCAGCTCATTGAAGGCGCGCGCGCCCATGTCCGATCGGACTTCGTTCATGACGAGATCGATGGCCGGCGCGGCGTGCGGGCCGTACTGGCTGATGGCGGTATCGATCCGCTGCCTGGCGTCGTCGAGCGTCATCGAACACTCCGGTTGGTTCTATCTCAGGCTGGCGAGCAATTGTTGCATCTCCGGCACGAGGTCGCGCCCGCCGTTGGAGCGGCCCGACAATGCGGCGTCGATCCCGGCCTGCAACACCGGTTTCGCCTCCGCCGGTCTTCCGAGCTTGACCAAAGCCCGGGCGAGGGCGAGATGGGAGGCCACGTGTGTGGGATCGAGCCGAGTCGCCACGGTGAGATGCTCGGCGGCTTCTTCGAGACTGCCGCCTTCCTGCAGCATTTTATTGCCGAGCCCGTAGCGTCCGAGCAATCCGTTTGGATGCTTGGCTACCATCTGGCGAAAGGCGTCAAGATCCATGGTCCACCGGCTTCGCGTGGGCCCCACTATAGCACTGATGCGCCTGGATCGGCCAGAGCGCGGCCGGGTGAGGCGCTATTCCGGGATGACGGCGGTGGAGACCGGCATGACGGCGCTGGCGGGGCGCCTCGCCTTCACGGTGATGGTCCGGGCGGCTCCGTCCGGGAGGGGGGCGCCACTCGCCATGTAGAACGGCGTGTCGCGGACGATCTGATCGACGAGGTCGGTGAGGCACGCATCCATCACATGTCCCTTCAATTCATCGATCACGAGCGGATGGGCGCCGAAGAGATTGTAGCGGGCGGTGCCGGCCGAACCGGCATCGTACCGTTTCACTTGGCCGTCCCAGCGTTCCAATTCCAACGTCGCCCGCGCCGCGTAGTCATACTCCAATTCGATCACCGGCGACAGGAGAAACATCGACGCGCCGATGACGAAGCCTTTCCAGGCCGCGTCCGCGGCGTGGGGATCGATCGTCTCGTGAAATGTCATTCGGCCGGTGATGATTTTGTCCCCGAGCGCGCCGGGGCCGCTTCCCCCTGAGACAAGGGCCGCAAACAACCGCGTGTCCTGTACCTCGCGCAGCACGCGTCGCTCGAAGTCGCTCGACGGATCGGAGGGGGCGCCGTTGCGTGTCACCCGAAACCCCTCCATGACGAGCGGGACGCGGTCCTGATCGGCGATCGCGTGGACGGCCGGCGCCCGGTGATCTTGGGCGGGCTCCCGCAGGTCGATCCAGCGTGAGCATCCGGCCGCCATGGCCGTGGTCAGGGCAACGAATCCTACGAGCATCCAGCGGATCGCAGCAGGTGTCATGGGCGACGTCTCCCTAGAAGTAGAAAGAAAATCCGCCAAAGGGCAGGCTCGCGTTGAGCCCCAGATTGGGATACCGCGTGCCGGCGTTGGATACGTGATGGAAGCGATACCCGACGTTCAGCGCGGTCTGCGGCGTGAGAAACCACGACAGGCCGAATCCCGCCGTCAGGATGAAGTTGAATTGGGACGATTCTTCGGGAATGCGCCCGCCGAGGTCGGTCCAGAACGGCCCGCCGGCAAATTCCACATAGGGACGGACACGGTCGAGGGCCACGAAGGAGTATTTGATCTTGGGAGTAACGCCGATGCCGTGCGTGAGGACCGGCTCCCTGAATTGGATGTAGACCATTTCGGCGCCGACGGAGACCTGGCCGCGATACCAGCCGTCGCCCACCGGATCCGTCAGCGTCATCATCCACGACGGCATGAGCGCCGGACCTTGCTGCTTGGTGGTGTGCGCGGTTGTGAGGCGGTGCGGCAGCAGATAGCCGGCCGTGAGCCCCACTTCCTGTGTCCCGACGGTGACGGCGGGTGCGCTGTCGGCGGCTTGGACGACCGTGGTCATGAACATTCCCAAGGTGCAGACTGTCAGAATCCGGGCGAGCAGCGGCATGCGTGATCCACGTCGATATTCTGTCGGCCGCGTTCCACCGAAACTTGATGCGACCGGCGGCGGATCGCGCACATGCTCTCTTCGCTCGCGGAGGCGCGCCGGCCGTTCAGCGCCACGGTAGCAGAGCGCGAACGACTGTCCAGCAAATCTCATTGTTTCGCAGCGCGGAAACACCGGATGGGAATGAGGGGTCGCGGACGGACGGTCGTGGTTAACCGGCCGTGTGCAGTTTGCCGAGATGCGCCGAATCGGCGGCATAGTCCGGCAGGCGGTAGCGCAGGTCTAGCGCCACCACCCGTTCCAGACACCGCCGGGCGGAGACGGTGTCTCCCCGGCGTTCGTAGAGGCCGGCGAGCACGCGCAGCACGGCGGCTTCGGCCGGCTCGTTGCCGAGCTTGATGTAATGCTCCGAGGCGTTGTTCAGGCAGCGCTCGGCCTGCGTGAGGTCGCCCTGGTCGAGATAGCCCTTGCCGAGTTGGCTGTAGGTGACGGCGAGCCCTTCTTCGTTCCCGACGATCCGGTGGTAGTCTAGGGCCTGCCGGAATGCCGCGACGGCGTCGTCCCACCGCCCGTTCCGCGCGTCCTGCAGGGCCAGGTTGTTGTACAAGATGCCTAAGCCGCGCTCGTCATTGAGCGCGCGCAGAAGGTCCAACGCTTCCAGGTAATAGGGTCGGGCCTTCTCGGGATGGCCGGCCCCGACGTGGAGATTGCCGAGATTCACCAGCGTATGTGCGACGGCCTGCTGGTCCATCTCGGTGCGCTGGATCGCGAGCACTTCCCGATAGCAGCGCTCCGCGGTCTCGAAATCCTGCATGAGCGCGCAGGTGTTGCCGAGATTGCCCAGCGACGCCGAGAGGTCCCTCGCGCTGCCGGCGGTCCGGTCATCGGCCACGGCCGCTTCCCAGGCCGCGCGTGCTTGCACGAGGTCGCCACGGTGCAGAAAGATGCGCGCGCGATGCTTATCGTTGTCGGACATGGATGACGAAATGAGGGCACCTGATGATCTGTTGATCTGATGCCTTGTCAAGCGACAGATCAACAGATCGGCAAATTCCGGGATTTCTCAATCGCCGCCCCTCGGCGTGTCCTTGCGGTATTCGACCTCGATTTCGTCTTCCTCCTCCAGACCGAGTCCAGCGCGGAAGGAGGCGTGAAGCTCTGCCACCTGGATCAGATGCCGCTCATCTTTCCCGTCGACCGTGGCGAGATACTGCTCCGACAGCCGCAACCCCGTTTCAAAGTGCCGAGGAATCGTTTCTTCCGCGGCTTGCTGCCAGGTGATGTAAATGCAGAAGGCGTGGAAGGCATGGGCATGAGGATGCCGACGCCCGAGCGCCAGCAGCCCTTCATAGGCCTCCCGCGCCGCCGAGCCGGCATGGGACGAAAACGTCTCTTCCAGCCCAACCGCGGTGTCCCAATCGGCGCCGAGCTCAGCTTCTGCTTCCTGCAAGGCCGCTTGCGCGGCGAGGGCTGGATCGAAGTGCATGGGTCCTCCGGAGTGATTTCCGGCAGGATACGCGTGGAAGAAAATGAAGGTCAATGACCGGCTCGCCCCGCCGGCCGCTTCATTTACTTTCGGTTGCCCCGCTCTGTAGACTGCCGGGCAACCGTTATGACCGACCAACCGCCGTCGCCCGCCGTCTCGTCCGACTCCCTTGCTCCCGATCCGGTCGATCAGGTGATCCGCTATCACATCCGGACGAAGCACCACGTCAACCGCTATGCCCGCTCGTTGGGGTTTCTCGATTGGGCGAATCAGCCGGATCCTTTCCGCCGGTTTGCGGGCGCCGAGCTGATCCGGTTGCCTTTGCTGAAGCCGGATGAAGAACCGCTCTCGCCGGCCTATGATGCGCTGTACCACCATGGCGCGGTTCCATGCCAGCCTGTCAGCTCGAGGACGTTGTCCCGTTTTTTCGAATTCGCGCTGGCTTTATCGGCCTGGAAGAAGGCCGGGGAGTCGGAATGGGCGCTCAGGAGCAATCCTTCTTCCGGCAACCTGCATCCGACGGAAGGCTATGCGGTGTTGCCCAGGATCGACGGACTCGCGCTGGCTCCCGGGGTGTACCACTACGCGCCCAAGGAACATGGACTGGAGCGGCGCGCGGACTTCGATCCGGCCATGTTGGCGCGCATGTTGTCGCCCTTCCCTGCCGGCGCGTTTCTCTTTGGACTGACGTCCGTCCATTGGCGCGAAGCCTGGAAATATGGCGAGCGGGCGTTCCGCTACTGCAATCATGACGTGGGCCATGCGATCGGCACGGCTCGCATCGCCGCCGCCACGCTGGGGTGGACACTGGTCCTGTTGGATGGCGTGGAGCAGAATACCGTGGCCCGGCTGTTGGGGACGGATCGGCGTGCAGACTTTGCCGATGTGGAAGCGGAACATCCGGATTGCCTGGCGGTGGTCTGGTCTCAAGAGGACGTGGCGAGTGAGGCGTCGCCTGTAAAGGCAGAGAGGGAATGCCTGCCCTTGTACCTCGACGCGGCGTTGGTGAAGGAAGTGGCGGAGCGCTCCCGCTGGCACGGGCGAGCCAATCGTCTGAGCCGGGATCATGCGGTTCATTGGGACATCATTGACGAAGCGGCGGAGGCCTCGTGGAAGACGCAGAGCGGGCAGGTCGCCGTTTCGTTGTCGCGCGCTGTTCCCTCGCCCTTCAGGGAAGAGGGGAGGGGTGAGAGGCAAGCGTTGGACGCCGGGCAAATCATCCGCCAGCGGCGCAGCGCGGTCGCGTTCGACGGCAAGACTTCCATCACGGCCGCCACGTTCTTTCGGATGATGGAACGGGTGATGCCCGGTGCCGATCGCCCACTCTTACAGCGCCCGATGCCCTGGGACGCGTGGCCGTATGAGCCGGCGATTCATCTCCTGCTGTTCGTGCACCGGGTGGAGGGGCTCACGCCGGGGCTCTATGGCCTCGTCCGCGATCCGGCCAAGCTTGCCGTCCTCCAACAGGCGATGAATCCGGAGATCAATTGGGTGCCGGCGCCGGGATGCCCCGACGAGCTGCCGCTCTACTGGCTGCTGGAAGGAGACGCGCGGCTGCTGGCCGCGCAGGTGAGCTGCCACCAGGACATCGCCGGGGACAGCGCGTTTTCATTCGGCATGTTGGCGGAATTCGAACGCCCCTTGCGGGAGCGGGGAGCCTGGTGGTATCCACGTCTCTTCTGGGAGGCCGGTCTGCTCGGGCAGGTGCTCTATCTCGAAGCGGAAGCCGCCGGCGTGCGGGCGACCGGGATCGGTTGTTTCTTCGACGACCCGGTGCATGAGATTGTCTCGATCAAGGGATTGACGCTGCAATCGCTCTACCATTTCACCATCGGCGGGCCGGTGGAAGATCGGCGCTTGCAGACACTGCCGCCCTATCATCACCTGCTGCACGAGGCGTGAGACCGAATCACCTGGGACGAGATACGAACGACGAGATACGAGAGACGAGCTGAGACATGTTTAAGATCAAAAAGAAAGCCGAGAAGCCGAAGCCGGCCGTCCTCTATAACATCATCGAGGACTATTCCGAGTTCGACGCGCCGGGGAACGTGACCGCCTGCGCCATGACGCTTGCTGAGGATCTCCAGGGTCACGCCAAGATCCTGTCCGAAAGCTATGAGGTGCCGTTGGAGACGATGACCAATCTCCTGACCGCGGGGGGAGTCTATATCTACCCTCAGGTGGGAGGGTTGCTCACCCGCGGGCTCTTTGCCTGCTGGATCGACCCGGCCGGACAAGGTCCGAAGCAGACCTTTGTGTTGGATCTGATGCAGTTCGCCGAAGCGGAGCAGGTGGCACGAGGGCGGGCGATTCCTCTGCTGGAAGCAGCGGTGGAGGTGTTCCGCCGCACGCTGCCGGACGAATTGAAGGCCAAGCTCGAACAGAAGAATCTCGGCCTGGATTACCGGACGCTCGATCGCACCGTCGCCAGGGGCGGCGACATCAAATACATTGATTTCCGCAAGGATTGGTCGCCGCACTTCAAGCGTCTCTGTATCATGCCGGACGGCCGTCTCGTCGAGACCGGCGGACTGGAAGAGTTTGCGCAGTTACACGGCATCACGGTCGCTCAAGCCAAGACGTTGGTCGAGCAGGGCGGCACGTTGGAAGTGGACGGGGAAGTCCTTGCCTGCCAGATCGTCAATGGCCAGCCGGCGGTGGCCCGTTTCAGCGCGACGAACTATGCCAAGGCCAAGGAGCTCGTGTCGGCCAGGGGGCTGCATATTATGGATGCGTTGAGCGAGGTCGGCTATAACGATCCTGCCATGATGCGCGGGTTGGTGCGCAAGCAGCTGACGGGAGGCCGATGACGTGACGTCAACCCATCCGGCTCCCGCCCGTTATGTGCGACCATGAAGCGTACGCCGGCTCTCCTCCTCTTGGCGCTCTCCCTTTCCGCATGCAGCGCCCCCAAACCTATCCTGTATCCCAACGCCCATTACCAACAGGTGGGCGAAGCGGGGGCCGAGCAAGACATTGAGCAATGTGCCGAGCTGGCGAAAGAGGCCGGAGCGAAACCGAGCGCCGGCAAGGGCGGACAGGTTGCCGGCGGGACAGTGGCTGGTGGAGCGGTCGGTTCAGCGGCCGGCGCCGTCGGCGGCGCGGTGGTCGGCCATCCCGGGCGCGGCGCAATGATCGGCGCGGCGAGCGGGGCCACCGGCGGTTTCCTCCGGAGCTTGTTTCGGCGGTCGCAACCGAGCGAGGCGTACAAACAGTTCGTCAGTCGCTGTCTGCGAGAACGAGGGTATGACCCTGTGGGGTGGGAATAGGGTGGTGCGTGCTGGCGATGAACGCTCCTAGGGAGGCCCCGAGGATATTACAGAAGACATCGGTCATCGAGGGAATACGGTTGTGGCAGAATACCTGAAACCCTTCCAGCAGCAGGGAGAGCGCGAGGGCCAGAACAATGGCCGGCTTGATCGAGGCCGAGGCGCGGTCCTCGCGACGGTAATGAAACAAGTAGCCGAATATGGCGAACCACGAGAAATTCCCCGCGACGTCGATGAGCATGGACGGGGCTAGGCTGAAATCCTGGAAAGGAATCCAGCGAACGTTATCCCAATGCGAGTGGCCGACGAAATCAGTCCAGGGAAATGTCGGAGCGATGATCAGAAAGGCCACCCAGGCCCACAAGAGCCAGGGGCGCGGCTTCAGTGGAGCAGGGGTAAACAAGATGCGAATAATTTCTCCCATGGCGGCCATTATGCCCGAATCCAACCTCTCTGGTCCATACCTCGAAAGCCGGAATGGCGCCAGTCGGCTTTGCGGAGCGATGGGGGTGTTCGACTCGATACGGCATCCGGCGATGGACAAATCCGCATCGTGCCTTGCCCGGCACATTGCCCGCCGGAGAAGGTGCTGCCGAACTCAACGGCTGCACGCGGATGTTTGCGAGCCTCGCCCATGAGCATGGTGGCCACACGGACCAGCGTGACGACGGAGCGTCGATCCTGTGTCGGCGCCAGCGCGCCGCGACTTGAGTGAAGGGAGAGAGGAGAAGAGCCGGTGGAGATCCTTACGAGGCCTGCAGTTCTTCCTGCACCGCCTCAAGCAGCTTTTTCAAGTCGAACGGTTTCTCGAACGTACGGCGGGCGCCGAACAGTTTGGCGACATCGAGAAAATTCCTGTCGCCTTGGGCGCCGGTGATCGCGATGATTTTCGCGTCGAGATACTCCCTGGTCAATTGGAGCGTGGCTTCCAGCCCGTCCGTGTCCGGCATCAACAGATCCATGATGACGAGATCCACCGGCTGCTGCTGATAGACGGCGAGCCCTTCGCGGCCGTCGGCCGCCTCCAGCACTCGGTGGCCCGCCTTTTCGAGGACCTCTTTCAAGAGCCCGCGGATCGATTGTTCGTCGTCGATGACTAGGATCGTGGCCATGACAAGCCTCTAAGCACTTTTGCGATCTTACCTGGCCGGCACATACCTGTCTAGGAAGAAATTAATACGCGGGCCTTCATCGGATGTCGGGAAAGTCCTGCACCGGTCTCCCTTGCACCCTCTTTCAGATTGACCGAGTGTTCGCGTTTTGCTAGAAAAGGATGAGTCACATACCGCATTGCACCGCTTCCGAGGAGTGTTTCCTTGCACAACGTTGATCCGGCGCCTTGGGCGTGGACCCGGCGTGCGTTTCTGCGAACGTCGCTCGCGGGGTTGGCGCTGTTCGGCGCGCGGCTCGTTTCGCCGGCGCTTTGCCTGGCGCGGGACCTGCCCGACGCGCGGCTCCAGTTGGTCAACGTCTGGACGAACGAGCGGCTGGAGGCCACGTTCCGCAACGCCGACGGTCAATACGATTGGGACGCCCTGGACGATATCAACCACATCATGCGGTGCCACTACACCGGCGAGGTCGCCGCGATGGATGTGCGGGTGCTGGAACACATCAACCTCGTGCACAAACAGCTGGGCGGCGACCGCGAGATCCACATCATCTCCGGCTTCCGCTCGCCCGAGTACAATGCCTTGCTGGTCCGGTCGGGCCGGCGCGCGGCCAAGAACAGTCTGCATATCCAGGGGCAGGCGGTCGATCTGCAGATGCCCGGGCTGCATCCGAGAGTGATCCGCCAAGCCGCGCTCGAGCTCGGTTTCGGCGGGGTCGGGTATTATCCCCGCTCGAAATTCGTCCACCTGGATTCCGGCCCGTTCCGCACCTGGTAAGGCCCCTCGTTCTGCGCCGCTGCTGGTTGACGCCTGCGCCGGTGTGATAGGGTGAGGCGGGGAGGCCATCCATTCATGACGCGGGAGGTCACGTGATGCCACGTCCTTGTCTACAGCCAAGCATGTGCGGAGCCGCGGTTCTGGCCCTAGCCGTGTCCGGCGGCTGGGCCTACGCCGAATCGCCGAAGGCGGCCGCCAAAAAAACTGTGTCCGACGGCACACAGGTGTTGCTGGAATACACGCTCAAGCTCGATGACAGAACCGTGTTGGAGTCCAACGTCGGCAAGGAGCCGATGACCTACACGCAGGGGGCGCATGAAATTGTGCCGGGATTGGAGAAAGCCATGGAAGGCATGGCGATCGGCGACACGAAGCATGTGGAAGTGAAACCGGCCGACGGCTACGGCGAGGTCGATCCGAAGGCGTTTCAGGAGGTGAAGAAGAGCCAAATTCCGGAAAAAGCCTGGAAGGTCGGCACGCAACTCGAGGCCAAGAGTCCCGACGGCCAATCGATGTATCCCCGGGTGGCCGAGGTGAAGAGCGACACGATCGTCCTCGACTTCAACCATCCGCTGGCCGGCAAAACGCTGTTTTTCGACATCAAGGTGGTGGACATCCGGCCGGGCGCCAAGAAACCCTCGTGATCGTCAGCGCTGGCGTGTGAGGTACAGCACGGACAACGGCGGCAGAGTCAGCGTGAGCGAGCAGGGCAGGCCGTGACGGGGCTCGTCCGTTGATCCCACGCCGCCGAAGTTGCCGGTGTTGCTCCCGTTGCATTGGCCCGGCGGCGCCACGATAATGCGGCGGTGATATCCCTCGCTCGCCACGATCCGACCCGCTGATGTCTTCCTTCACGCTCGCCCTGCTCATCTTCGGTCTCTCCTATCTGGTCATCATGACCGAGCGGATCCACAAGACCATTGTGGCGCTGTTCGGGGCGGCTTTGATGATCGGCCTCGGCGTCGTGACGCAGGAGGAGGCGTTCTACTCCCATGAGTACGGCGTGGATTACAACGTCGTCTTTCTGCTCATCGGGATGATGGTCATCATCAATATCATCCGCGAGACCGGCCTCTTCGAGGTGCTGGCCGTCTGGGCCGCCAAGCGCGCCGATGCCCGGCCATTTCGCCTGCTGGTGCTCCTGGCTTTGCTCACCGCCGCGCTGTCGGCGATGCTCGACAACGTCACCACCGTGCTGTTGATGGCTCCCGTGACGTTGTCCATCACCAAGCGCCTCGAGCTCAATCCGGTGTCGTTTCTCGTCGTGCAGGCCGTCGCGTCGAACATCGGCGGCACGGCGACGTTGGTGGGGGATCCCCCGAATATCATGATCGCCAGCAAGGCGGAGCTCGGCTATCTGGATTTTCTGATCATGCTGGGCCCGATCGTCGTCGTGATGATGGCCGTGTTCATCGGCATGCTGTGGGTGCTGTTCGGCCGCCGCATGACGGTGTCGCCGCATCTGCGCGAAGCGGTCCTGGCGCTCAACCCGCGCGATGCCATCCGGGACCGCGCGTTTCTCCATCGCTGCTTGTGGCTGCTGGCTCTCGTGAATCTTGGGTTCTGCCTGCACTCGGTGATTCGCCAGGAGCCGGCGACCATCGCGTTATTGGGCGCCAGCCTGTTCATGCTGATGGGCCATGCGCGCGGCGCCCGGCATGACGCGGAGGAATTGTCCTATCTCACCGAAGTCGAATGGAAGACGATCTTCTTTTTCATCGGCCTGTTTATCCTGGTCGGAGGACTGGTCAAGGTCGGCGTGATCCGCTACCTG
>CAZXRB010000067.1:0-20518 GCA_964642845.1 uncultured Nitrospira sp.
CGCGGCCGGCTTTGGTCCGACGAGCCGCTGGACGCCGGGGGGATCGACGGGCAAATCCGCGCCGAGTTGCTGGACCTCGAAACGCTCCGGGTCTGGGAGAAGAATCCGATCCTCTACGCGGGCCTGCCGGGCAATGCGGTGGACCTGCTGATCAAGCGGAACTTCGCGCCCGCCGCCGAGCGGCTCCGGTCGGTCATCGCCCGCGAACGAGCCATTCCGGCGATCCACCAGGCGGCGAAGGCCAACCTTAAGACACCGCCGAAGGAGTTCACCGACCTCGCCATCCGCGTCACCAGGGGATCGATCCCGTTCTTTGAGGGAGCCATCGCGGCCTGGGCTCGCGAGGCCGCCGGTAAGGACGAAGCCCTCTGGAACGAGTTTCGGGCATCGAACGACCGGGTGGTTGCCTCGCTCCGAGAGTTCGCGACCTGGCTGGACGAGGAACTCCGGCCGAGGTCCAACGGCGACTACGCCATCGGCGAATCGAACTTCCTCGCCAAGCTCAAGTACGAGGAAATGGTTGAGTTACCCCTCGACGAGCTCCTGGCCCGTGGTGAAGCCAACCTCAAGCGCGATTACGACGCCTTTGTCCGCACGGCCCGCCAGGTCGATCCGCAGAAGTCGCCGCTTGAGGTGATGCGGTCGCTGTCCGACACTCACCCGACCGCCGCCGACCTGATTCCCTCCGTGCGACGGTCGGTCGATGAGGCTCGCCAATTCGTCGAGAAACAGCGGATCGTCACGATCCCGTCGGAGGTTCGCCCGAGGATCGAGGAGACGCCGCCTTACGCAAGGTCGGGCAGCTTCGCCTCGATGGATACGCCGGGCCCGTTCGAAACGAACGCCACCGAGGCGTTCTACTACGTGACGCCGGTCGAGGCCGACTGGGATGACCAGCACAAGGAACAGCACCTCCGGCTTTACAACCCGCCCGTCGTCGCGATGATCAACGTACACGAGGCCTATCCGGGCCACTACCTCCAGTTTCTCTATGCTCCCCGGTTCCCGACCAAGACCCGGAAGCTCCTCTTCTGCGGCACGAACGTCGAGGGCTGGGCCCACTACTGCGAGCAGATGATGGTCGACGAGGGTTTCGGTGGTGGCGACCCAAAGGTGCGGCTCGCCCAGTTACAGGAGGCCCTGCTGCGAGACTGTCGCTACGTCGTCGGTATCAAGCTCCACACGAAGGGCCTCAGTGTCGAGGACGGCGCCAAGATCTTCGTTGAGAAGGCGTTCCAGGAGCCCGCGAACGCTTACGAGGAAGCGCGTCGAGGCGCCTACAATCCCACCTATCTTTACTACACCTTCGGTAAGCTCGAAATCCAGGCACTTCGCGACGAGTACCAGGGCCGGACCGGCAAGTCTCTTCGCGAGTTCCACGACGCGTTTGTTTCGGAAGGCGGAATTCCCATCCCTCTTGTGCGGAGGATCTTGTTCCGAGACCATCCCGCACGAGCCGGCGACGGCCGTTGAACCAGAACGGTCCGGAGGGATTCCGAATGCCGACCGGCGCATCCTTTTTCCGAGGAACCGGCATGTCGGATCTGACCGAATGGCGCCTCATGCTGGCGGGCGAGCCGTATCTGGCTTCCGATCCCGACCTGACCGCACGCCGCGGACGGGCTCGACGACTGACCCGGCTCTACAATCAAACGACCGAGGAGGAAACCGAGCGTCGTCGAGAGCTGCTCGCCGAACTCGTGGGACGCCTGGGCCAGCGAGTGGAGATCGAGCCTCCGTTTCGCTGCGATTATGGTGAGAACATCATGCTCGGTGACGGTTTCTACGCGAACTACGATTGTATCATCCTTGATTGCAATCTCGTGACGATTGGTCAGGACGTGAAATTGGGGCCAAGGGTGCAGCTTCTCGCGGCGTATCATCCCGTGGATCCGCGACTTCGGGAGAGCGGCCGGGAGCTTTCGGCCCCCGTGACAATCGGCGACCGGGTCTGGATTGGCGCCGGAGCGATCGTCTGCCCTGGCGTGTCGATTGGATCGGGCACGACGATCGGCGCCGGCAGCGTCGTGACCAGGGACATCCCGCCCGGCGTGGTTGCCGCGGGAATTCCCTGTCGAATTCTCCGTCCGTTATCCTGAGTCAGTGACCTTCCCCACGCGTTGCGGGGAAGGTCGGATTTCGGCGACGGCTGTCGTTTGCGGACGTCGGCTGTCAGGGCATTGGAAGCGGAGAGGACAGGACGGCAATTGAACTTTTTATCGCCGGCGTGCGGGGCTGGGAAGGGCACTTGCGCCGGCAACTTGACGACGGAAAAGCCAAGGCAGATTGAATCTTACGATTCGCTACAAGCTCGGGTTTCCCGTTGCTTGCTGCTCCGGTAATCGGCCCAATCTTCGTACCGCTGCCGTCTCGTTGATCCGGCATCGCCGTCCCACAGCATGCTACGCGGCGGCGTGCCGGAAGACAGCCATTGCTCGATCGTAGGTCTCCTTGAGACGCAGGAAGCCCTCGTGCGTCCCGCCCTGGTCGGGGTGATGCCGCTTGGCCAGGAAGATGAACGCCCGCTTCGCGGCCCTGGCGTTTTCTTCCGTCGGGCAGCGGCGCCGCCGCTCGAAGCTCTGCCAGTACGCCGATTCCTCGACCTGCTGCTTGCATCGCCTGCGTTCCGCCTCGGCTTCGGCGAGCAGCCGCACATGGCTTGCGATCACCTCGATGCGTGCCCGCGTTGCTTCGATGCGGCGGCGAAGCACCTGCCGACGCTCGCCTTTGGCCTTGCGCAGCTCCTTCGCCAGCCGCTCCATTGACTGCTGCCAATGTGCCAGCGCCTTGGCGAGCGTGTCCGTGCCGTCCTGCTCGCGGCCGAGATAGCAGAGCGTGCGGCGGCGCGACTTACCCTGCTCGTCGCGGTAACTCTCGACCAGGTAGTAGCTCCGCGTGTTGCGGGATCGGCGCAGGACGATGAAGGCCATGCCCGAAGCGTTACCACAGTCCCAGGGCTTCCGCAAGCGGTTACAGACACCACAGGTGGCTCGAACTTCGTCCAGGTCTCTCGTCCTTCGGGCGTCCCCGGACGAGCCGCCCTATTGCCTGGTGTCTGTAGTTGATGGGCGAAAGGTGCCGAGTTCGTGGTAGACCGCGGCTCTCCGGCTGGGAATTGCGGACGGACAACCGGCGAATAGCGGTTCGGCGGCGTTCTCGGACGCCTGCGGCGTCTGTAATTTGCCTTTCCCACCGGAACAGAGAGAGGCTAGCCGGGGTCCAGGGGCGGCAATGAGCGCCCTGGTCGCCGGCACGGACGCGGCGAAATCCTGCACGGACGTTGGAACGGTTCCAGTGGTCCTTTTGGTCCGAGTGGAGCTTATTCGCTGCCGGCTTGATTGATGCGGCGTTCCAGTTTTGCCAGCGTCATGAGAATGTCATCGAAGGTGGTTGGCTCCGTGAGGTACATGTCGCGCATCGCCTGTTAATCGCGCCGGAGCGCAGGCAGCCGCGCGTCGGGCGGGACTAGGCGAAAACTTCCAGGCTTCGCCTGGCCGTAGTTCGCCCAGGAACTGCCGAAAAACTGACTCTTCCACTCTACGACCCGGTTGCGGAGATCATGTTGGTCGATGGCCATGCTCGCGGTCGGATGCTTTGCCATCGCCGCCGTGTCCGCGTAGTGGCGGGAGAACCTGTCCGGGGTGGGCTTGTCGACCGGGCGATGGTACTCGGTGTGGAGAATCGTTGCCTTCTCCCAGAAACTCCTCTCGACTTCGAGGGCGACGACTTCGCACCGCCAGTCCGGAAACGCATCGGGCAACACATCGGCTATCCACGGCCGTACCGGGTGACGGCCAATAGGCTGCTGGTCCGTGAGCGAGCCGAATTCCAGTTTCACCGAGCGCCTGAGATAGTCGAATCCACCCGGCTGCGACGATGGGTAATGAAAAAGCAGCACCGGCGAGTTGGTGCCGGCGTCCGTCAGAAACTCGAACCACGACCTCTCGCCCTTTCCCAGCACGGCCGCGACCGTCGCTTCCAGCACTGGTCCGATCCGGTCTCGCACGGCGGCCCCGCACGCCGCTTCGGCCCTCGTCATCCACTTGTTCGCCTGGTTGCGGCTAGTGCCGGCTTCGGGGAGTTGCAGGAATGCCGGCGAGAGCGACAGGTCGATGTCTTCCGAAAACCGGTCGATGACGCCGAACACTTTCGCGAGCGAAGTGCCCCCCTTAAACACCAAGCTGTCCGCGAACGGCGACTCGAACAGAATGCTGAGCAACCAGCACACCCAGAAATCCTTCTCCAGGATCACGGGGGAGAGGTTGCGGCGGGCTGCCGCCTGCTGGATGTACAGGCGGCGCTCGTCGGCAGACAGGGCGAGGAAGCCGAGCCTCATGCTTTCTCCTCGGCAAGTTCGCGGAAGATGGGATGCATCCAGGCCGGGGCGAGCCTCAAATCCTTGAGCAGTTCACGCCGTTTTTCAGCGGGGAGGGTGCGCTTCAGGTGCTCACGGCGCTCCGCAGTCACGTGATCCTTGCCCAACTCGCGGAGTGCCTGGATCAACAGGCCGCTTAAGCGGCCCGCCGCCGCCATGTTGCGTGGCGTCGTCCGTCGGAGTTGGACGGTCGTCGGGCCGATTTTGACTGTTCGGGCTGGGCCATCCGTCAGGAACACCGCCTTGGCCGGAACCTGCTCGGAAAGCCCCAGGGCATTCGCGGCATACGCCCCTGCCGGCTGGAGGCGGGTGCGGTCGCGGCCCGCCAGTGCTCGTGCAATGTCCTCAGCCGACGGTGCGAGCGGCCCAAGCACCGGGTGCTCTATCGGGAAGTCGTACACGCCGCGGGCAAGGCGGCGGATGGTTCCCTGCCGGGCGAGCCTGTACAAGGCGATGCCGATTGCTTCGCGGCTGCCGAGATGCAGGAAGTCAGCCGGAACAAAAACAGAACCACGTCCGCGACGCATTATTGCCGCAAGCACTTTTGAATCAACAGATTGCGTCGATTTTCTTCTGGCCATAGCGTAACGAATTCTAGCCAGTTTTTATTACAGAATCAAGGGCTGTGGCCAGCACTTCTCCCGGCGAATTGGGATCGCGGCACAAAATAGACATCAGATTAGATATCAAAGACTTGACGTAGTTGATGCCGATAGCTACACTGTTTAGATGCACTCAACCAACCCGAGACCCCAAGAGGAGCGAGACAATGGCAAAAACCCGGAGAGTGGTATTCAGTTTCGATGAGCGCAGCCTGGAAAGTCTGGAGAAGCTGACCGAGCAAGGCAGGTTCTCCTCGATGGCGGATACGGTCCGCGAATCGTTGCAGATCAGCCGCGCTCTGCAAGGCCAAGCACAGCAGGGCTTCACAGAGGTCGTCGTTCGCAACCCGGAGACCAATGAGGAAAGGGTGCTGGTGATTCCCAACCTTCAGGCCAGCGGGCAACCGGAGAAGGAGCGTCGATGAACGCAGAAGGTCCCGTCATGCCGAAGAACGACGACCAGCTCATTGAGGGCGGCGAAGTCGGGGAACTCAAAGAACTGTCGTTCCACGAAGCGAAGCATCGCGCTGAAACCGCGCGATCGCTGGCGAAATGGCTCGTCGTGATTCTTGGCGGCAGTGTGGCGCTCCATTACCTGCTGACGACCATCCTTGCCTTTGCCGGCAAGGAAGAGGCGATAAAGAACCTGAGTTCGATATTCAATGCGTGGCTTCCGGCGATCTCAAGCCTGGTGAGCGCGGCCGCCACATACTACTTCACGAGGGAAAAGCAATGAAGACCGCAACGGCCGCTGCGATGACGCCCGAAGTCCAGGGAGAATTCCCGGAGCCGCCCGGCACCTTTTTGACCTGCTACGGGATCGCCAACCCCGAAGTGCTTACCTGGCCGGTAAGGATTTACAAAGTCAGGCGGCAGGATGGCAGGGAGCAATCGCACGCGGATCGCGGCGAAGCCAAGCAGGTCATCTGGTCCCTGCGAAAACAACACAAGGACCAATGCCGGGGGTTTGGGTTCGTGGTGGATGTTGACGAGGAAACGGTGGCCGTGCCGTCCGACTGGAACCTGCCATCCGGTGTGCAGGTGGACGACTATCTTGTCACTCTCGACGGCATCTTCACCACCGATCCCAGTGTGCCGAGCCATCGGGGGATCATCACCGGCATCCTGCGCGAAGCGATCAAATCTCGTTTCAAAAATGAAAGATCGGACATGTTGGGATCCCTCTGGCAAGACTATGACAGGTTCTGCCAGATGCCCGAGCATGACGGCGAGCCGGAGTTCCTTTTCTGCCGCCGATTCGGTGTTTCTGCAAGGGCACTGCGCGGCAACCGCTGGGTCTTGCAGATGCACGTCACGACCGCAACGCTCGACGGGAGGACGATTGCCGATTACTACCAGGCCCGAGACGTGGGCACCCTGGCAAGGATGATCGAGGCCAAGCAAGCCAACCGGGTCAACCGGCGCAACCGGCCCGTGGATGTCCGGGTTTTTCGCAACGACGGCAATGAGCACTTTGTCTCGGCAGGTGTGCTCGATTTGGATGATCCGGCCCTGATCGTTGGGCATGGGTCGCTTGGCCGGCACGAGCAGATTGGCCTCGCAAACGGGACCGTCCGCTGCCGGCCGTTCAGCAAGCCCGTAGTCGAAGTGCCGATGTCGCAGCTGCGTCTGGTTCTGGACACGCAAATCACCAAGACGGACCATTCCGATACCATCCTTGAGCCGGAGGAGCGACACCGGTTCGCGCAATATCTGCGGGACTTCCTCGATGACCTCGAAGTTTACGGCAAACAGGTGCGCCTTGAGGCAGTGCCGGTCGATAGCAAAGCGTTTCCTGAGATCACGATCCGGTTTCCGTCGCTCCGGGTCCGGGACAAGGAACGCGGCGAACGGATTATCGCGGCGCCAGCGGTCCATTCCGAGGAAAGCCTTCGTCATCGTGGCCGCGACCGCGTGGAGCAGATCAGGAGGCACGGCTTCCTCCAACAGCGGCCGATCAACCCGATGCTGGCCTGGCCTGAAAGGTTTGGCTGGGATCGGGCCAAGCGGATGCGCAACGACCTCAACCATATCCTGCAATCGGTCGGCGTCGATTACCGGTTCGTGGCGTTCACGTACCGCGATGTGGAACAGCTTCGAGCCCACGTCGAACGCAAAGGGTTCGACGCCCTGCTCGCCGTCCTGCCGGAAGGGTGGGCTGAGCCACACCGGGATGACAGTACGCACGAGCGAATCAAGCGCCGGATCGAAGTGCCGTCGCAGTGCATTCAGCATGACCACACCTTGCCGGAAACCTGGGCGGATCGACCGCACCGGGAGTTTGCCGACCAGCAGCCGAAGCTCGCGCGGCGCATTCGCCAACGCTACGAGCTGTGCATCTGGAACCTGCTGGTGAAGCATCACTGGGTTCCGTTTGCGCCGGCCGATGCCTTCGCCTACAACGTGCATGTCGGGCTGGACGTGGGCGGACAACACAACAACCGGGCGATGGCGTGCCTGGGCTACGGATTTGCAAATCCGCGTGAAGGGCTGTCATTCCGCCCGGAGGAAATCCATATCGACGTGGCCAAGGCCGAGCCGATCCCTACGGGCTGCCTGCAACGCGGCCTGCTCCAGCTTTTCGAGCTGGTACACGCTGAACTAACGGCGGCGGGGCACACACCCAATTTCGACAAGTCGCTCTTCTTCCGTGACGGGATGCTGCTGGGCGATGGTAATGAATGGAATGAACTCGACGCTTTGGCAGGCGTCCACGCGGAGCTGCGGAAGCGGGGATGGATTTCGGATGCGTCCGTGTGGACGGCCGTTGAAATTATGAAACATGCCGAGGAGTGGCGGGTTCTGCGAAACACGAACGCTATTACCAATCCCTTGGTGGGCTACTGCGTTCTTCCCTTCGATGACGACGATATGGGACTGGTGTGCACGACGGGTGTTCCCTACCTGCCGCAAGGAACCGCGAGCCCGCTGAAATTCCGAATCGTCAACATTCACGGGCGCGCCGACCGTTCGGAGGTTGTGCAGGACCTCGTTTGGGAGGCCGATATGTGCTTCACCAGACCGGATATTGGAATGAGCCTGCCCTGGGTGTTGCATGTCGCTGACACGGGTGCCTTGCAGCTGGCACGGTCCTACAAGATCACGGGCGTTACAGCATAATATCAACAAGGTGGGCGCGGACAGTCGCTTTCTCCCAGTCGAGGTAGGCCGGCTCATCGCTCTTTTCGCGGACGATCCAGGCGGCAAGAATCAGCTCCGACCCGAGGTCCGGTGTTTCGCCGCGACCGAGTTTTTGGTGCAGCGCTTCCACGGCGTTGGGCGTGCATTTCGGCAGATGAAGCGCCTCGCAGGTTTTCAGGGCAATATCAGCACAGGCAGCGACAAGAGCGGGCGATGCCAGCGCCACATACTGGTTGTTCTTGCCGCGATGCCAGTCGGAGCGGCTCCATTTCTGGATCGCTTCCGAAAGGGTGTGACACTGTGTTGACCAGCCAAGCTCCTTGGCGGCCTGGATCAACGCCCTGGCACGCACTTCGTAGGGCGGATGGCTCTGGCCAACTTGGTAAGGATCGACCTGGGGATCGTCGAGCACGTCATTGAAAGTCGCCAGGTACGCTGGTCCGCAAGTCCAAAGCGCGATCAGGTCCACCGCGATCTCATGAGCCCAATTGAAGTGGTTTGGCGTGGCACACCACACTTTGCGGGTCTGCTCGATGGTCTCCTTCGCCTTGACTTTGGCTGTTCCCCTGTCGGCAAGGGACTGGCGATGCATCGTGTTCACATGCTGCTGTAGCTGTTTTTCAAACGCATCAGAGAAGACGGCGTCATGCTTGAAAAGAGCATTATGGCCCATCTCGTGGCCAAGGAACGGGTAAGCAAGTAAGTCGATGTCGTCGAGATTGTCCTCGCCGGGCATGAGAATCAGGTCGATGACATGTGCCGATTGCTCGGAGTAGGTAGGCATCGCCACGCTCAGGTGGCCCCACTCCGCCGAAGGGCGCGGCAAAAGCATGGTTGAAAGCTGTGTTCCGCCGGCGCTCCATTCCTCGGCGATGGCCGCAATTATTCCGGCGTCAAAGCGAAACCGGTCACCGAATGACTGAGGTAAGCGTTCAATGAAACCTTCCAGATAATCGGCCAGCTTATTGGCCTGTTCTTGAGTAACCTGTCCCGCCCGTAGGGCATTCTGAACGTCTCCAACGAACTCTTGCAGCTTGCTTCCAATGCAGGAAAGCGGGGACTTATCGAGGCGGCGGCTGACCCGCTCGAACGCTTGGCCAAGCCTGGCATGTTTGTCCCTGGTGCGGCGGGCCATGTTCTACCCTTTGTTGGTAACGGAGAGGGGAGGTGGTGGACTCCATCGGCAGCGGATCTTAAGAATCACGCTGCTCCCTCCTCTCTAATCTGCTCGTAGACCTGCTTGAGCAGATGTTCTGACACAACCTTCCGAAAATCGGCGTCGTTCATGTACTTGGCGAAGATTTCTTCGTTCTGCTCCATGCGGTCGATGAACAAACCTTCGAGGGCTTTCACGAAGACGTAGCGGAAATTGTCCATTGTGTTCGCCGTTGCCGCCTGGCGCAGCTCCTCATCGGCGATGGCTTCTTCGCGGAGTTGGTGGAAGAACAACTCATCGGCCTGGGTAAAGTCTGTGCCGAACCGCTCGTTTATGGTGTCGATCAGTTTCGATAGCTCGACCTGGGTATCCTTGGCCTTGCCCGTGCCGACGGCGGTCGGGCCTGTCACTGGCACGTTTTCGCCTTGGTCGAGCGGAATCGTGCCTTCGCTGATCTTCTGGAGACGGTAGAACTTGAGTGACACTTCATCATCGAAGGCGTATTTCTCGCCGCTGGCCCGGTGCGGGAGTTTCGACGCCAGGAAGCGGGCGTAGGTATAGAGCTTCTCTAAATCGCTATCCTGGAACGGGATAACCTGGGACAGGAACCCGTAGAGATTGCGGAACGTGTTGAGCAATCCCCGGAATTCGTCCTGGGCTTCCTCGTCAAGTTGCCGGAAGCGGCCGACGGCCGGATCAAGGAAGGAATTCATCATCGCGTGATCGGACGGCGACTGCGCAGCCTTCGGCTTGAAGAACACTTTGCAGAAATTGTCCACGTCATCGCGGTAAAAGACCTGCATCGCTTCGAGCTTGCCCTGCAATTCGTAAAGTTGCCGCGAGTCTGCCTGCTCGCCGATGATGGTCTGCTCGTAGTAGGGCTTGAATGCGTTCTGGATGTCGTCGGCGTTGTTGACGAAATCGAGGACGAAGGTGTCCTCCTTGCCGGGGCAGGTGCGGTTAAGGCGCGAGAGCGTTTGAACGGCCTGGATGCCGTCGAGCCGCTTGTCCACGTACATCGTGTGCAGAAGCGGCTGATCGAAACCGGTTTGATATTTCTCGGCGACCAGCAGCAACTGGTACTCCTCGGTGGCGAACTTGTCCGGCAACTCCTTCTCGCGGATCGGCCTGCCCGCGCTGTCGCGGTTCATTTCTGGTTCGGTGTAACTGACGCCCGGTGCATCTGGGTCTTCCACCGTGCCGGAGAAAGCAACGAGCGTTTTGATGCCGGTGTAGCCTTTCTCCTTGATCTGCCGGTCGAACTCCTGCTTGTAGCGGACGGCGTGCAGCCGCGAGCTGGTCACGACCATCGCCTTGGCCCGCCCCCCGATCTTGTGGCGGGTGAAGGTGTGGAAATGCTCCAGCATGACTTCGGTTTTCTGAGCGATGTTGTGCGGATGCAGGCTCATGAACCGGGCCAGGGCCTTTGCCGCTTTGCTCTTGCTGACCTGCGGATCGTCCGCGATGGCTTTCACCAGGCGGTAATAGGTCTTGTAGGTCGTGTAGTTCTTGAGAACGTCAAGGATGAAGCCTTCCTCGATGGCCTGCCGCATGCTGTAGAGATGGAAGGGCTGGGGCTTGCCGCCCGGCCCTGGGCCGCCAAACACTTCGAGCGTCTTGTATTTCGGCGTAGCAGTGAAGGCGAAAAAGCTGATGTTCGGCTGGCGCCCGCGCTTGGCCATCGTGCGGAGGATTTCTTCCTCGGAGTCGGTCAGCCCCTGGGCGGCGGCCTGCTCTTTGGCCTTCTGCTTGATCGTGTTTGCGGCCAGCACGCCCTTGAGTTCCGTCGCAGCCTCGCCCGATTGCGAACTGTGGGCTTCGTCCACGATGACGGCGTAGCGGCGGTCCGGCAGGTCGCCCACCTTGTCGGTCACGAACGGAAACTTTTGCAGCGTCGTGATGATGATCGGGGTGGCGGTTTTCAACGCCTTCGCGAGCTGTTCTGAATCCTCGTCGATCTTCTGGACGACGCCTTGCTTGTGGTCGAATTGGTAGATGGTGTCCTGCAACTGACGGTCGAGGACCAGCCGGTCGGTAATCACGACAACGGAATCGAAGACCTTTTCGTCCTGGCCGTTATGCAGGCTTGCCAGCCGGTGCGCCAGCCAGGCAATCGAGTTGCTCTTGCCGCTGCCGGCGGAATGCTGGACCAGGTAGTTGTGGCCGACGCCCTTTGCCTTCGCGTCGGCCTCCAGTGTGCGGACAGCGACGAGCTGGTGATAGCGTGGAAAGATCATCGCTTCCTTGCGAATCTTCTTCCCACCGACGGTCTTCTCATCCACTTGCAAATGCACGAACCGGCCGAGAATGTCGAGCAGCGAATCACGCTGCCAGACTTCCTCCCAGAGATAGGCCGTCTTGTAGCCGTTCGGGTTGTCGGGATTGCCAGCGCCCGTGCCGTTGCCCTTATTGAAGGGCAGGAAAAATGTCTTGTTGCCGTCGAGGCGGGTGGTCATCCACACCGCGTCCGGGTCAACCGCGAAATGCACCAGGGTCCGGCGCTTGAACTCGAAGATGCGTTCGCGGGGATCGCGGTCGCTTTTGTACTGGTGCTTGGCATGCTCGGCGTTCTGGCCGGTCAACGGGTTCTTCAGTTCCGCCGTCGCCACGGGGATGCCGTTCAGTGCGAGGACCACGTCAATCGAGTTCTCGTGCTTGGTGCTGTAATGGACCTGCCGCGTGATGGAGAGCCGGTTGGCCTCGTACAGCCGGCGCGATTCCGGGTTCATCCCGTGGGCCGGAGCGAAATAGCCTACACGGATGAGCTTACCGAAACATTTGAAGCCGTGGCGGATGACCGCCAGTGCCCCGGCCTGGCCGTCGAGGGCCTTGGTCAGGTCGTCGAGGATCACCGCCTCGGTCTCCGTGCCGTGGAGCTTTTCGAGGGCCTGCCAGATTTCGGGCTGTGTCGCCTTCACAAAGGCGATGAACTCGGCCGGGAAGATCGCCCGCTCACGGTCGAACGCCGCAGGGTCGCCCTTCGCGTAGCCGCTGGCGGTCAGCAGGTGGTGTTCAATCGCGGCCTCGAAGGCCCGCTCGCGGTGATCGACGGGCATTTTGCTACTCCTTCCAGTCGAAGCGTATTTTTAGCTCCTTCATCATGACAAACGTGTTGTGATACTCTGCCTTGAAATGGTTGCACACATCGGGCAGCAGAATCCGGCTTCTCGAATTCGGCTGGGGCTGCTCGTTGGTCACCACGATTCCCTTGTGAACGTTGGCGTATGCCACCAGCCAGCCATCGGCTTCCGTGGCGAATTTCGCTTTGGCCGGTTCCGAGAATTGCGGGTTCCGCTGAACCCAAAGCATCACCTCGGCGTAAGCGTCAACAACTTTTTTGTCGTCTGTACCCAGAAAGAACTTGCCCGGCAGGTCATGCTTGACCCACTGCACCAGGTCTTCCGACTCCCTGCCGGCGAGGATTTCACGTTTCACCTGGTCGATACTGAAAACGCGGTCTTTCCCATGATGATGGATCAGGCTCTTCCAGAACCCTGGGCAAATCGAGAAGGCGTAATAGGCGTTCTTGGCCGCGATAAACACGTCCGAATCCAGATAGAAAGGCGGCTTGCGGCTCATGGCAGCTTCACTCCCAGCCGCTCCGCATACTCCTGGAACGCGCCTCCGTTCAACCCCGTGAGGGAATATGCCTCTTTGAAGCTCAACCGGCCATCCAGCGCCGCGAAGAGCACCTGCCGGGCAAACTGTTCGCCCACGCGATTGTTCTGGTTTCGGTAGAAATCGCCGCCGCCAGCGGACTCCTTCTTCCTGCGTTCCTGCCGGGTGTAGGATTCATAAAAGGCAAAGAATTCGGCCGCATCCACCAATCCGAGGTCCTTCGCACGCCGCCCGGCCACGATCGGGCTGACCTTGAACTTCTTCGCCACGACGTGGAACGGAGAAGACGCGGATCGAATCTCCCGCCACAAGGCCCGAAGCTCTTGTTCCGGCACCAGGAATTCGGCCGCTGCCCGATCACACCACCTTTCCACTTCACTGGTGGGGCTGGTCTGAATTCCCGCGTCGGTCAATGCGCTCTGCCCCAGCCAGAGATGCGCCAGCTCGTGGGCCAGGGTAAACATCTGGGCCGACTTCGCATCCGAGCCATTGACGAAAATCACCGGAGCGTATTCGTCGCAGATGGCGAAGCCACGGAACTCCTCCACATCGAGCTTGCGATGCGTGTTGTTGCCGACGATGCCGTTGATGACCGCGATGACGCCCAATTCCTCGATCTGGCGGCGCAATTCACCGACCGCAAGTTCCCAGGTGCTGACATTTGCAGCCCAGCCGTCGGCCAGTCCGACGGTGCGCCGCATTTCCCGGCCAATCGCCGCCGGGGCGTCGCTTAACTTGGCGCTGGCCACAAACTCCAGGGGCTCGGCCCCGCATTCCAGGCGGTCCTGGCGAAGCCAGTCCTGGCGGCGCTGCATCGTGTAAATCGTGTCCAGCAAGTCCGGACTTGGCCGCTCCAGCTTCCTGGCCTCCACGGTGCGATAATCGGGCACGGGCAGTTTTTCCTCTGGCGGCTCCGGCAAGAACAGAAAGCCAATCGGCACGTAGGCTGCCTTGGCAAAGCTCTCCAGTTGCTTCAGGGTCGGCTGCGCCTCGCCGCGTTCCCAGTCCTCCAGGTGGGGGAACTTCTCGTAAAGGTACTCGCTCCGATCCCCGGCCCGCTGGATGGCCCAATGGAGCATTTCGGGTCTTATCTCGACGCGCATCATGTGGCTTCCTTGCCATAGTGGCGAACGTCGATCTGGCCGGTCACAGCGGCGGTGATGAGCGCGGAGCGGAATTCCTTCAGGTTGGCAATCGCCGCCTGAGTCTTGATCCGAAGCCCATGAATCTGCTCGCGCATCTCGCCAATCACCGAGCAAATCCGGCGCTGTTCGGCAATCGGCGGCAGGGCAATGACGATGTCTTTGATCGTCCCTTGCGTGATGTTGTTGGCAAGTCCATCGGCCCCACTCAAAGACTGTTCGATCTGCACTCTCGAAGCCTTCGACTTTAGCGCTTCGGCCAGGAACTCTGGCAGGATTCGAGAAGTATTCGGATGAAGGCGAAACACCTTATCACAGAGCAGTAGCTTCTCTCGGCATTGCTTCACGAATGCAACCGAACCAACGAGCGACGCCGTTCCACACGCACGTGACATCAGGACATCCCCCGGCCGAATCTGGTAGATGATTTCTGGCGCAATGTTGTCGGGCAGCTTCTTGTTCTCCGATTCATCGAGTTCGCCTGTATTCACGCATCCGGCCTTCAGGACACCCCATTCATCCGCTTCAGCCTCACGGCCATCGCAAGCTGGACTCCATCCTTGTTCAATCCACTTGAGAACTCGCCTCAGCGGCAGGAGTTGCCAACCGTCCGGGCAGGAAGGCAACCAGGGAATTTCGGTGACGGCAAATCGAGATTGCGGCTGGGCATTTCCTGTCACCGTCAGGCTTTGGAGAGAACGGGTTTTCTCGATCAGCAACTCGTCGAGCCTTTGCTTCTTCGCAATCAACTCATCAATCCGGGCCGTCTCGCGGTCGAGAAACGCCGCAATCGCCCGCTGCTCGTCCAGGGGTGGAATGGGGAACAGGGCCCCCGCAATGGCTCGATTAGGCAGGCCGTACCGCGTGATGCCATTAGCCGCGACGTGAAATTGCTGGCGGATGCCGTCGGCTTCAAACGCCCGGCTCAGGTATGCTCCGTCCAGGCTCGCGGGATTGGGGCGAATATGTGCAAGATGGTAGCCGCACAGAACACCGGGCATGTCTACCGTGACGTATGCGGGAACCGCGATGTCGTTCCACTCTTCGGAATCCTTGGTAACTAGAACATCGCCCTGCTTCAAAGTGAATCGGGCAATTTCGTCCTTTGTCGCGGTCGCCTGCATGAACTCCGGGTCATCAACAATCCTGTCGTTGTTGTAAACGTCGGTGTAGTTGCAGAGCCGGACAGGGGTTTCACCGTCCTCGGATTTTTTATCGACACTGCTGAATCGCACCGACGCGACATTCTTTAGTCGCATGACTCGCCAGTGCTCCGGCAAACGGCGCACCCAATTCATCTCCGACGGTTTGTAGCCCGGATAACCCGGCCACTTCCGGCGCGGCGGGGCAACGTCGATTTCATGCAAGACGGTTGCGGTCATCCCACCACCTCCCGCAGCATTCGCACGATGTCTTTCTCCAGGTCGGCGATTTCGGCCTCGATTTCCTCCAGCGGCCGGGGTGGAACGTATTTGTAAAAGTGCCGCGTCAGCGGGATTTCGTAGCCGACCTTGCCGACCTGCCCATCCTTGTGGTCGCGGACGGTCTCGTTAATCCAGGCATCGGGCACATGCGGCTTCACTTCACGTTCAAAGTAGTCGTAGATGCTCTCCTTGAGCGGCACGTTCTCGTAATCGCGCAGCTCGGGATCGGGTTCCGGTTTGCCGTCGGCATCGCGGCAGATTTCGGCCGTTTCGTCCCGTTCAGACAAAGCCGAGAGAATCGCCTTCTTGATCGGCGCGGCCAGCTTGACGCCGGCCTGCTCGAATGCGGGTTCCAGGTCGGCGAGAAAGGCGTCACGGTCCTTGTACAGCTTCGTGGCATCCATCGTGCGGAGCGCAGTGAGGATCGCTTCCTGCTGCTTTTGGTTGGCGGCTACCTCGGCGGCGGCCTGCCGCTTGTCTTTTTTCTTCGACCTGGCGAGGTTCTGGAATGCGGTAATCTCGCGCAGCCGCTCGATGCGCTCCGGCGACGCCTGGAAGTTGAGCCGCAAGGGACGTTCGATGGTGATTTGCCGGAAGCCGAAATCGGCGTTGTCAAAGATCTTGCTGACGATCAGCGGTTCGCCGTTGGCTTCAGTAGCGGGACTCCACGTTTCGCCGTCGCGGACGTTGCCGTAGATGCGGGTCAGGTCGTCGATGTGCTCCGGGGCGATCTCGTTGCGTTTGTTGTTGAGGCTTTTCCGCATCTTGCGGAAGAAATGAACGCCGTTGATGAGCTGGACCTTGCCGCGCCGCTCCTTCGCCTTTCGGTTGGTGACGATCCAGACGTAGGTGAAGATGCCGGTGTTGTAGAAAAGCTGGTCGGGCAGCGCGACAATGGCTTCGAGCCAGTCGTTCTCGATGATCCAGCGGCGGATCTCGCTTTCGCCGCTGCCGGCGTCGCCCGTGAACAGCGGCGAGCCGTTGAAGACGATGCCGATGCGGCTGCCGCCGTCCTTCACCGGCTTCATCTTCGAGATCATGTGCTGGAGAAACAGAAACGAGCCATCGTTGATGCGGGGCAGACCGGCGCCGAAGCGGCCGTCGTAACCCTGCTGCTCGTGTTCCTTCTCGATGGCGTCCTGGTCCGGTTTCCATTCGACGCCGAAGGGCGGATTGGCCAGCAGGTAATCGAATCGCTCGCGAGTAAAACCATCCTTGGTGAAGCTGCTGCCGAAAACAATGTGGTCGATGTTGTGGCCCTTGATGAGCATGTCGGAACCGCAGACGGCGTAGGACTCCGGGTTGTGGTCCTGGCCGAAGACTTCCAGTTTGGCGTCAGGATTCAGTTCGTGGAGATATTCGTCAGCGACGGCCAGCATACCGCCGGTGCCGCAAGCGGGGTCGAACAGTGTGCGGAGAACGCCTTTCTTGACCAGAAGATCCCGGTCAGGGGCAAACAGCAGGTTGACCATGAGGCGGATGACTTCACGCGGCGTGAAGTGGTCACCGGCCGTTTCGTTCGCCGCTTCGTTGAATCGCCGGATCAATTCCTCGAAGACGTAACCCATCTCGATATTGGAGACGCGATCGGGGTGGAGGTCGATGTCGGCGAACTTCGACACCACGAGGTACAGGCGGTTATTCTCATCAAGCCGGGCAATCTCCGGCTCGAAGTTGAACTTCTCGAAGATGTCGCGGACCTGGGAGGAAAAGCCCTTGATGTAGGCAGTCAGGTTGGCCGCGATCTTGTCCGGCTCGCCCTTGAGCTTCTTGAAGTCGAGCTTGCTGGTGTTGTGGAAGGATGCCTTGGCAACGCGGTTGAGCACCGATTCATTGATGCCAACCTTGCTGCCTTTGAGTTCGGCGGCTTTGGCCAGCACTTTTTCCTTGGTGGGTTCCAGCACGCAATCGAGGCGGCGGAGCACCGTGAGCGGCAGAATGACGCGGCCATACTGCGGCGGCTTGTACGGCCCGCGCAGCAGGTCCGCCACGCTCCAGATGAAACTGACCTTATCGGCGAAATGATTCACGACCTTAATTCCTCTCGCTTCGGTGTTGCCCCTTTGCGGGTGGCGTTTCCTTTCAGGACGTACCGCCATCCCCTGCTGGTTCGTTCCGCCTGGATGTCGTGGCCCCTTTCCCGCAAGGCGGCGACGATCCGGGAAATGGTCGGCACGGACACGCCGACCTCCTTCGCCAGTGCGGGCGTCGAGTACCGACCCGTTTCAATCAGCTCACGCACAGCCTCAAGCCGGTCGTGAATCTCCAGCGACTGCTGATAGCGCATGCAGAGTCTCCTCGTTTGCTGGAACTTGTCTATCCGGGTATGATAGACTTGTCAAGGTCGGTAGCTCTTGCCCGGCAGGATTTCATGGGTCAGGACTTCAGGTTTACGCCAGCACTGGCCTCCGTTTTTGGCGCTGCCGCTGCGTCGCCAGCAAGCGCTTGGCCTGGCTTTGCGGTTCACCGTCGCCGTCGGAGTGTTTCGACGCGGGGGTTCACAAGAACTCGCCCCCGCGACGGAACGCGACAGAGGCGGCGTGCCTTCAAGCGGTTCACCAGAGCCGGAGGTGGATTCCGAGCGGGGGTTTTTGCCTGCCTGAGTGCCCTACCTGCTTGGCGGGACTTTTGCCAGCGGTTTCTGGAATCACGATTTTGCGCGGTTGCGGATTTACAGAATTACGGCAGGCTCGGCCCCTGATCCTGGCGCTGCCGCTCCTTGGCGATGCTTGCAAGGTAATCCAGCAGAGGCTCGCCTGGGCTCAGAGCCGGACGTGCTTCGCTTCGATGATGCGGCGGAACTCCGGTGACGCGCGGTGCAGGTCCACGATGTCCACGCGGAACGGCAGGTCGGACTGGGCGAAGGCCTCTTCAAGAGCCGACAGCTGCGCCAGCGGTATCTTGCTGGGCGTCTGTAGGGCGATGTCGAGATCGGAGTAACGGTGGTGGCAGCGGCCAAGGCGCGAGCCAAACGCCAAATAGTCGGCGCCTGGAATGATGCGGGTCAGGATACTCCTGACAATCCGTCTTTGCTCCTCAGTGAGGTCCAGGGTCACAGCGCCGCCTCAATCCATCGAGCAGGGCCTGGGCGTCGTCGAGGAATGCCGCCGCCAACCGGTAGGTTTCCTCGGCAGTCTTTTCGTTGTAGGTGTGCGACGTGAGGTTGCGGCCCTTGAGGTATGCAAACCAGGATTCGACATTGGCGATGATTCCCTGGCGTCCTGCCTGCCGGAAAAGCTCCTTCAAGTTGAAAGCATCGACGCCGGCTTCCATCGCCATGTAGCGGCGAAGCATTTTCCAGGATAGCTCGAAGGTGTATTCAAACCGCTGAATGGTTGCATCCCGCGTGTACGGGTTCTTCGGCTGCGCGAGGGCATCCCGAAGGGAATCTACCGCTTTGGCAAGCGGGACGAGATTGAGGGTTGTGGAGTCAGGGTTGTCCATGTCACATGTGCGGGGCAGTTCCATCGGACGTGATTCATACATCGTGAAATAGCGGCTGTCACGAAATCTTGCGATGCACGTCTGCGGGTCGATTTCCGTTCCGGGACGGAACGTGCCTGTCTTTGGCGTTGTGCCGGCGCTGTGCATCCTGTTGGTTTTCAGGGGTTTTGCTGGCGGAACACAGAGGGAGGGAAGGAAAGAGGGGGTTCGGGGGAGAAAAACTTGGGACGATGGTTTCCTCCCCCGCGACGGCCATGCCCGGCGGGACTTTGGCCTGCGGCTTCTCGGTGCAGACTTGCGATTTTGCAGATTTACAGAATTACGGTAGGCTCGGCCCCTGGTCCTGGCGCTGCCGCTCTCTGGCGATGCGCTCCGCGAACGACAGTGACGGCCGGTTGTCGTTGGCGGCATGATGGTTGTCGTTGGCGGGTTCGGGGGTGACGGGCGGCGCGGCTCCCGGTTCCTGTTCATCGCTGGGCCGGATCGCCTCGCCGGCTTCGGCATGTCGCCGGCGGATGCGGGCGGTGATCGGCTCCTCGGCGGTCGAATGCTTCGGCCGGTCGCGCTGCGGCGTCGCCGTTTCGATGCTGTGGCCGGCAATGAGCGCCTTGATTTTACCGGCCAGTTTGGAACTCCTCGGCTCTTTGCCGTCGTCCGCCTGTTGGGCCGTGGCGGAGAGGCTGCGCTTCAGCCGGTCGCGCAAATCGGTCAGGTCGGAAAGATACTGCTCGTGCTGGAAGGACTTGTCGAGACGTTCGCGGTAATCCCGCAGTTGCGATTCGGCGATGGCCAGGTCCTGCCGGACGCGCACGCACTCGGAGCCGTAGCCGTTGGCAAGTCGTTCGAGGGCGTTAAGCACGGCGCGTGGCCCCTGGTGGTCGCGCGACAGCCCTGACTGGCGCGTGATCGCGCCTTCCAGGTACACATCCGGCGGGAATTGCGGGTGCAGGACGAGGCCGAACCGGAGGCCACGGTAGATGCCCAGCGGCACGCGGGTCGTTTCACTCGCGTTGCGTGGCAGGGTATCAAGCCTGCCGGCCAGCAGCTTCAGGGCCTCCTCGTGCGGCCAGGCGTGGTTCCCTACCGTAATCAGGCCCCCGGCATGTGACGTGGCGGTTGCCTCGTCCTTGCTGAGGTTGGTTAACCGTTCGTTAAGGCTGGCGATGGTCGCGGGCAAATCGCGCACGCTGCGGCGGGCGACGTACTGCTCGTCGAGATGGTTCTTTTTCAGGAGGTTGAGGCGTTGCAACTCCGCGTCGGCCTCGGCGAGCGTGAGAACGGCCGGGTTGCCCGACGCAATCGCCTTGACCTCGGCGTAGGAGAGTTCTTGCCCGCCGATGTCCTCGGCGCGGCGGGCGGCGTTGTCGCCGGTGATGACCTGGCCGATGAACCTGGCCTTGGTTTCGAGGGCCTGCCACATGTAAGCGTCGAACGACCCTTCGGTGACGTAGCGGTAGATCGCCACTTCCTCGTTATCGTTGCCCTGGCGCAGAATGCGCCCGTCGCGCTGCTCGACTTCGGCGGGCTTCCAGGGAGCATCAAGATGATGCAAGGCGACAAGTCGCTTCTGGACGTTGGTGCCGGTGCCCATCTTCTGCGTGCTGCCGATCAGCACG
>CAZXRB010000068.1:0-20296 GCA_964642845.1 uncultured Nitrospira sp.
TCGCCACTGCGGCGCGCATCGCGGGCGACGCGGCGGCGTGGCGCGGCGTCTGGCCGCCGAGCGCGCGATGCGGCTGATCGGACCATTCGAGGTAGGCCTTCTCGAGAAAGGCCTTGAGCAGCACTCGATCTTCCTCCGGCGTCACCGTCATCGTGAGCGGCTGGGCGAACGCCAGCTGGTCGAGCGACACTTGCCGCGCCGGCGGCGTGAGCGTTTCCCCGCGGAAGTGCAGCGAGAATCCGAAGGTCGAGGCCAGCCGGTGCTTCATCGCATCCAATCGCTCGGGCGAATCGCATTCCACGATCAGCTGCGTCGATGTCACCGTGAGCCGGGCCACGGGGCGCGCGGCGCCCTCCACCGCTTCCCGTTGAACCCACGCGCGCACGGGGTGGTCAGCGCCGGTCACGGGCTCGGAGGCCGGGATGAGCTCCGGCATGTCCCGAAGACCGTCACAGAGAAACCGGGATTCGTGATGGTCGTAGAGCGCGATCGCGTAGAGGTAGGGCTGGCCCTCCGGAGTCCGATACTGAATGTGCGTGACGGCGTCGAGGAGCGCGGACAGCCGCATCTGGGCATAGGCCCACAACACCATGTGCCCGAACCGCTTGGCGAATTCCCGCCACTCCCCCAGGGCGAAGGAGCCGGACGTCATTTCCATTTCCCGCCGCCACTCCGCAATCTTCTCGAGCAGCGCCCGGCCGTCGGCCGGCGACAAGACGATCCCGGACCCCGCCCAGACCGCCTCGCCGGATTCCGGATCCGCCGGATCGCGAATGACGCGGGTGAGCAACACCTGGCCGGGCGCCACCGACTCGGCGACGTCTTCGCCGGGCACCTTGAATACCGTCCCGTCGCCGAGCGACCGCAGCGTGAGCCGCCGGGCCGGCGGCTCGGCGACTTCCAGGAGGTCGATGTAGGAATGCTTGAGCGGATCGAGCCATGCCCGCTCCTCCTCCGCGATGTGTTCCGTGATCACGTCGCGCAATTGCTCGATGAGCGTCAGGTGCTCTTCCGGATAGACATCACAGTAGAGGATGAACGTCGCGAGATCCACCTCCTGCGGCAGCGGGGCCAGCACCCGGCCGACCTCTCCTTCGACGTAGGGCCGGAGGGCGCGCGCCAGCGCCGCCTCCCGCTGCAGGGCAAACTCGGGTGTCCGCGACAGCTGATCCAGGCGGGCGATGACCGCGTCGAGCGCCGGCGGGCGTGCAACGACGAACCCGGCCGACGTGTCATTCACGAGCTTCATGGATTTCGTCCATCACCGTCTGTTCCGCGTCAAGCCAGTCCTCGAGCGCGTACCCCTCGCGCCGGCCGCGCGCGTCCCACAGCTCATACGCTTTCTTGGCGATCCGGTCCCAGAGATCCTCCGGCAATCCGCTCGGCGTCTGGGACGCCGGCCTGGCCGGAGCAGCTTTCGCAGCTTTGGATTTTTTCATCACGACATTCATGGCGGTCTCCCGGGTTAAGACGTCTGGGAAGCGGCGGCATCGCCGGGAACGACACGGCGATGCCCGGTGTGGAACTTCGGGCTGCGGACGGTCAGCACGGGACAGGGCGCTTTTCGGAGCACCGATTCCGCAACGCTGCCGCAGCAGGCATGGGACAGGCCGCGGCGGCCATGCGTGCCCATGACAACGGCATCGGCCGGAAGGGCGTGCGCCGCGTCCAGAATCGAGTCCGCCGGCAGCCCGCCCCGCAGCTGGGGCGCGGCGGAGACGCCGGCGGACGTGATCGCCGAGGCGAGCGCGGACAGGCGCGCCGCCGTCGCCTCGCGCTGCTGCTCGCGTTTGGCGCTGTGCGCCAGCGTGAAATCGAGACCGTAGGCCAGGGGCTCCAGCACGTGGAGCAACGTCAGCGCGGCCTGCGCCCGCCGCGCGACCAGCACGGCATATTCCAGCGCCTCGAGCGAGCAATCGGAAAAATCAACCGGCACGAGAATGTGCCGCAGCCGCACCCCCGCCTCCCCGGCTTCGGCGGTTCCCCGTGGCTCTCCCCGGACGGCCAAGACGGGACAGGGCGCCGTGCGGATAATCCGCTCCGCCGTGCTGCCCAGGACGATATGCTCCAACCCGGTCTTACCGCGCGTGCCGACGATTATGAGATCCGTATCCTCGGCCTGCGCCGCCGCCAGCACTTCCTCGCTGGGAATCCCGTCGGCGAGGCGGGTCTGCACGGCCACGCCCCGCACCGCGAGCCGCGATTTCAGCGCGACCAATTCCTTGGTGGCCTGCTTCATGAGCTCGCCGAGATACAGCTGGTTCACGGGATACTGCGGGTTCAGGCCGGGAGGGAACTCAAGGACGTTCATGACGGTCAAGGCCGCGTCCCACGACAGCGCCAGCGACACGGCGTACCGCTCGGCGTCCCTCGCGCAGGGCGAGAAATCCGTGGCGAAGAGCAATCGTGGCTGGAGCGCATCCATCTCGAAGTTTCGCGAACGCCCGGCGACTCACGCGTGAAGAGGACGGCTCAGCGTCCGCCTGCCCTTGGAACTCTCCTCGCTGCTCACGGTGGGCGGCCTAGCCCGCATGAGTCGCGCGGGCTAGACCGCTTCGACGTTGAGCAGCAACAGCTCGCCCTTCATGTTCGGGTGAATGGAACAGCGGAACTCATGGCGTCCGGGCCGCGACAGGTTGAATCGCACGGCCGCGTCCCGTTTCGGATCCAGATACACGCCGCTCACCCCGCGTCCGTACACGATGACGCCATCCTTCTCGATCTGCGTCGGAACGCCTTCGAACATCGTCGAGCCGAAATCGTGCCGTTCGGCGTCCTCGTTGCGGACTCTGATGACCGTGGCGACGCCCAGCCGCAGCGTGGGCTGTTTCGTCAGGAAATGGAAATCCTTGATGGTCACGTCCACCGTTTGTTCGGATTGCGCCACCAGCGGCCCCACGGTCGTCCACGAGACGGCCAGGGTCAGTCCGAGCACCAGGCACCAGGTCCATGGTCGGGCAGTCTGCATCGTCGTCCAGCCTCCTTGCTATGAGTTCGCCGATTTCCGGAGCTCGGCGGTGGGTGGAAGGGGAACGGTCAGGACCGCGCAGCCGGCCGTCCGCACCACTTTTTCCGCCGTGCTCCCGAAGAAAATCTTGTCCACGCTCCCGGACCGGCCGCCGTAGCTGCCCATCACGACCAGATCCACCTTTTGCGTACGGGCCACTTTCGCGATTTCGACGAAGGGTGCGCCCTCGACGATCATCCGCGTACAGGCCACTCCCTTGGCCTCCTCCGATTCCAGGAGACGGCGGACATTCACCCGCGCGTGATGGCGCAACCGGCGCCGCTGCGCCGCGGCATCCGACGGCACGGCGAGGAGCCCGAGGCGATGAAACGCCGCCAGCGCGCTGGTGTCGATGACGTGCAGCACCACGGCGTTGGACCCTCCCAGGCGCGCCAGCCGGCAGGCGACACGAAAGGCTTCGTCGGAGCAGGGAGAAAAATCCACCGGTATGAGAATAGTTTCGAAGAGCGTGCCGTCGCGTCCCATGTGTGTCCTCCCTTCCAAGACTGAGCAAGGGCGGTGCCTATCCAAGCGTGACGGGCGCCGGGCCGAATTGCGTCACTTATCGGCACCGTCTTCTCTGTCACCACAGCGGGCGGGGGGATTGTTGCTACAGTCCGCACACGCAGGCTGTAGCAGAAATCGTCATCGGAGTCGGCGTGAAGATTTCGCCGCTTGTGTTCACGACAGGGTGGGCGCTGGACTCAACGGCACTGGACTTGCTCCCTGTCACCCGCGAAAGGACACGACATGACCTCTGCACGTTGGTGGTTGATCGGGGCGATCGGACTCGGCGTGGCCCTGGCCGTGTACCTGATTTTCTTCTGTCCCACCGAGTGCCATTAGAAAGTGTCGGAGCCGCCGAGCCCACGATGACGACTGCCGCCGACCTCATGGCCTTGGACGTTCCCCGCGCCGATCTGCTGCGGACGGTCGGCGAGATGATGGCCGACCTGCGGCGACATGCCTGGGACGAAGTCGGCCATGTCTATCTGGTGAACGACCGGGCCGAGCTCGTCGGCCAAGTACCGATCGAAGGATTGCTGCAGGCGCGGGACGACCGTCCCCTGGCCGACTTGGCGGGCGCGGCGCCGGTCGAAGTGCTTCCGGGAGACGCCGCCGAAACGGTGGCTTTGCGCGCGGTCGAGCGCCACGATGCCGATGTCGCGGTCGTCGACGAGCGGCGGCGGCTGTTGGGCGCCATTCCGATCGGGCGGCTGTTGGCGTTGCTGCACGAGAAGCATGTCGACAACTTTCTGCGGATGGGTGGTCTCACCGCCGCGATGCCGCGTTCGCCGACCCAGACTACGCTCACGGCGGTACGATCTCGCCTGCCGTGGTTGCTCGTCGGCATGGCGGGGGGATTCGTCGCCGGCGGCGTAGCTTCGGCCTTCGAAGCGTCCCTCAAACGGGAAGTGGCGCTTGCGTTCTTCCTGCCGCTGGTCGTCTATATGGCCGACGCCGTCGGCACCCAGACCGAAACCGTGCTCGTCCGCAATCTCGCCTACGGCAACGTCCCGGTGTGGGCGCAACTGTCCCGCGAGGCCGCGATCGGCGCGACCATCGGAGGACTGGTGGCGGCGGTGGCAGGCGCAGGACTCTGGTCGTGGACCGGCCAGGCGGCCTTGGCGCTCGTCGTCGGACTGTCTCTCGGGGCCACGGCGGTGGTGGCGACGGTGATGGCCAGTCTGCTGCCTTTGAGCTTGGCGCGCCTGGGGGCCGATCCGGCCCTCGCCAGCGGGCCGGTGGCGACGGTGGTGCAGGATATCGTCAGCGTCGGGATGTACTTGATGATCGCGACGGCGATTCTGTCGGGGTAGACGAGGCCGACGTCCTGAACGAAGGCGCGCAGCGGCGTGCGCCGGCGTCGACGATCCGTCGAACGTGACGAGAAAGAGGATGTCGCAGGACAACGCGGCGATCCACGGAAGGTGGCCTGTATGAAAATATTACTCGCGGTCGACGGCTCGGATCACTCGTACGAGGCGGTGCGGGCTCTCAAATACCTGTCCCGGGCGGAGGAACTGTTGGTCGTGCATGTCCTGGACGTGCCGGCCCCGGCGTATCCCCTGATGATGCCGGAGGTGGCGCAGGAGATCTACGAGACGCTGGAGCGCAACATGCGCGAGGACGGCAGCCGCTTGCTGGATCGCATCGTGTCCTTGCTGCCGATGGACGCCGGCCCGGTCACGAAACATCTCGTCGTCGGTTCTCCCGCGGAACAGATCGTGGGGCTGGCGGAACAGCACCGGGTGGGCTTGATTCTGCTCGGCAGCCGGGGGTTCGGGCCGATCAAGGAGCGGTTGCTCGGCAGCGTCGCGCATCGCGTTCTGACCTACGGCACCGGCGCCAAACTGGTGCTCCCCGGTCCGCTCAAAATGCTGGCGCAGGTCCTGCTGCCCTTGCAAGGTACGCACGACGCGGACCAGACCGTGCGCTTCCTGGAGCAGAAACCGTTCCGCAATCCGCTCACCGTCACGCTGATGACCGTGCTGCCGCATACGCGGCCGCCATGGCCGGTGGATACGGCTTCGGCCGAGCACATGGAGACACATGCGCTGGAACGGGCCCGCGACTTCTTGAACGACACGGCCGAGCGCGTCATGAAGCTGGGCCATCAGACCAAGGTGAACGCCGTCCTGGGCACCCCGGTGGAAGGCATTCTCCACGAAGCCAAGGCCACCAACACCGATCTCATTCTCATCGGATCGCGCGGACGACACGGGCTGGCGCGGATGGTGCTGGGCAGTGTCTCGCATGCGCTGCTGCACCAGGGCACGTATCCGCTGATGGTCTTCAGCTAGGAGAAACAGCTCGATGCCGATGTACGACTACACCTGTCTGGACTGCGGCAAGGAATCGCTGATCGTGGTCACCTTGCGGGAGCACGAACGGGGCGAGGTCCAATGTCCGTCCTGCGGCAGCAAGAATCTGAAACAGCTGTTCACCTCGTTCATCGCCCACACCACGAAGAAGAGCTGAGTGAACGGGATGCGCTCATCCGACACCTCGTCCTTCGGATATCGGCCCATCGGATGGCTGGCGTGCGCCTTCGTCGCCGTGTCCGTGTTGCCGCTGGCGGCGCAAGAGTACCCGCCGGACCCGGTACGGGGAAAGGCGGTGTATGAGCGGCATTGCCAATCCTGTCACGGCATCGGCGGCTACGGCGACGGACCAGCCGCGGCGGCGCTGCGCGTGCGGCCGGCGAACTTCCATCAATTCCGCTCGTTCTTGAAGTCCGACGAGGAGCTTCTGCGCACGATCGAGCACGGCGTGGTGTTCAGCCCCATGCATGCGTGGCGCGGTGAACTGACCGACGGGGAGATGCAGGATGTGGTGGCCTACATCCGCCTGCTCTCGCAGCCAGGACGATGACTCCTCTGTTAATCTGTTGATCTGATGATTTGTTGATCCGATGATTGCGGTCCTGAGAATCTTCAACTCGACAGATCAACAGATCGACAGATTCCACCATTTCACACCCGTCATCTCATGATCTCCCTCCGCGCTCATGACGCCTTGCTCATCGTCGACATCCAGAACGACTTCCTGCCGGGAGGCGCGCTGGGCATCCCAGGCGGCGATGCGGTGATTGCGGTCCTACAAGCCTACCTCCGCCGCTTTGAGGCGCATCACCTGCCGATCTATCTGACACGTGATTGGCATCCCCCGCGCCATTGTTCCTTTCTGGCGCAGGGGGGACCATGGCCCCCGCATTGCGTGGCCTTCACACCGGGCGCGTTACCTCCTGACCGCTTCGAGATCCCCGCGTCGGCTGTGATCATCTATAAGGCCTTCGAGGCGGACCGGGAGGCCTACTCGGCGTTTCAGGAGACCCCGCTCCATCGGCACCTGCAGGCTCTGGGAGTCCGGCGGCTGTTCATCGGCGGGCTGGCGACGGATTATTGCGTCCTGAACACGGTCAAGGACGCCCGGGCACTCGGCTACGCCGTGTGCCTGCTCACGGATGGCATCCAGGCAGTCAACCTCCAGCCTGACGACGGACGCCGCGCCGAAGCCACCATGGTGGAGCTGGGGGCGATCCCTGTCACGCTGGAAAGAATGGCGGCATGAATCTTTCGGCCAGCGCCCTCCTGACCGATCTGTATGAGCTCACCATGGCCCAGGCGTATCTCCAGCACGGCATGGAGGAGCCGGCGGTCTTTGAGTTCTTCGTCCGCAGACTGCCGCCCCACCGGCAGTTCCTCATCGCCGCCGGCTTGGACCAGGTGCTGGACTTCCTGGCAGCCCTGCGTGTGACCGATGAGGAACTGGCCTGGCTGGATCGCTCGGGGGGGTTCACGCCGGCGCTGCTCCACTACCTCCGGGACCTGCGCTTCACCGGCGACGTGGATGCCATGCCGGAGGGCACGCTCTGTTTTCCGCACGAGCCGATGCTTCGCATCACGGCGCCGATGCCGCTGGCCCAGCTGGTGGAGAGCCGCGTGATGAACCTCCTGAACTTCCAAACGATGATCGCCTCGAAGGCCGCGCGTTGCGTGCTGGTAGCCGGCGGCCATCCGCTGATCGACTTCGGATTGCGCCGGGCCCACGGCGCCGAGGCCGGCCTGCTGGCCGCGCGGGCCAGTTATCTCGTGGGATTCGCCGGCACCGCGACCGTGCTGGCCGGCATGGTCTACGGCATTCCGATCTACGGCACGATGGCGCATTCATTCGTGCAAGCGCATCGCGACGAAGCTCAAGCCTTCGAACACTTTGCCCAAGCCCAACCGGACAACGTGGTGCTGCTCATCGACACGTACGACACCGAAATGGCGGCGCGCAAAGTCGTCGCCTTGGCCCAGGCCCTTGCCGCACGGGGGATCGGCGTGAAGGGCGTGCGGCTCGACAGCGGCGACCTGGCCGACCACGCGCGGAAAGTGCGGCACATTCTCGACGAAGGCGGCTTGCGCGACGCGCAGATCCTCGCCAGCGGCAATCTCGACGAATATCGTTTGCAGGCGTTGATTCAGGGCGGCGCGCCGATCAACAGCTTCGCCGTCGGCACGGCGATGACCACCTCGGCCGACGCGCCGTCGTTGGACTGTGCGTATAAATTGCAGGAATATGCCGGCCGGCCATGCCGCAAACGCTCGGAAGGCAAAGCCACCTGGCCGGGGCGCAAGCAGGTCTACCGGTATATGCGTGAGGGGCAATGGGAGCGGGATGTCGTCACCACGGCGGACGATGAAGTGGACGGCAGCCCGGTGCTGCAGCCGGTGATGCGGCGCGGCCGCGTGGTGTTCCCCAGGCCCACGCTGGCGGAGGCACGACAGCGGGCCGCCTCGCAGCTCGCGGCACTGCCTGATCGCCTGAAACAATTGGACGGCGACGCAGTCTATGACGTCCGCATTTCCCCTGCCCTGCAGGCATTGGCAAAGACCGTCGATCAGCTGGCTCTCTAAAAAGGAGAAACGCGATGGCGAAAGCGGGTGCCTGGCTGGTGCTGGCGTGCAGCCTTCTCGTGGTGGCCGCGACAGGCGCCGGTGCGGCGACACCGGGGACGCCGCCTTCCGGAGGTCCACAGGCGGCGCCCTGCGAAGGCCCGTTCAAGAAAAAGACGGTCTCGACCAAGACATTGGAAGCGCTCCTGCGTTCTCATGGAATCTGGCTCGCGCACCGGGGCGACCCAGACGCGCGGCGCGCGAACCTCTGCCAGGCCGACCTCCGGCATGCGGCCCTCGCCGGCGCCAATCTGGAACGCGCGGCGCTGGAGGGCGCTCTGCTGCGGCAGGCCAACTTACATCAGGCGAACCTCGCGCAGGCCGGTCTCGCACATGCCGACTTGACGAACGCCGTGCTGGAAGACGCCACTGTCGCGGGCGCCGATCTCCGGCGGGCGCGCTTGACCGGCGCCAATCTCTTCCGTGCCATCGGCGACGAGGCGGCGCTCTACAACGCCGCGCTGGCCGGGGCCCAGCTACACGAGTCCAGCTTCGAACGGGCTCATTTTGAAGGGGCGGATCTCTCCTCCGCGGATCTGACCAACGGCAATTTTGCCGACGCCTACTTTTACGGCGCCACGCTGCAAGGAGCGATTTTGAACGGCACGGATTTGATGGGCGCCGACCTTCGCCGCACGCAGCTTGCCAAGGCGAATCTGTCCCACGCAAACCTGCAGGGCGCCCTGTTCGACGGTGCGCAGCTCGAGCGCGCCCGCTTGGTGGAAGCCGACATGGAAAGCGCCTACCTCGACGGCGCCAACCTCCGCGCGGCCAATCTGCGGGACGCCATCGTGCGAGGAGCGGATTTGAGATATGCCAATCTCCAGGACGCGGCGCTGCAGCAGGCGGATCTGGAAGGGGCGAATCTCGAAGGCGCCTCTCTCCTCGGCACCAACTTGCAGTCGGCGAAGCTGCGAATGGCGGTTCTCTACCAGGCGACGCTCGACAGGGCCGACTTTCGCGACGCGCAGCTCTATCGGGCGGTCTTGATCGGCGCACGCGGCACGCAGACCGTTTTCACCAAGGCCGATCTGACCGAGATCTACGCGCCCAAGGTCTCGCTGCCTCGGGCGCAGTTCAATGAGGCCACGCTGGAAGCCGCCAACCTCGTGGCGGCCGATCTCAGCGGGGCCAACTTCAGCGGCGCGACGTTGACCCATGTCAATTTGCAGGACGCGAACCTCCAGGATGCCACCCTGGCCGGAGCCGATCTCACCGGCGCCCGGCTGGATTCGGCTGATCTGCATCGCACGAACCTGCGCGGCGCGAATCTGGCAGGTGCCGTCGGGTTGACCCAGCCACAGTTGGACGCAGCCTGCGCGGATGACCAGACGCAATTGCCGCAAGGACTCAACCGCCCGGCTCCCTGCAGCCCGAAGGCGGGTAAGAAACGGCCATGACTGTCCGTGAAGAAGCCGTCCGCATCATCGGCGGACGACTGTCGCTCGACGGGATTCTCGGTCTTCCTCCGAATCCGCGGGGGACCGTGCTCTTCGCCCACGGCAGTGGCAGCGGCCGCTTGAGCCCCAGGAACAACTTCGTCGCCCGGCATCTGCAACAGCAGGGACTCGTGACCCTGTTGCTCGATTTGCTGACGCCGGACGAAGCCGACGACCGGCGCAACGTATTCGACATCGATCTGTTGGCTGATCGGCTGTTGCTGGCGAAAGCCTGGCTGGAACGGGAGGCGCGGGCGTCCGGCTTGGCGATCGGCTACTTCGGCGCGAGCACCGGCGCCGGCGCAGCCTTGCAAGCCGCCGCCCGAGAGCCGGCGAACATCAACGCCGTCGTCTCCCGCGGCGGCCGGCCCGACTTGGCCGAGCCCTATCTGGCGAGAGTAACGGCCCCGACGTTGCTCATCGTCGGCGGCGACGACGAACCGGTGATCGAGATGAATCAGTCCGCCTATGAGCGGCTGACCAGCGAAAAGCAACTCATCATCGTCCCCGGCGCCACGCACCTCTTCGAAGAGCCGGGCACGTTGGAGCAGGTGGCCGATCACGCGGCACGATGGTTTAGACGGTATCTGACCTGAAGATGATGGATGCTTAATTCCTCGCCTGCTGGGCAGCGAGTAATGTTCGCAGTTCCTCATAGACATTGCGCCGTGGGCCGACAAAGATGATGTCAAGGCAAGCCTCGTCATCATCCAGTCGATAGATAATTCGATATGTCCGAACGCGATGAGATCGAAGTCCGGCCAGCTCAAACTGAAGGGGACGGCCCGCAAGAGGAGCAAGAAGGAGTTCCTTAATGCCTGCTTTGATCTCCTGCTTCACCTGTGGATGTAACCGTCGGATCCGTTCGGCCGCCTCCTTGGTATAGCGTGCCCGATATCCTTTCACTGAGTCTCACGGCCAAACACCGCCTCGTGAGAAACCCACTGGCCTTTCTCCGCCTGCTTGAGCGACCGACGAAGCGCGCGCATCGACTTCTGATCGCTGAGAATCTCGAGCGTCTCCATAAATCCCTCGAACTGCTCCATGCTCAACAGCACAGCAGAGGGAACACCGTCCCGCGTGATGGCGACAATCTCCTGCTTGTGCTTCATGCGCCGGATCAAGTCCAAGAGCTTATTCTTGGCCTCGCTGACGGAGACAAACTCATCGACCTGCGGCATGGGTACCCCTCCAATAGGCTATTTTAATGGCTATTATATTGGCCTCCGCCAAGACTGGCAAGATTGTTGGCCGTATTGGACATTCAATATCAGCTAGGTGTTCTGGCCGCCATCGAGCACTGGCTCAGCCCGCCCCCTGAAGAGCGGCGGCACTATGAGCAGCAAGGGCTCGCGGTCCTGGACCATGTCGTGAAGGCGGCCCGGCGGCGCTATCCCGGTCCGCGCGTGATCGGATTGTCCCTCAGCGAATCGGAGGATACGCCCTTCGCCGACATCTTCGCGCGCCATGGCGCCGAGTATTGGCCGAATTTCACCGCGCTCGTGCGCGACGGCAGCAGCCGACCCACGCAATGTTTCCCCTGGGATCGTCATTGGAATCACGAAGGCAATCGCGTCGCAGGGCGGCTCATCTTCGATCGGCTCCGGCGTAAAACGGCCGCCGCGCCATAACACCGTGCCACGGTGCTGACTTGCTCTCCTACGAGAACCATTTTCTCGCTACGGCACTGATCCGATCTGCTGCCTCCTCCGCCGCCATACGCCCCGTGTCGATGACCAGTTCCGGCTTCAGTGGAGACTCATACGGCACCTGCAGGCCCGGGACGGTCGCCGTCTCACCGCGCAGGCCTTTTTGATACGTTCCCTTGTAGTCGCGCTGCATGGCGAGCTCCAATGGACACTCCACCGCGACTTCGATGAGCTTCGGAATCAGGCTGCGGGCAAAGTCGCGGTAGGCGCGCTTGGTGGCCGTCGCGTCGAAGATCACCGTCACGCCATGGGCAACGAGGCGGGCGCCCGCGAAGGCCAACGCGCGATAGAACAGGTCGCGCTCCTCATCCGAGTAGGTTGGGTTGGGGGTGAGCACGCGGCGCACCGCATCCGACTCCAGCACTTCCACCCCACAGCCCATGGCCTCCAATTTCGACTTCAGCGCCGCCGCGATTGTGCTCTTGCCCGAAGCCGGCAGCCCCGTGAGCCAGATAGCCAGCGCCTTTGACGCGCCTGATTGATCCATTGCAGATTTATCCATTTGTCCAATGAATCACTGAACTGATGATTCAGTGGTTCAATGTCACCCCAAATATTCGTTCACCCGCTCCGGCTCGAAGCGCGGCGCGTCGAGGACATGCTCGATGAAGCGGAAGATCTTTCGGCGGACGCCGAGCGAGAGCGTGGGATACCAGACCGGACTGGCCACGACCAGGCCGCGAAAGGCGAAGAACGGCGCCGCGGTGGCCGTGACATCCTTATCGCCGCTCGCCTCCACATAGGTATCCCAGAACGATCGGAACAGCACCTCGAACGGACCTTGCAACCTGCCCCAGCGAATCAGCGAGTTGAGCAGGTAATTCGCCGTCATCGCGGTCACGTCGTCAGCGGGCTCGCCCCACTCGCCGCGCGATCGGTCCAGCACCGCAAACTCGGTGCCCGTCCTGAACAGCACATTGTACGGGTGGAAGTCCCCGTGCACTTGGGAGAGCCGGGTGGTCTTGTCGCGCAAGCGCCAACGCCACCGGTTGCAAGCGTCTTCGATGGTGCGCAGCAGCTCTTCGGTGATAAAGCCGAATCGCTTGGGATAGCTGTCGGTCAAGCCCATGATGCATTCGCCATGACCGATGAGCTCGCGCAGCCGGCGGCGATACAACTCGGCATCGCGCCGCTTGGTCGCGTGAATTCCCGCCAGGTAGCGGGCCATGGCGACAACCCGTGCGCGATCCAACTTCCGCAGCGCGCCGCCCGTCATCAGCCGCTCCAGGTCCGCATGGTAGCTCGTCCCTTCGGTCCACTCGTTGAGCACGAAAAACTCGACCGCCTCGGCCACGGAGAAGAGATCGCCCCGGGCAGTGAAAGCCCCCACGTCGAGAGACTTCACATGGCGCGGCAGCCGCCCGTAGGAATCGTAGTCCCACAGCATGGCTTGCGCGCGGTCGGCCATGTGCTCGTGCCCGAAGGGGCCGGGCTTCATGGTCTCCAGCACCGCCGCATGGATGTGCCGCCCGACGCGATAGGTCACTTTGATCGGCGTTCCATAGCCATATTGTTTCTGCGTCCCCTGCGAGCTTTCTTTGCCGATGACCCCGTAAGAGACGAGCGCGGCCGTGGGGCCGAACCGCCGTCGGAGGTAGCGTTCGAGAGAGGGTTTCGTCAGTGTCGGCATCGCAGCTGTTGTACGCAAGTCATATTCCACCGCCAGGGGCATCTAAGGTGCACACGGCTTGGATGATTGGGCGTATCGGAGGTTCCTCTGTCGCGTTGAGCTTCACCCCCTGCACACCGAGTGAGGCCAAATGCGCCACTCATGGTCGGGCGCAATGTCGAAACCGGAGAAGACTGCCCGAGAATTCAGATTGATCACCGGCAAGCAAGGTTCCCGCCCAAAACACGAAGCATCTCGCCCTGCGCCGCGATGTGGTGGACGCAGTCGAAGCCGGCCGATTCGTCGTGTACGCCGCCAACACCATCGAGGAAGCCCTTGAGCTCCTCACCGGAGTTCCCGCCGGCGAGCACGGATTGGACGGCGAGTATCCTCCGGATACCGTCTACGGCCGCGCCGCGCAGCGTCTCGCCAACATGGCTCAAGCCGTGGCCGAATGGGACGAAGAGCGTCCGGGCGGACGGCTCATCGCCGAGCCGTAGCCGGCCCGCCACCCGCATGCCTCCAAACTAGGGGTTCTCCTAGGCGCTCTCCCTGGCGGTTTCCAGTATAGCTTCCGTCCAACCCTCTACTCCTAGGGATGGCGACAGCGTGCTGGACACCCCAGACATTCCATGACCGGCTCCCTGACGACCGTGCGGCGCTACCTGGCGAGCGGCCTGTTCGTCTCGTTGGCGCTCGGCACGCGCCTGCTGCTGGATCCGTTCTTGGCGCTTGACGTGCCGTTTCTGACCTTCTTCGTCGCCATCACCGCCTCCGCCTGGTACGGCGGCCTGGGGCCGGGATTGAGCGCCGTGCTCTTGTCAGCCGCGGCCGCCGACTACTTCTTCATCCCCCCGCTCCGATCATTTGCCCCGCAGCCGGGCGACTTCACCGCCCTGGGTTTGTTCATCGCCGAAGGGACGGGTTTGTCGCTCCTGACCCATCAGGTGATGATCCGGACGGAGGAAGCCCGCGCAAGTCGGGCCACCATTCAACGGCTCGTGGAATCGATCACCGACGCCTACGCGGTGCTCGACCGCACCTGGACCTACGTCGAGGTGAACCGACAAGCGGAGACGATCCTCGGCCGTCCACGCCATGACTTGTTGGGGCGCAACATCTGGGACGTATTTCCCGAGGTCGTCGGCACTCCGGCGTGGGAAGCGCTGCACCGCGCCATGCGCACGCGGACGCCCGTCGACTTCGAGCTGCACGAGCCGACGGCGGGCCGCTGGTACGAACACCGGGTCTATCCGCACGACGTCGGCCTCACGATCATGTTCACGGACGTCACCGATCGCAAACGCACCGAGGCGGACGTGCAGCGGCTGGCCGCCATCGTGGAACGCACGCCGGATTTCGTGGGCATCGCGCGCATGGGCGGCCGCGTGCTCTATCTCAACCGGGCCGGCCGCCGCATGATCGGCATTCCCGAGGACGCCGACCTGGAGCAGTTCAGCCACGCAGACCTGTGCCCGCCCTTGGTGTTCGACCGGATGCAGCGGGAATGGCTGCCGATCGCGCTGCAGGAAGGATCGGCGTCCGGGGAAGGGGCTCTGCTGACGGTGCAGGGACAGGAAATCCCGGTCTCGTTTGTCTTGCTCGTCCATCGCAACGCCGCAGGAGAGCCGGAATATATTTCCACCATCGCCCGCGACATCGGCGAACGGGCGCGGGCCGAAGAAGCCCTGCGCTCCGGGGAAGCGCGGCTTCGGATGGCGATGAGCGCCGGCCATATGGGCGCCTGGGACATTGACTTGACGACCGGTTCCGTCACCTGGGACGCCAAGCAGCACGAGCTGTTCGGCGTGCCGGGCGACCGGGTGCCGCAGAACATGGCGGAGTTTTACGAGCTCGTGCATCCTGACGACGTGCCCCATGTCCAGCGGGCAGCGGCCGCCGCCGAGTTGACGGGGCGCTTCTCGGAGGAGTTCCGCATCGTCACTCCGGGCGGTGACGTCCGCTGGATCGCCGGGCATGGGATCACGATCACCGATCAGAACGGCCGTTCCATCCGCATGATCGGCGTCAATTACGACATCACCGACCGCAAGGAGTCTCAGACGCGCCTCGAACGCTTTGCCGTCGAGTTGGAACGGCGGGTCGCCGAACGGACCGAGGCGCTGCGGCAGTCGCAGGAACAGCTGCGCGCCCTGACGACTGAACTGACGTTGGCGGAACAGCGGGAGCGTAAACGCCTCGCGACGGAGCTCCACGATTTTCTCGCGCAAATGCTGGTCTTGGGACGATTGAAGCTGGCGCAGGCCAAGCGGCTGGCCGACGCGCCGCCATGCCTGGATTTGCTCCGGCAGGCGGAAGAGGCGCTGACCGAGTCGCTGGGCTATACCCGAAGCCTCGTCCATGACCTCAGCCCGCCGGTGCTCCATGAGTTCGGCCTCTGCGCCGCGCTGAAGTGGCTGGGCGAGCGCATGCAGCAGCATGATCTGGTCGTCGATGTGCAGATCGACACCGATGAGCCGCGCCTGTCGGAGCATGAAGCGGTGCTGCTGTTTCAGTCCGTCCGCGAATTACTGATCAACGCGTCAAAATATGCCGGCACCGGGCAAGCCCGTGTGCGCGTGGCCCAGACCGAAGGCCGGCTCTACGTCGAGGTGCGCGACGACGGCGCCGGGTTCCGGCCCGAAGCGATCGCGGCGGCCCCCGCCGCGACGGAATACTCCTCCAAGTTCGGGCTCTTCAGCATCCGCGAGCGGATGATGGCGCTCGGCGGCCGGTTCGACGTCGAGTCCGCGCCGGGACACGGCACCACCGCCACCTTGGCCTTGCCGTTAGGCAAGCCCAGCGTGGCGGAGGGCCCAATGAACAGTGTACAATTATCAATGCAAGAACAAGACACTGGGCGACCGCCATCCGTTCTATCCGATCATTCGCCATTGACCATTGAACATTCAACATTCCACCAACACACGAAACGAGTTCGTGTGTTACTGGTGGATGACCACGCCATGGTCCGCCAAGGTCTCCGGAGCGTATTGGAAACGTATCCGGATGTGGAGATCATGGGAGAAGCGTGGGATGGAGAAGAAGCGCTGGCCTTCGTGGCCAAACTCCGCCCCACCGTCGTGGTAATGGACGTGAACATGCCGAGGATGAACGGGATCGAAGCGACGGCCTTGATCAAAGCGCGCTATCCGGACGTCGCCGTCATCGGCCTCTCCGTCAATGCCGGCGGGGAAAACCAAGACGCCATGAAGGGGGCGGGCGCGGCGGTGCTGTTGACCAAGGAAGCCGCCGTCGAGCAGCTGTACGCGGCCATTCAACGGGCCGTCAGAGGCTGCGTCCCGACGTGAGGGGCCCGCCCGACACCGGAGCAACGCCGCTCGCCGCCGCGAGGAAGGTTTCAATCCGCGCTTTGATCTGATCCCGCACCGTCCGAAACGCCTCCCGCCGCGCGTCCGCAGAGCCTGTCACCGCCGCCGGATCTTCGAAGCTCCAATGCACCAGCGTCGCCCGATGGGGCCAGCGCGGACACGCGTCTTTCGCCCGATCGCACACCGTAATCACATAGTCAAAATCCTGATCGATGAACTCGCGCATGGGCTTCGACCGATGGCCGGAGATGTCGATGCCGAGGTCGCGCATCGCCTCCACCGCGCCGGGATTCAGCCCGACAGGCTGCGTACCGGCGCTGAAGACGTCGTAGCGGTCGCCCGCCAGATGCCGAAGCAGCCCTTCCGCCATTTGACTGCGCGCGGAGTTGCCCGTGCAGAGGAACAGCACCCGCTGTTTCATGCCGGCACCTCCGTGGCGAACCACTGGCGCGTCCGGTTGCAGACCCCGCAGACCGACAACATCACCGGCACTTCGACCAGCACCCCGACGACGGTGGCCAACGCCGCGCCGGACTCCGCGCCGAAGAGCGCGATGGCCGTGGCCACGGCCAATTCAAAAAAGTTGCTCGCCCCGATGAGGGCGCCGGGCGCCGCAATGGCGTACGGCACCCGCCGCCACCACATGAGGCCATAGGCCAGCGCCGCATTCAGATAGACCTGGAGGAGAATCGGCACGGCGATGAGCGCCACGTGCCACGTCTTGGTCATGAGATTGTCCGCTTGGAAGGCAAAGATGAGCGCCAGCGTCGCCAGCAGCGCGAGGATGGTCACGGGAGCGAACCGCGGGAGGAGGCTTCGTTCGAACCATGCCGCCCCATACCGCCTGATCAGCCAGAAGCGCAGCAGCGTGCCGATGGCGAGGGGAATCACGATGAACGCGAGGACCGAATAGAACAACACCTGAAACGGCACGGTCAATGAGGAGGCGCCGCTCACCAACAGGCCGATGATCGGCGCGAACAGCACCAGCATGATGAGATCGTTCAGCGTGACCTGGACCAGCGTATAGGCCGGATCGCCGTCCGTGAGATAGCTCCAGACGAACACCATCGCGGTGCACGGCGCGGCGGCCAGGATGATGGTGCCGGCGATGTATTGATCCGCCTCCGACGGACTGATCCAGGAGGCGAAGACGTAGCGAAAAAACCACCAGGCGAGGACCGCCATCGAGAAGGGCTTGACCAACCAGTTGACGAACAGCGTAATGACCAACCCGCCGGGACGGGTCCCCACATGGCGGAGCGCGGTGAGATCGACCTTCATCATCATGGGAACGATCATCAGCCAGATCAGCACCGCGATCGGCAAATTGATATGGCTGCCTTCGCCGAACTCCCAGCCCCGCACCGTGTCGACCGTTTCGGGGAACCACCGGCCGAGGCTGACTCCGCACACCATGCACAGGGCGACCCACAGGGTCAGATAGCGCTCAAACAAATTCAGCCGCTTCTCGACTGCGGCGGTCGGCGACGTGAGGGTGAGCTCCATAACGGTTCCCTTTCTGGTTCTTGTTCTGGTTCGGCTTCGCTCAGGAGCAGCAGGGCGAGACGCAGCCGGCAGCCGGACTGACCGCCGGTTTGGTCGCCCGCACGAAGCCGCTGATGAATTTGCGGTCGACGAGCGGCGCGATGGCCTCCACGTCGAGCCCGGTGCCGTCGAACAAATCCCGCGCATCGGCGGCGGTGTAGACGCGGGTTGCCTCGATCGATGCGCCCTCGAAACCCGCCCGCTCCAGTTTGGCGATGTACTCCCGTTCCTCCAACGCGCCGGCCACACAGCCGGCCCACAGCTCGATGTTGCGCCGGATGTCCGCCGGCATCTCGCCGCGAATCACGATGTCGGACACCGCGAAACGTCCGCCCGGCTTCAGCACGCGAAAGGCTTCCGCCAACACGCGGTCTTTGTCCGGAGAGAGATTGATGACGCAGTTCGAAATGATCAGATCGACCGAATTGTCGGGCAGCGGAATGTGTTCGATCTCGCCCTTGAGAAATTCCACGTTCGTCACGCCGGCCTTGGCTTGATTGGCCCGCGCGAGTGCCAGCATCTCGTCGGTCATGTCCAGGCCGTAGACTTTGCCGGTGGGTCCCACACGTTTGGCGGACAACAGCACATCGATGCCGCCGCCGGATCCCAGATCCAGCACGGTCTCCCCCGGCGCGATCTGCGCCAATGCGGTTGGATTGCCGCAGCCGAGCGACGCCAGCAGCGCCTCCTGGGGGAGCGTGGCCGTCTCTTGATCGCCATATAAATGGGACGTGATGGGGTCCAGCGCGCCCGCCTCCAACACCGTTCCCGTCCCGCAGCAAGAACGCCGTTCCTGCTTCTGCGCTTGAAGCGCCGCCTGCCCATAGCGCGTCTTGATCTCTTCTTTGATGGTCGCGTCGTTCATCCGGGCTCCTCCTATCAACGAAATTTGATCGATCAGGCCAAAAAAATTCAACAGCACTTCCCTGCGGCTGCCGCCGACTTCGCCGCCTGCTTGAGCGTCATCACCAGTTCCTCAAGTTCCTCGATCGCATCCGGATTGAGCGAGTAATACATCCACCGTCCCTCGCGGCGATCGTGAATGAGCCCGGCCTCCTTCAATACCTTGAGATGAAACGATAGCCGCGACTGCCCCGCCTTCATCGCGTCGGTGAGCTCGCACACGCAATGTTCCCCGCCTTTCAACTGTTCGAGCAGCGCCAGCCGCGTCTCGTCCGACAGGGCATGGAACAGCGCGACCGCTTTCTTGAGCGAGACCGCAGAGGCCACCATGGCCTGATTATACATCAACTTTCATTGATGATTCAACATTGCCGTGCTGGCTCACGAGTATGGAGGAGCCACTGTATGGAATCGCCTCCAAAGGGGAGGTTGGCTGAGCGGATCAGCCTTCTCTTTCTCCACGAGAGAAGAGAAGGTGCCGGCCAAGAACATCTCTCGCGATTTCTAGCAGTTGGATAGCTGGTCCGGACTTTTTACTCAATCCAGTTGTCTCGGAAATGGACAAGGGACTTCATTGCATGGAAGTTGCTGTGGGTCCAGATCTTCGATACTCCGCTGATATACGCAGTTGCATCAGGTTGTCCGTGAGAAAGCTCCTTTGATACGTTCCTGTTCTCAAAAATCCGACCTATAGGGGGTATGCGATGAAGATATTCGGCACATCATGTTTCAGTGTCATAGGTTTGCTGGCAGTTGGCCTTCTTACCGGGTGTGGCGGCGGCGACGGAGGAACTGGCGGAGGCGCTCAGGCCGGCGTCGTAAGCGTGTCGCTGACTGACGCCCCGGCCTGCGGGTTCGATGAAGTCAACGTCACCGTTCGTCAAGTGCGAATTCATCAAAGCGCCAACGCCGATGACAACGGCGGCGGCTGGACCACCATCACACTCGATCCGCCCCGTCGCATCAATTTACTGAACCTCAACGATCCCACACAACCCAACTTCGCGCTCGAAACCCTCGGCGAGGCCTCCCTGCCTGCGGGACATTACACGCAATTGCGCCTCGTATTGGTCGGCAACAATGGCACCAATCCTCCTGCGAATTCCGTTGTCTTGTCCGACACCAAAACCGAACATCCTCTCGACACGCCCAGCGCAGTTCAGTCCGGCATTAAATTGATCCACCAATTCACGGTCGGCTCAGGCAGACGCGTTGATTTGTTGTTGGACTTTGACGCCTGCCATTCCATCGTGCAGACGGGCAACGGCACCTACAAACTGAAGCCAGTCATCAAAGTCATTCCCT
>CAZXRB010000069.1:0-19492 GCA_964642845.1 uncultured Nitrospira sp.
CCCTTCATCGCCTCGTGGGCCTCTTGGACGTACTTGAGCACGCCATGGCCATCGCCGGGATTCTCCACGTCCTTATTGAAGTCCGGATTACCCGCGCCCACGACGACGTTGATCGCCCGCTGCGTCTGCGCCCGATGCCAGCCCATTCCGGGCTGATGCGGCGCCACCGCAAGTTCCGAATAATGGAGCGCAATCTCCAGTTGATCATGGGCCTTCATCAGCAGATCGTGAGCTGACGCCGGCCCTTTTTCCTCAGCCGCCTGCGCTGAAAGCGGAGCCGCACTAAGCCATAGACATCCCAGCGCAGCAAGGACTGTCACTGTCACACGGAAGTTTCTTGTCTTGTCTTGTCTTGTCTTGTCATCGCCATTCCTCCCCTTCTTGCCCAGCCGGCCCGGGACGCCCGAACAATGTAGTGCGGAGTCGTCGTCCAATCATCTCGTCGCGCGGCAACGACATTATCAGCCGCTACTCATACATGATGTCATGCGCTCACCTCCTTCCTGAGATCGTCCCGATCCGGATCCGTAACAGAGCACTTAGCCGATCCCTCCAGTCATTCCGGACGCCTGCCCCGGTCACTCGGGCATCGGAATCGAGATCAGAACACCCCCCAGCACATCTCTGAGCTTGTAGTCACGCTTCGGACTGCGAGGATCGGCGTTGTGACAGTTCACACAGATGGGCGAGACGGCATGGTCGGCGTACAAGGCCTGGAAGTAGCGCTTTCCTTCTTCGGTGATGATCCCTTTATACGGCTGCTCGGGATGCGCCATCACCGCTTCCAGCGCCGTTCGCTCGAATTCGCTTTGAGGTGCGCTTTGTTTATTGATCGGATTGAGGCTGATCAACCGATACCGCACTTTGGTTCCCGTCATCGCGGCCAGGTTCGATGATTCCTGGAAGAATTGGGCTGGAAGCGGGAGCGCGCTCGCCGAGCGCCAATTCTCCGACGATTCGATCACCCCCCGCCTCTGCATCCGCTCCACGACGTGAACGGTGTAAAAGGTCCGGTCCGACGCCAACACGGCATGGATGTAATCCACGACCGTCTCCAGCGGAACGCTCCCGGCTGATTCCTTGCCGGCAAAGCCGATTCCCCGAGCCACGAACACGCACAGCGCCACGCCCAATGCGCCCGCGCACAGCTTGCTGAAGGACACAGGGCACCTCCTCTCTCGCCGATCGCGCAGCTATGGACGTGATGCGTGCAACGTCTCATGAAGGTGGCCGAGAGCGACCAGCGTAACCCCGACCCTTGTTTGTCTCCCTCGCCCAGGTTCGAGCAGGGACGGATTCAGGGAAGGGGCTTCTTCTGTATCAGAACGCACCAAGGATTCGCGCCATCTCTTGGGGTGGGAAAGCAGAATAGATGCCACTGCCTGACGGTTGGCATATTCATCTGCTGAGGCAAGAGGATGTCCGAGTATCCACAGGCCGGCATTCTGGATATCAAATAGATCGACGCAACGCTGTCGACGCCTGGCCGTCCATTCAGGACACCACGGTCGCGTGACGGACTTCTGAAGGGAACTTATGCCACAAGACCACAGACTCCGCTGTAGACAAAGGCGCCAACTGGGAAGGCCCTGAGGCCGCTTGTGCCGAGCAGCTTGTAGCGCATGGTCTTCTCCTCCTCACTTCCTAAGCATCTTGAACGCGTGGTTCCAGGTCGGCGGGTTCGTCGAGAACGCATGGAGTACCCAGACCAGGCACATCGCCTCGAGGTAGCGGGACGACTCGATGCCGCCCACGTCGATGACGCCCCAGCCGAAGCCCTTGAGAAGGCCCCCGACCTTCTTCTTGGCCTCGCTGTCGTTTCCGCAGATGAACATGTCGGGTGGACCGCCCGGGAACTGGGGCCGGAACATGTGCGTGTGGCCGACCGTATTGAACGCCTTGACGACGCGGGCGTCCGGCAAGAGCTTCTGCACGCGCTCGCCGGCGGAATCGTGGCCCGCTATCGCGAGGGTCGGCGGCACTCCCTTCGAGAAGTCGAGCGGGTTCGTCGCGTCGATCACGAGCTTGCCCCGGAGCCGTTCGGGCCCCGCCAGCTTGAGCGCGCTCTCATTCGCGACACCCAGGGTGGCGAGCGTGACGATGTCGCCGAACGCGGCGGCGGCGAAGGTACCCACCGGCGCCTTCGCCCCCGTCTCTCTTGCCCACGCGAGCGCCTTCTCGTTGTTGGCGTCGCGCGAGCCCATCTTCATGTCGTGCCCGAGCGCCGCGAACGCCTTGCCCAGCGCCTTGCCGACGTCACCTGTTCCGAGGATCCCGATCTTCATCTCGTCGTCTCCTTCTCGTTGTCGTTCGCGCTCACGACCGGAAGGCCTGCGCGAAGTCGCACGCGAAGTCGTCGAACGTATGCGGCGCCCGCCCGATCACGGTCTTGACGTCGGGGGAGACCGTCGCCGCGTAGCCGGCGGCGAACACGTCCATGAGCTTGAGCAGGTCCTCGACGAACCAGGGCGGGATGCCCTGGGCGACCATCGCCTGGCGCGTGGCGTCGGGCGAGGACATTCCTGGAAGTATTTCGAGACCCTGAATTTGGCGGCGCGTGGATCCGCGCGCCGGTCGCGATCGTTCCAAGCAGGAGGTGACGGGATGCGGTCTTGTGACCGCGCTTCGGCGCCGACTCCGCTGAGCCGGTCCGGCATTTCACACAACAGGCTTACGTCAGCCGCTGCCGCCATTTGTTGGGATCGCGAGAAGCGTGGAACACGGCGTAGACGGTGACCGTACTCCCGCCATGCTCGTAGAAGACGGCGTACGGAAAGCGACGGACCAAACCCCGACGATAGTGCTCATGGATGACCGCGTACATCTCCGGTGCGCGGCAGATGGCTTCAATACATGCATCGACGCAACTCAAAAACTCTTCGCCCAACCCACTGCGCTGACCTTCGTACCACCCATACGCTTCGGCGATGTCCTGCTCCGCCTCCGGCGCAAGGATCAACTCAGCGGCCATAGCGCCGGCGAATCCTTCGCTTCACGTCTTCCCACAAAAGTCCAGTGGCGGGATGATTCAAGAGGTTTGTCTTTCTCTTGGCGAGTTCTTGCTTCTGCCAGTCGTAAACCGGTACGGCTTGAGGTGTGGCTGCAAGATCGTCCCAGAGGTCTTCCACAAGTTGGAGTTTTTCCGATGGACTCAAATCGAAAATCGAGGAACTTCCCTGGTTCATCTCCAGCCCTCCCAACAAATCACCGATAGAGTTCACTATCCCCTCTTGTAAAAGCCGTGTCAAGCGTGTCGATGTTGTCGCTGCGAGGGATATCAGGATAGGGCACGTTTGGCCCGCACACATCGAATCGTTTGCCGCTGGGGAGCGTGCTCCTCTCGTCGAATCGGCTGTTTATCTGTGGGCAGTGGACGCAACGATGGGGGCGTGGCTTGACCTTGCACTGTGCGATCAGCATGTCTTTGCTGACAGCTCAGTCAACGGACTGAGGTCAAACTGCCCCTCTCTCGGTGGTAAGCACAGGGCTCGTGGGCGCACCAACAGTCGGAAAAGTCGGTGGCGTTCAGCCATGTATCCACAGACGACCTGCTGCGCACGCAGGATTATGGTTGGGGCAGATCGACCTTCTTAAAGATCAGCCTGGGGGCTTGCATTTCTCCCATGCCGACCGCCACCAGTTCCCACCCGGCACTCCCATGTTCGTTGAGGGCGGCTTGCATGCTCTGCGTGTCCGGCAGCACTTCAACGACTTTGTACACAATGGGCTTGGCGGCATGGGAAGAACCAGCATGTCCCTGCAGCAGGAAACCCAGGTTGATCGCCATCAACAATCCAACCACAGCCACCCATCCCTGTGTGATGCGACTCTTCACAACTGCCTCCTCTCAGATATCTCAGGGCACCGAGACGACGGTCACGGGACATTTCAGGATTTCAGCGACCGGATATAGGCGATGAGATCGGCCATTTGTTGATCATCGAACGCCTCGCCGAAGGCGCTCATGGCCGTGCCGGGCACCCCCTCAACGATCGCTTTACGGAGCTGCCCGTCTGGCTTGGACTGCGTCTTCTTGGCTGTGAGATCGGCCGGCCGCGGCGTCAACGAACCCGCCAGTTCGGTGTCAGCCTTTCCAGTCGGCCCATGACAGTGCTGGCAACTTTCCATGTAGAGTTGCTTCCCCGCCTCGGGCTTGCCCTTGCTCGGCCCCGCCCAAAGAAGAGAACCCATTCCCATGGCCACACTCATCGTCCCTACTCCGACCAGAACGAACAGACTTCGCCAGGCCGCTCGAATCATGATGTCGCCTCCCTTCATGCGGATGTCAGTGCCGTCTTTCCACGCCGCCGGCTGAGGTCAGAGAGCGGTTCGCGCCAGAGGATTCTGGCATCCTCACCAGCATCGCGCTACGTTTAATGCGACAGCCAACAACCACTCGCTCACAACGAGTGGCAGTCAACCTGCCAATTCGGATTCAATCAACCTGGTGGCTGAAGACGGGCTGAGTGACGTCGTCTTCCTTGTACAACAGCAGCTATTCTCCGATCACCGGGAGCGACACGGTAAAGACGGCTCCCTTGTCTGCGTCACTTTCCACCCGCACGTCGCCACCATGGGCCTCGACGATCTCCTTCACGATGGCAAGCCCGAGGCCCGTTCCTGCGAGGCCTTTTTCTCGAGCCCGATCAGCTCGGTAGAACGGCTCAAACAGATGCAGGAGATGCTCGGGCGCTATACCGGGCCCGGAGTCTTTCACGGTAATCCTCGACGCCGACCCGGTCGCCGCCAGCGTGACCACGATGTCACCTCCTGGCGGCGTATGCCTGAGGGCGTTGTCCAGTACATTGATCAGCACCTGTTTGAGCCGGCCGCAGGCCTGTTTCCCCGTCGACGGCCAGATCCACGGCGTAGCGCTCCTCCTGAAGTCCTTTCTTGATGAAGGACGCTACATCCGGATCGTCTTCGACCACAAGAATGCGCACGGCCGTACCTGTCCTCCTCGCTACCGGTGAGAGACTGTCTCGGCCTGATTCGACATCCTTGCGGCAGCACGGATTCCCACCCCATGCTCATAGACCAGACTGCCGCCGTAATGCCCGGTGGCGCTCAACAGGCCGAGTCCCACGATCGCGATCATCAGATACGCAATCTGCGTCCGACGGCTGAAACGGTTCCTGAGCAACAGACGCCAGGCCAGCAGCGCTCCGAATACTCCCACTGTCGCTCCCGCCAAGTGCTCATGGGTCTCGATCAGCGATTCCGCAAACCCGGCCTTTTCCGCCCCTTCTACCGCCAGATCTCCGCTCGCGAAGGCGGCGAGTCCGGTCAACAAGCCCAGGACAAGAAGCCACAGCGCGCCCTCGTGCACACTCTCGCGCGTGAGCCAAATCCCCAGCACGTCGAAGAGCACGCTCGTGATGAGCAACGCAATGGGGAAATGGACGAGCATCGGATGGAGGAGGGTGTCCATGTTAAACCTCCAAAGAAAAACGCTTATCGGGAAGGAGCCCGGCTCGCATATGGAGCCGGGCTCCCGAGCTCCGTGACGTCAGGACCGGTGTTCCCTCTTTCGCTCCCGCTTCCTCTCTTGATCCCGTTCTTGTTCACGGTCCTTGGCGTCCTCGTCCTCGTCCTCCTCAGAAGCCAGGACCTCACCGGTGCGGCTGTCGACTTGAACCTCCATCTTCTTGCCGTCGGCCGTGAGGATCTCCAGTTCCCAGACCGCGTTTCCGTCCTCGACTTCGAGCTCGGCCTCAAGAACTTTTCCCGGATGCTTCTGGGTCGCAGCCTTGATCGCCTCCTCGATAGATATCCCGGCTGTAGACGCAGCCTCTTTCTGGCCCGTCCGGCCTTCGCCGCCGATCGCGAACCCCGTTGCCAGCACGAGAGCCGCGGTTGTGCCTGTGAGTCCGACCAGAGATGAATACTTCATGACTGCCCTCCATTGGTGAAAGGTTTGATGGTGTTGACTGCCGATGGCTTCACCATAACCCGTCACGATGAAATGACTATGAAGGGAACATGAAACTTTCTTCATGTGGCGACGAGGAGGGACAGACAACTAGAACCGGAACCTGACTCCGCCGCCGAATCCGTAATTCGGAGCGCCGTTCGACAACCCGACAAGAAGCGAACCGGTCAAATGAACGGTGTCGTTCACAATGTAGTTCGTCAGGGCTAACATATCCCGGGCGTTGTTTACGGTGTCGACCAGTGCGCGATATTCTTCATAAAAGACGCTCATATGGAGATTGTCCGTCACGTCGTACCCGATCCCCACGTCATACCACCACTGGTTGTTGAAGTTCGTGCCTGGCGCATCGCCGATAATGTTATAGCCTCCGTCAAGATACGCCAGCCATCGATCGCCGAGGCTCTTGGTCAGTTCCAACCCTGCACCCTCGTCGAACTCGCCCGTGCCGAGCCCGCGATCGGCGTCTGCAGTCGGCAATTTGACTCGGCCCGTAACCGCCACCAGCGGCATGATCGTGCTCTCCTCGATCAGGTAATAGCGGCCGCGTAGAATCAGATCGCCGAGGCCGCTGTCGGTTGTGGCGGCGGCTAAAGGGCTCTCTCCGGGCTTCTTGCCGCGCCAGGATCCACCGACAGCTCCCCCCACCGGGCTTCCACTGACGCTGCTGGTCCTGGTCGGCATGCCGCCCACCAATCGAACGGCGCCGGTGCCGGAAATGCTGACGAACGGAATCGTCAGGCTCACATCACCATCCCGAAAGATCCTCCGAACCGTCAGGGGCGCATACAGGATGTTCGTCAGGGAACCCGTCCCATAAGAACCACTTGAATAATTCACTGTCGCGCTGACTCGCCATTGAGGGACCGGCTGGGGCTGCCGTTCATCTTCAGCGACAGCTGCCCACCCAACTGTTCCTTCTATGAGGAGAGTCAGAGCCATCACAAGGCAAGCCCTTGACTTGCTCAAACCTGCCGAACATCTTGCACCCTTGACGATCTCACATTGTGGGCGAGAGACTCGTGCGCGCGTTGACCTCATCCCAGTACCTGCCCCCGCGCGACGCCCCGCTGCCGGCAGGCGTCGCGCCATGTCGCATCCGGTTCCCCTCAAAGTCAACGGCCTTGGCGTTCAGCCCGTTCCGCCTTCTCGTGCTGCGGTCTCTCCGGCCGCTCCGTGCGGGTCTGTTCCCGTGTCCGCTCGCGCGTCCGCTCTTGCTCCTTGAGCTGATCCTTTTCCTTCAACTGGTCTTTGGTCTGCAACTTATCCTTATCCTGAAGCTGCTGCTGTGTCTTCAGTTGATCGCGGTCACGATCTTGGGCCGACGCGATGGACACAATACCTGTCGGCAACAGCATGGTTGCTGCCACTGCGATGGAAAGAATCATTCTGGACTTCATCTGGCACCTCCTTGTGGACATAGCCCTGAGCGACATTGCTCACGGCAAGGGAAAGCGGTTCGCCTGTTCTCTTCCATGCCGTCATCCAGTCATGACGATGACCCCTTCTGTGAGTCATCGCGGGCAGAATGGATTCGGCGTGAACTGACAGTTCTTCTACTGCCTTCAGATCGTGCACGATGTACGTCGACCGCTACTGACCCGCCCCAAACCTATACAGGTCATGGCAGGTCGTGCAGCGCGCCGTCATGCTGGAGAGTCTCCGTAGGATCTGTGGCGGCGTTTCTTTTTGAACGATCGCGTCGGCCAGCGCGTCCATGTCTTTGTGGATCGACATGCCCATCTGCTTGAAGGCCAGCGGGAGCTTGGCCATGATCGCCGGACTGGTATCGGCCGCCATGGTCATACCGGCCGCTCGCGCCGCCTCTTCTGCGGCTTTCATGTCACCGTCCGAACCGCTCAATCCTGTCACCACGCCATGGACCGCCTTCAAGAGTTGCCGCATCTCGGCCAGAATCTGATCGCGCTCCGCCGGCGCCAGGACGATCTCCGTGCGTCCCTCCGCCCCGGGCACCGTCCACCCTTTGATGAACAACCAGCCAAGGGCGGCAATGGTCCCGACCCACAACACCAAGGCCGTCACTCCGATCCCACGCGCAGTCATAGAACGCTCCTCATTCTGGCTGTCGATGGGGACAGGCACCCGCCTTTGCCTTTCAGCTCCGACCGGAGCCAGTCCCCTCGACCTTCGGCCTCCCACCTTTGAACGTCAGCATGTAGGCCGTGATCGCATAGAAATCTTCGTCCGGCAGCGGCGGGTTCGGGATGTAGGCGCCGCTGTCCGGCTCGAAATCATCCGGGTTCTGGTTGAAGCGATAGACCCAGTCACCATTGAGGCGTTCACCGATCTTGATGAACGAGGTGCTCGATGTGCCCCCTGTATACCCCTTGGCCGTTTTGGCCGGCGTCAGATGGCAGTTCTGGCAGCCGTGCTCACGATACAGCACCTGACCTCGCTTGAGTTGCTCCGGCGTGCCCAGCTTCATGACGCCTTCCTTGATTCGGGGATCTTTCAGCGTGGCGAGAAAGTCCGCCACGGCCTTGACCTGATCGGCGGGCAAGGCAAGATGCCGTTTCTTCCGTTCGGGGCGAAAGTCATAGCCGACCGGATAATGTTTGAACTCCGGGTTCTGCAGCCACGCGACAAGCCAGTTGCGCTGATATTTGTTTCCGGCCCAGATGAGATCCGGCGCTGTCTTCGTCCGGCGCGGCGCGGGCTTCCCCTCGATACGATGACAGGCTGTGCACGTGCTCTTGACGATCCTTGCACCTGAACCGCTCGGATCAGCCGCGGCCGGTGTCGACCCACCGGCTCCAAGACAGGCCACTGCGAGAACCGTGACAACCGGAGTGGTCACCCGTCTCCGACTCGTCAAGCTCATCTGCTGCCTGCGGTCACTGAGCTGATTCCTGCCGATCACAGCATCCTCCCTCACGCGGCCCCATCCCGCCATGTGGCCCGCCACGCGGTCCCCGGTGCCCCCTTCCTTGCCGTGGCCCCATGGACGCTCCACGTCCATGGTCCCCCGCGAAGCTGCGCTCGTACTCGATGATCGACCAGATCTCCTCATCCGTGAGCACGCCCCCAAACGGAACCATCGCCGTGCCGGCAATCCCATGCTTGATCACCCAGAAGAGTTCGCCTTCCGTCCGATGGCGCCAGAACCCCCGGTGGCGGAAGTTCCGTGGAGCAGGGTCGAGGCCCATGGCGGCCGGCCCGTTTCCCGCTCCATCTTTCCCGTGACAGTTGAAACAGGTCCCCTTCCCTTCGTAGAGCGCTTTCCCCTTCTCAACGGCCTCCCCCGAATCCGGGAGTGGACTCTTCAGCGCTCGAGCTTCCGCCAGCTTGTCCCTCGGCACCCTCGGCTGCATCATGGAAGGTTCAGCAGCCTGCAGCGTGGCCGCCAGAGCACAGAGCGCCATCGGCACAAGCAGCAACAAGACGCGCTGCCGTATCAGAGAGCCTCCTCTCGGGCCAGATTGCCTCCGCAGACTCCCTTCAACCACGCAACATCGCCTCCAGTCGCTGCAAGCTCTTCGGCTGGCCGAGCACGATCAGCTTATCCCCTTCCCCCAGGACGACCTTCGGGCCCGGATTGAATTCCAAGTGGCCCGAGACGCGCTTCACGGCCACCACCATCAACCCTCGATCCTCTTCGAGGCCGCATTCACAGGGCGTGCGACCATCAAACCGCGACCCCTTCCCGATCGTCAGCTCCTCCATCTGGAGATCCAGGTGCTCGCTGTGCGTGGCGAGTTCGAGAAAGTCGACGACCGCCGGCCGAATCAGGGCCTGAGCAATTTGCATCCCTCCAATGTGATAGGGGGAGATGACGCGGTTCGCTCCCGCGCGCAGCAGCTTCTGCTCCGACCCCTCTTCCCCCGCCCGCGCGACGATGAACAGCTCCTTGTTGAGGCCGCGGGCGGTCAGGACGATGTAGAGATTCTCGGTGTCCGTATTCACGACCGACACCACCCCTTTGGCCCGTTCAATGCCTGCCCGGATCAGCACATCGTCCCGCGTGGCGTCGCCTTCCAAGGCCATCAGACCTTCTTGGTGCACAGCGGCGATCACGTCAGGATGCTTGTCGATCACGACGAACGGCAGCGGTTTCGCGCTGAGTTCTTTGCAGATCCGCTTCCCCATGCGTCCGTATCCACACACGATGTGGTGATTCGTGACGGCTTTCATCTTTCCCTCAGTCCGATACCGCCCGAAAATAGCTCTCAGTTCCCCTTCCAACAGCAGCCGGGCGATATTGCCCAAGACATAGAACAAGGTGCCGACGCCGCTGATGACCAGGACGATCGTGAAGGCCCGTCCGGCCGGTGACAGGGGATGAATTTCCTGATACCCGACCGTGGTGACGGTCGTGACCGTCATATACAAGGCGTCGAAGGCGGACCAGCCTTCGATCGCGATGTAGCCGAGCGTCCCCACCGCGATCACGACCACCACAGCCATGACCGCGAGTACCAAGTGTCGCGTGGAGCCCGGCAAAACAGACGCTCCTGTCATGCGCCACGATCTTTCACTCTTTCACGATCACGCCGCAGGCGATGCGCGGCCCGCCCGGGGCATCCTTCGTCGGTGGATCGGGCAGGTACTTATCCTCAAATTCGTGAATGATGAAGGCGCTCCCGTCTTTGTCGAACACCGTGTTCAACCCATCGGTCAGCGTCACCCGGCTCGTGATCGTGTACAACGTGGCCTTGCGATCGTCGTTCACCATCAGATTCGGCAAGTCGCCGAGATGGTAGGGGTGGTTGCCGAGACCGGGACTGACATTCGCCTCCGGATTGACCTGTGGATCGACATTGCCGTCATAGTGACCTTTGGCCGCCGAGAACGGGTCGCAGTTGCCGGTCTCGTGGATATGAATCGCATGGCGTCCCGGGTTCAGTTTGCTCTCGGGCGTCCCTTCAAGACGCAATGTGATCCGGACCCGGCCCTCGTATTCTTCGTAGAGCTTGGCCTCGCCCGTGATACCCGGTCCCGCGATCGTTGCCCTGGCGTGCAACGGCGTGTCACGTTTGCCGGTGTAATACCGGGCGCAACCGACCACTGTGAGGATCATCATCAGGCCGACGGCGACCCGAACCGATGCGCGCATCATCTGAGCCTCCTTTCCACATCATAGGCCTCGCTTGTCAGGGGGCCGGGCCCACTGCACGTCAGGGAGACGGGCACGCGCTGACCTCCTGTCTCCAGTACGCTCGCCTGCGTCGGTGGAACGGCAAGCAATTGATGAGCGATACCCGGACAACGACCGGCTGTCGTGCGTGCCCGGTCACGACCCCATTCCGACGATCCTTGCGTTCCCCGAATATAAGTCGCGTGAGGAGGGCTAGGCTTCCAGCCCCATCCCCATGCCGAGGCCGATCCAGGCCCGCAGCAGATCATGTCGCGTGACCGAGTAGGCGACCCTGCCGTTTTTCTTGACCGGCAAGTTCAGCAGCCGCTTCTCTTCCATGAGTTTCACGGCCTCCTCGATGCTGGTCTCATCGGTCACGGCGATGCGGTCCTTGGCCATGATCTCTTCGGCCGTCAGTTGGTTGAGATCCTTCTGGGCTTCCAGCGCGCGTAGCACGTCGAACTCGCTGATGAATCCGATGAATTCCCCTTGTTCATCGACCACCGGCGCGCCGGGCGTATGCGTCGAAAGCAATTCAACGGCAATCCCCAACGCGTTTTGCTTCCGATGAAACAGCAGAGTATTGGTGGCGTTAATCTGTCCGACTTTCTTCAACCCTCCCACTGGAACACCGGGCATGGTTTGCATAGGCATACGTTCCTCCTTTGTGGTTAATGCGCGAGCGATGACCGTTTCACGTTGCCGTTTTTGTCGAGCCTTCCATATTTCACCTGGGCAGCTCCTCGCAGAGTTCAAGGCACCTCATCTGTCTGACGCTGGGTTCCACCTCGGTCTGGCCGGGCTTGCCAGGAAGATCCGGGTACATCTGCACGACTCTTTCAAGGAAACAAGATGGAGCGTTCTCCAACAAGTCCACAAGAACATAGGCACGGCCTGGCTGCGTTTCCATCGTCCTGACCTCCTTCCCCATGTTTCTTTCCGCTCCCACCCAACTCTTCCTGGCCACTTGATCCATCGGCGGGTCTTTCTTAGCGATACGAGTCACACATCTTGAGAAAGGATTCGTCTGATTCGGAACATCCTCGTCGCTCCCCCATGAGGTGGCCAGCTCGAACTTGTCCAGGATCGTCGCAGTGATTCCAGAGAGCGCGGTAAACGCAATATGAATGCCGTTACCGAGCGAGCGGAGCGAGGCGATCACACGCCTGATAAATCAGAAGGATAGCGAGCGCACGGCGGCGCGAACGGGAGAAGCGAACTCAATTCAGCGGAGAGGGAATGGGGAGGAAGGCATCAGAGCGATTTCTCGTTGTGTTCTTTTTGGCAACATCCCTGTCTAAGAAGTTAGAACAATGATTTTGTCTTGTTTTGTCTTCCTGACTGCCTTTCCCTCTCACATGAACTTTGTCCTGTCGCAGCCTGCCCATCCGCCGGAAAACAGGGAATGGCTTTTCACGCTGTTTCGGATCTCGCTCACCGATCGGATACCGGAACCACTGCAATGGCCTCGCGGCCAGACCCTGTTCGTTCGTACTCATACCTGGACTCCCAACAACTTGATCGTGTTGGCCACGATCAACCCCAGCGCGAGACCGGCCGTGATCGTCGCGGCAGCAGCGCTGATGACCTGAGGCGACACCCAGTGCCCGAGCCGCGTGCCGAAGAGGATACCGACCGCGCTCCCGAGGATCACCAGCAGCGTCACGGATGGGTCGACCGAGCCGAATTGCAGGTGGCCGAGGATCCCCCCGATCGAGATCAACGTGATGATCGTCAGGGAGGTCCCCACCGCCACCTTCGGCGCAAATCCCAGCACGAGCACCAGCGTCGGCACGATCATGAACCCGCCTCCGACGCCGAAGAACCCGTTCAACGCCCCCACGACCAAGCCGACGGCCGCAACCTTGATCCAGCACGTCCGGGGAAAGGCCGTCGCACACGGATTCTCGCGCTCTTGGAGCGTGGCGAGTCGGCCGTACCGCATCATCAGCATCCGGGCAACAAGAAGCATGATGCCGAACCCGATCAGCAGGATTTCGCCCCGGACCAGTCTGTGGGCATACGCCCCCGCCCACGAGCCGGCGATGCCCGTCCAGCTGAAGGCCAGCGCCGCCTTGGTCTTGATCTGGCCGATCCTGCCGTATTCCCAGGCACCCAGCAGTGCCGAGGCGGCGACGATCACGAGCGACATCGCCGCCGCCTGTTGCACCGGGATGCCGGCGATGTAGACCATCATCGGCACCGCCAGGATCGCGCCGCCCGTCCCGGTTGCGCCGAGCTGGAGGCCGATCGGCACACCGGAGAGAACGGGAAGGAGCGCGCTGGCGGCCTGAGGGCTCACGCGCGTGGCTCCAGTTTCGTGATCCCCAGCGCGTTCATCATCGCTCGTTCGTAGAAGGGTTCGCTCACGCCTTTCTTCATCTTACGGAGAAAATACTTCTCCAGCGCGATCTTCGCCAGATGCACCCATTTGCCCTTCTTGGCCCAGGTGACGTCCCGCGGCGCCATCTGCGGCAGCGCCACGAAGGCCATGCCCGTATCCCCCATATCCGCCAGACAGACGGCGTTCCAGGTGGCGGTCTCCCGCTTGGGATCGTTCTCGATGTCCGCCTTGATGTTGTGCACGGCCGCCCGCACCATCGACTCGATCATGTAGCCGGTCTTGGGCGCGCCGGTCGGCACCGGCGTCTGCTCCACCGGAGGAATGGCCACACAGACCCCGACTGAGTAAATGTTCTGATATTTCGGATTTGCCTGATAGGCATCGATATTGACAAAGCCCTTCGGGTTACACAGACCCGGCGTGCCCGCCACCGCATCGACGCCGGCGAAGGGTGGAATGAACATCGCGTAGCGGAAGGGAATCTCCTGGTTTTCGAGCAGCAGCTTGCCCGGCTGCACCTCCTTAATCGCCGCATTGACGATCGGCTTGATGGAATGGTCCGCAAACTCGTCTTCCATCAGGCGGCGCGACTTGCCGACCCCGGCCAGTCCCATGTGCCCGATATAGGGTTCAGCCGTCACGAAATAAATGGGCACCTTCCGGCGAAGTTTTTTCTTGCGCAGATCGGCATCCAGAATGAACGCCATCTCATACGCGGGGCCGAAGCACGAGGCCCCTTGCGCGGCGCCGACCACGATCGGACCGGGATCTTTCAAAAACGCCTGATAGGCGCCCCACGTCTGCTCGGCGTGGTCCACCGTGCAGACGGAATGGGTATACCCACTGGGGCCAAGCCCTGGCACGGCACCGAAATTCAGTTTCGGTCCCGTGGCGATGATCAGGTAATCGTAGGGCACCTCGCCCTTCGTCGTGACGACCCGGTTCTGGTCCGGCTCGATGCGTTGAGCCGCTTCGTGCACGAAGTCGATACCTTTCTTCTCCAACACCGGGCCCAACGCAAAACTGATATCCTTCCTGGTCCGCCATCCGACCGCCACCCAGGGATTCGAGGGGACGAAGTGGAACGAGTCGACATTCGAGATCACTGTGACTTTGTGCTTCTTGTCCAAGAGCGCCCGCGCCTCGTAGGCGGCGGGCAAGCCCCCGATCGATGCGCCGATGATCACAACACGTGCCATGGCATCCTCCCATAGACGAGAGCGAAGGTTGGATCCGCTCCGGCCGCCGGTGCAAGCAGCCGGAGGGAACACCGAGGCTTCGCTGAGTTATTTTGACATCTTCAGTCCCATCTGTTTCATCGCATAAGCCAGCGTCCCGGTGACGGGAGAATCGGCGTCGCCTTTCCCATGCGCCGCGACAAGCAGCGCGGCGACCTTGGCGGCATGCCCGTGAGTCTGCTTCAACCCCGTGCCGTGGACCGATTCCCGCGCATGGTCGACCGCATCGGACACATGGGTGACGGCATGGTCGACCGCCTCTTGCACGGCAACGGGAGCGTTGGCCTCTTTGAGCGCCTCGCGCGCCTCTTCGAGATACATGAGGGCCCCATGTCCGTCCCCGGGGTTGCCGACTTTCTCCAAGAAGGGAGCTTCGTGCTTATCGAAATAATCCGGCGATCCCGTACCTCCCAATACGTTCAGCACCCGCTGCATGTGCGTCCGGACCCAGCCGCTCCCCTTGCGGTGAGGCCCAAGGGCTTTCTCGGCCTGGTCGATGGCCAGCTCCAGTTGATCGTGCGCCTTCTGCAGGCTTGCTTTGGCCTTCTCGCCGGCATCCTCCGCCGATACCACGAGCGGGCTGACGGCCCATCCCAGTGCGAGCATGATCAATGCGCCGATCATGCTTTTTGAGATCATCCGGTCTCCTGATCTCCCCATCGCGTGACCTCCTGTTCGCCTGCGCAGTGATGAACGGGTGTGAATCCGGCGCGCAGGCATTCTTCCGGACCCAACCCCTGCCTCCGTTTATGAGGCCCATGCTCTGTGTTGGCACGATCCGCCCATCTCAGAAATGATGTCCGCCGTTAATAGCCTTCCTCATCTCTCCCCATCGACACCTTCCCCCCGAATGACCGGTAGACATAGACCGTGTAGGCCGCGACCAAGCTGATCCCGATCGACCACCACCAGAGGCCCACCCTGAGACCATAGGGTGATGCCGCGGCATTCTGGATCGTCAGGCTGTACGCCGCATCGGTCGTCGCCAGAAGTAGATTGGGATACAGGCCCCAAGCGGCGCTCCCGAGCAACGCGGCGATGAACTGGCTGGAGGCGGCGAAGGCGGCGCCTTCCCGTCTCGCGCGCTGGAACCGGATCATACCGACCCATGCGAGCAACGCGCTCACCGGAAAGATATACCCCAGCGGAGAGGCCTCGTAATGGAGGCGCAAGACCGGTTGCACGAACGGGATCGCCGCGAACACCGCAAGGACCAGCACAGCCGCTGCGTAGCTTCCCGCCCGCGCCAAGTCGCCGGCCCTTTGTGCCAGCTCACCGGCAGTTTTCATCACGAGATAGAGCGCACCGTGCATGGTGAGCACGGCGGCCCCGGTGAGGCCCATCAGGACTGTAAACCAATCCAGAATACCGGGCATGGGACTGGTCGCGAAGGTCGTCCAGAACGGCGTAAAGAAATAGCCGTCCTGGTTCAGGGGCACGCCGCGCAGCAGATTGCCGAGCGCCGCCCCAAAGACAATGGCGAGCACGAGGCTCGCCACGGCAAAGGCGGCGTCCCAAAACGTGCGCCACAAGGGATGGAGAAAGTGTGAACGCAGCTCCAAGGCGAGGCCTCGAAACATGAGGAGCCACAGGACGAGGATCAATGCCAGATAGAACCCGCTGAACCCTGAGGCATAGGCTTTCGGGAAGGCGAAGAAGATGACGCCGCCGCTCGCGAGCAGCCACACCTCGTTGCCGTTCCAGACCGGGCCGATCGCCTTGAGTGCCGTTCGCCGCTCCTCGTCGGTGCGAGCCACCCACAAGTAGGCGATGCCGGTGCCGAAATCGAAGCCGTCCAGGATCACATACACGGTGAGCATCGCTGCGATGACCAGGAACCAGAACGTCTCCATCATGTGGCTCCTTGCTCGCTCACTCCTCGCACCGACGAGGCACGGGGCGGTGAACCGGTTGTAGGACCATGGAGCACGATCTCCACGAACAGCAGAACAAACAGCAGGCCGAGCAGCAGATACAACCCGAGAAACCCCAGCAGCGTGAACAGGGCGTTCCCCGAATGGACGAGCGGCGAGGCGCCCTCAGCGGTGCGGAATAGCCCGTACACCAGCCATGGCTGCCGGCCGAGTTCCGCCGTCATCCAGCCGGCCGTCGTAGCGAGATAGGGAAAGGGCGCCAGCAGCATCAGGGTCCACAAGAGCCACCGAGCGGTGAACAAGCGATCCCGCCAGAGTAGGGCGAGGGCCAAGAGCGTGGCGCCGATGAAGATGCTGCCCAATCCCGCCATCACGTGATAGCTGTAGTAGAGCAGCGGCACATTGTCGGGCCAGTCCTCCCGCGGAAACGCCCTCAATCCCTTCACCTCCGCGGCTGCATGCCCATAGAGCAAAAGACTCAATGCCCCCGGCACCACCAGCGGATTGTCGATCGTCAGCGTCTCCATGTTCGGCTGCCCGATCACCACGAGTCCTGCCCTCTCCTGAGTGTCGAAGTGCCCTTCGAATGCCGCGCCCGTGACCGGCTGATGTTCGAAGACTTGGAGGCTCGACCCGTGCCCAGTCGGATAGAGCAAGACCACACTGGCCAGCGCCGCGGCAGTCACGCCGGTACGGAGGAACGTCCGGGCAAACGGCAGATGCACTCCTGAAAGCTGGTAATAGGCGCCCACCGCCGCCATGACAAAGGCGCCCGTGGCAACCGCCGCAGTCATATTGTGGGTGTACTGCCAGAGCAGCCACGGATTCGTCAGAAGGCCCCAGAAGTCGTTCACCTGCACCGAACCGCCAGCCGCCGTCGTGTAGGCCACCGGATGTTGCATCCAGGCGTTGGTGGCCAGAATGAAGTACCCCGATAACCAGGAACCGACGAACACCATGAAGGACGCGAACCACTGCACGCGGGGTGAGAACCGCCTCTCGCCGAAGAGCAGGATCCCCAGAAACGAGGACTCCAAAAAGAAGGCAAACATCCCCTCCATGGCAAGCGTTTGGCCGATGACACCGCCGGCGTAGGTGGAGAACTTCGCCCAATTGGTGCCGAACTGGAATTCCAGCGGAATGCCGGTGACGACCCCGAAGGCGAAACTCAGCGCAAAGATCTTGGTCCAGAAGCGGGCCGCATCGTTGTGATGGTTGTCGCCCGTCCACAACGCCCGGCTCTTCAGATAGAACAGCAACAGCGCGAGGCCCATGGTCAGTTGCGGGAACAGATAGTGGAAGGTCGCGGTGACCGCGAACTGAAGCCGATCATAAAGAAGCGCGCCGGCCATGGCAGTTCTCCCTACACCACACGTTCATCAACAGCCCTCACCGCCGCTTCATCGCGCCTCGTGCGAATGGGCGGCGAACTGACGGCATCCACACCACTTGCTTCACTTGGTCTCGTCACTCCTCAACGGGCCAAGGTACGCAGGTAATGAATGATCTGCCACACTTCGTCATCGGACAGGCCCGGGAACGCCATCATTCCGGTTCCCGGCGAGCCGTTCTTGATGATCCCGAACAGCTGGCCGTCGGAAATGTCTTTCATCGTCGCGCTGCAGGTGAAGTTTCGCGGAGGCGGGACCAATGCGGCTCCAATCGGACCGGCGCCGTCACCCTGCTGGCCGTGGCAATTCATACAGGCGAGCGGCTTGGCGGTCTCCATGTACAACTTCCTGCCTGCCTGAACATGCGCCGGTGTCGCCGGAAGCGGATTCGTCCGGCTGAGCAATTCCGCCGGCGCCTTCTTCGTCGTTCGCGGCTGCGGACAGACTCCTAATGGACCACCGGGCGCCCCTGCAGCCGCTTCAGCAGGAGCCGCCCCCTTGAATGTTTCCCGCAGATACGCCATGACGTCCGCCACGCCATGCTGCCCCAGGGTCAAGGACCAGTAGGGCATCAGGGGAGACTTGCCCACTGCCTTCCCCCCATAGTTGATGACGTTATAGAGATACTCATCGGGGAGCTTGTCGAACGCGATTTTTGCGTGTACGGCCGGCTTCGGCTCCAATCCGGACGCGGCTGCTCCATCTCCCTGACCGGTCGCACCGTGGCACTGGACGCAGTATTCCTTGTAGACCTGAGCCCCTCGTTTCGCGTCCGCCTTCCGGAACGGATCGGCCGTCCAGGGTTCATAGTACTTGAACTCGTCCCATCCTCGGGTCGCGATGAACCCGGTGATGTATCGCAATCCCAGTTCGCTGACATCGGCGACGAACTCTCCACTGTGGGGCACGAAATCCGGCGGGTTGGAATTGAACCGGTAGATCCAGTCGGCCTGCAGCCGGCGGCCGCTGTGCAAGAAAGAGGCGCTCTGCGGGCCACCCGTCGCCTTGCCGTCTACCATGATCTGGTGGCACCCGATGCAGGAATGGTCCTTGAAGAGTTGTTCCCCGAACTTGGCTTCGATGGCGCTGAACGTAGAAAGATCGATCACTCCGTCTTTCACCCGGGGGTCTTTGAGATGTTTGTCGAAGTAGTCGGCGATCTGCTCCGCCTCTGCCTGAGAGAGCACCAGATGACGGTCGGGCTGCTGCGATCGATCCCAGCGATAACCTTTGGCGTAGGCCGGATCTTCCTTTCCCATCAACCAGCGGATGAGCCAGTCCCGCTTGAACTTGCTGCCCGCCCCGATGAGATCAGGGGCAGTCAGGTTGAAACGAGAATCGGACTTCCCTTCGAATCGGTGACATTGGACGCAGCGTTGTTGAATGATGTCCTTGGCGTGCGACGGCTCAGTCCCGAGCAAGACACGAGGGAACGACATCAGGCATACCAGCATGAGTCCCGTCCCGCCGACGATCAGGCCTCGTTTCGGGTTCATCGCGCAGCTCCTTTCGCATCCGTTGCTCCGGTTCACCTATCTGGTCAGTAGCCAAGCATGAAGATCCGCAATGTCTTTCCGACTCAGCACCGAACCCCACGCCGGCATCGCCCCGCGCCCAC
>CAZXRB010000070.1:0-18475 GCA_964642845.1 uncultured Nitrospira sp.
AGCCCGCATGGGAGGTTAACGGTCCATCTATTTTTCAACGGGGTCTCGTGTTGCCCGTTGACAGAGACCCTATTCATGGGAGGATCTCATGCAACGACCTGTGACGACCAGTCTGCGGCGCCTGCACGCGCCGGCGCTCCTGGCGATGTGCGCGCTCATCCCCGTGGGATGCGTCAGTACGGACACCCACACCAAGGCACTCACCGAATTGAGCGCCGCCAAAAAAACGGCCGCGCAGCAGGCTGCCGAATTGGAAGCGCTGCGGAAGCAGTCCGAAGCCCAGACCGAGCAGCTGAAACAACAACTCGCCAACCTGCAGCAGAACCTCGACCAGGAATCCAGCCAGCGGAAAGCCGCGGAAGCCGCCATCGCGCAGCTGCAGGCGGACATTCAGCAAGCCCAGCAGCGGACGGACGCGTTGGCGCGAGAGCGTGAGGCGCTGGCGGCGCGGGCCGACGCGTTGGAAAAGGACAAGGGGCAGCTGAACAGCGAGCTGGCCGACGTGCGCAGCCAGATCAAGGACTTGGAGCAGAAGATGGCCAGCGGCAGCGCCACCGCACAGGAGGAAATCGCCAAGCTGCAGCAGCGCGCCAAAGAACTGGAGAGTGAAGGGGCGCGCATTGCGAAGGAGCGCGAGCAACTGCGCCAGGAACAATCGCGCCTCGCCGCCACACTCGAACAGGAACGGCAGCGTTTGCGGGCGGAGGAAGCGGAGAAGGCCCGGCTGACCAAGGAACAGGAGCGGCTCGCCTCGAATCTCGAACAGGAGCGCCAGCGGCTTCAGGCGGAGGCGGCGGAGAAGGCCCGCCTGGCAAAAGAGCAGGAGCAATTGCGCCAGGAACAATCGCAACTGGCAGCCAACTTGGAGCAGGAGCGGGAACGGTTGAAGGCGGAAGCCGCCGAGAAGGCCCGCCTCGAACGGGAACGGGCGGCAAAAGAAGAAGAGATCAAGCGGCTCACGCGCACCCAGGAGGAATTGTCCCGCTCGTTAAAGGATGAAATCGAAAAAGGCAACATCACGATCCAGCGCGTCCGCGATCAGCTCACCATCAACATGGTGGATCGCGTGCTGTTCGATTCCGGCCAAGCCGTCATCAAGCCGGCCGGCGTCAAGGTCCTGAAGCAGGTGGCCGACGTGCTCAAACAAGTCACCGACAAGCACATCCGGATCGAAGGCCACACCGACAATGTGCCGATCAGCGTCAAGCTGCAGGACAAGTTCAAAACGAATTGGGAATTGTCGACCGCTCGGGCCACGACTGTCGTGCGCTATCTGATCGACCAGGGCGGCGTGGACCGGCAGGCGTTGTCGGCGGCCGGCTACGCGGACACGCGGCCCATCGCAACGAACGATTCGGAGGACGGGCGCAGCGCCAACCGCCGCATCGAGATTGTCCTCTATCCCAAGGATCTTCAACAGATCACCGGCGCGTTGAACGCCGGCAGCGCGACGGCAAACTAATTGATTTCCCCTCGCGGTGCCGCCATGGCGGCACCGCGAGTTCCGCACCAGCCCTCACCCCGGTCCGTGCCACCATACGGTGGACGAGCAAGTCGGCCCTCTATCGGCGCAGCGAGCTTCCCCTCGCCCGTCCATGTCGGTATCATGACCCCATCTCATCGTGCTCATCGCTTCAGTATCGGCTTGCGACAACGCCTCCATCGACGCCATGGAACAGCTCGGCTACGCCGGGCTTTGGCGACCCGGAACAACTCATCACTCCGACTTGAACGCCTTCTTCACTTTTTCACCCGCTTCTTCGACCTTCTGACCCAGCGACTCGGCCGACCGTTTCAATTCGTTGCCGACCTTCTTGGGCGTTTCGCTTTCCTCGAGTTTCTTCACCGCCTCGGTGACTTCTTTCTCGATCTTGGTTGCGAGATTCTTCACGGACGTTTCGATTTCCTTGACGACACCGCCCGACTCCTTGGCCTTGCCGTCCTCAGCCAGGACCGGACACCCGCCGCTCCAGACAAAACCGATGGACAAGAGAATTCCCACCAGAAACCGGCGGCTCTTCGTTGACGCTCTGCTCATAACGATCCTCATCCTGTTTGCGGCGCGCGACCCTTTCAGAAACCACCGCGTCACATTATACTGTACTCCGGCATCGTTGCGTTATGTCGAAAGGATCGTCCATGTCTACGTTTCTTGCGTCTTATCCACACTCCGCGTCTCTGTCCGGAATTATGATCTTCATCACCACGGCCTTGTGGGCCGGCTTTCTTCACGCCGGCCCGATCGCCGCGGCGGAGCAGGACGTGTTTCTCCGCGCCAAGCACGCAACCGTTGGTATTCTCGAAGACACCCAGGACCCCCACACTCCCGACAAGCCGGGCAAGCTGCTGGTGCGCGGCACCGGCTTTCACTTGCGCGATGGCTATGTCGTCACCGCCCGGCACGCGGCGGAAAAGCACGGCGCCACCTCAGGAACGGTGATTCCGAAGCAGGTTCGTCTTTTGACCGCCGATCTTCACGAACTGCCGGCCGATCTGGTCGGAGACAGCGCGTTTATGGACGTGGTCGTCTATCGTATCGCCGAACTCCATCGGGCGAAGCTGCGCGCCGGCGCGTCATTCGCCTCCGGCGACGTCCAGCCAGGCCAGGAAGTCTTCACCGTGGGCTATCCCATGGGCTGGGGCCCGACCATGTCGTTCGGGCACCTGGGAAACACCAATACGTTTCTCCAAACTGTGGACACCAGGCTGATTCAAGCCGACGTGGCGGCCTGCAGCGGCAACTCCGGCGGCGGGCTTTTCAACGACCGGGGCGAGGTCGTCGGCATCATGCACGCCATCATCCAGACCGAGCGCGACGATTCCACCGCCCATTGCAGCCGCATGGCCTTTGCCATTCCGGCCGTGCTGGCGGAACGGATCGTCAACGCCGCCTTGCAGCGCAAACCCCTGACCTTCTCCAAAATGGGCATTCATATGACGGCCGTCAAGGACGGCACCAAGTGGCGCATGGCCGTGAAGGATGTCTCGGAGCCGGCCAAATCCGCCGGCATTCAAAAGCACGACATCATCATTGCGGTGGACGACACCGAGATCCTCGACGCGGCGCATCTGAAGAACTATCTGATCGAGCGCACGATACCCGGCCAGCGCGTCGCCGTCAAAGTGCGGCGGGTCGATGCGGATCTCACGTTTACCGTGACATTGGGAGGGGGATGACTCGGTCAGGGCGGGGTGGTTGGGTCCCAATCAGCCTCGTAAATTTTCCAGCTTGATTCCGGACGGAAACCGGTTCACACTCCCGGCCCGAGAAGGCAGTTCACCGGGAGGCTCCCCATGTGGAGCACGGATGTCCTGGAAGTCAATCCTGCCTGTCACGTGACCGTCCATCACCTTGGGCCGGCCAACCAGAAAGTCCTGCTCGCCGGTAATTTCTATCGCTACCCCGAGAAAATCGCCGAACTGGCGCTCGGGCTCTACTACACCGAATCCCGCGCCGTCGTGGGAAGCTATCCCGGTTCCCGCGCCATGATCACGCTCGACACGACGCCGTTGATTCAGACCTTAGGCAAGCTCTGGGGCGAGGCGCTGCGGCCGTTCCATGCCGACTACCACCCCGTGATCTTCTCGGCCATCCAAAACCTCGATTACAAGCTCTCTCCGTGGCAGAGACAGCCGCACATCGATCAAGGGGTGACGGCGATGGTCTACCTGAATCCGGAAGAGATGTGCAGCGGCGGCACCGGCCTCTACCGGCACCGGCCCACCGGCTTGTCGCGTGTGCCGATCGGGATCACGGCGGACTTGACGAGGTTGGCCCAGCAGCACGGGATTTCCCCGCAGGCGCTGAGAACGCAGGAAGGCTACGCCGAATTCATGAACACGGTCTTCTTCCGGCCCGAGTATGCGGTCAAAGAGAACGCCTACATCAACGACGGCAACGAGTTTTGGGAACTGCTCTATAAAATCGAGATGAAGCCCAACCGGCTCGTCATCTTCGACGGCCGCATGTTCCATTCCCAGCACATCGCCCCGAACCAGTTCCGCGACTACTTCCGCATGAACCAGATCCTCTACTTTCAGGGGCACGACTGAGCAAAGAAATTACGCCTCGGCGGGATCGGGATTGGTCTTCACGGTTGGTTTCTGCTTGCCGGCGGCGGGAGCCCGCTTCACCGAGCCGGGTATCTTCGGCGTCTTCGTCGTCACATCCGCATTCTGCGCGCGATGAAGGAGCGCGTGATCCATCAGCACCAGCGCCATCATCGCTTCGGCGATCGGCGTGGCCCGGACGCCCACGCAGGGATCGTGGCGGCCGGTGGTTTCGACGGTGACGGCGTGGCCGTTCTTATCGATGGATCGGCGCGGGACGCGAATGCTTGACGTCGGCTTGATCGCCAGGTTCACCACGATGTCCTGCCCGGTCGAAATGCCGCCGAGAATCCCGCCGGCGTGATTCGTTACGAAGCCGTCCGGCGTCAGTTCGTCTCCGTGCTCGGAGCCCCGTTGCACGACGGACGCGAAGCCGGACCCGATCTCGACCGCCTTCACCGCATTGATGCTCATCATCGCCGCCGCTAGCTCGGCGTCCAATTTTGCATAGACCGGCGCGCCCCAGCCCACCGGCACATGCTCGGCCACGGTCGCGATTTTAGCCCCGACCGAATCGCCGGACTTCCGCAACTCGTCCATGAATGATTCGAGCTTCGGCACCATCTCGGCGTTTGCGGCAAAGAAGGGATTGGTTCCGACGACATCCCAGCTCTTGAACGGCACCTCGATCGGCCCGAGCTGGCTCACATAGCCGCGGATCAGCACGCCATATTTTTCGCGCAGCCACTTTCTGGCGATCGCCGCCGCCGCCACCCGCACGGCGGTCTCCCGCGCGGAGGCCCGCCCTCCCCCGCGATGATCGCGAATACCGTACTTCTGCCAATAGGTGTAGTCGGCGTGGCCCGGCCGGAAGGTATCGATGAGATTGCCGTAGTCGCGGCTGCGCGCGTCTTCGTTGCGGATCAGCAATGCGATTGGAGCGCCGGTGGTGTGCCCCTCGAACACGCCTGAGAGAATTTCCACCCGATCGGACTCCTGCCGCTGCGTCACATGGCGCGAGGTGCCGGGCTTGCGGCGATCCAAATCTTTCTGAATATCTTCGGCGGAGAGCGCCAGGCCAGGCGGACACCCGTCGACGACACAGCCGATCGCCGGCCCGTGGCTTTCGCCGAACGAGGTGACGGTGAAGATGCGCCCGAACGTGTTGCCGGCCACGAAATAGGCTCCTGCCTATTCGATCAGGTCGAGTTTGATGCGCAGCTCTTTGAGTTGATCGGGGCTGACCGCCGACGGCGCATCGGTCATCGGGCATTGGGCCCGCTGGGTTTTGGGGAACGCGATCACGTCGCGGATGGACTCCGCACGGCCCAGGAGCATGACGAGGCGGTCCAAGCCAAAGGCGATGCCGCCGTGCGGCGGCGCGCCGTACTCCAAGGCGTCCAACAAGAACCCGAACTTGGCATGGGCCTGGTCCTTGTTGATCCCCAGCAGGTCCAGAATCCGCAGTTGAATGTCGCTGCGATGGTTCCGGATGCTGCCGCCGCCGATTTCGTTGCCGTTCAGCACCATGTCGTAGGCTTTCGCGCGAACCTTCAACGGCTCCGAATCCAATAAGGGCAGATCCTCATCCATCGGTCCCGCGAAGGGATTGTGCATGAAGACATAACGTTTTTCTTCCGGCGAATAATCCAGCAACGGAAATTCGGTCACCCACAGCGGTTTCCACGCCGTCTTGTCGATCAGGTTCAATTCCTCGCCGAGGAGCAACCGGATCCGGCCGAGCACGTCGTGCACCACGGCCGGCTTGTCCGCGCCGAAGAGCACCAAGTCACCGGGCTGCGCATCTGGCAGCGCGGCGGCAAAGGCGCGGGCATCGAGAAACTTGGCAATCACCGATTCCAGTTGGCCTTCGGCCGTCATCTTCAGCCACGCCAGTCCTTTCGCCCCGAAGCTCTTCGCCGTCTCTCCGAGCGCGTCGATCCGGCTCCGCGGCATCATCGCCGCGCCTTTGACAACGAGCGCTTTCACCATCCCGCCCTTGGTGGCGGCCTCCTTGAACACTTTGAACTCGCTGGCCGCGCCGAACGCCGTCACATCATAGAGCGGCATCTCGAAGCGCAGATCGGGCTTATCCGACCCGTAGCGGCCTACCGCCTCGGCATAGGTCATCCGGGCAAACGGCGTCGGCAACTGCACGCCGCCCGCCTCGCGGAAGATCGTCACGATCATCCGCTCCATGAGATCCATCACCTGCTCGCGATCGACGAAGGACATTTCCAGGTCGATCTGGGTGAATTCGGGCTGGCGATCGTTGCGCAGGTCCTCGTCGCGGAAGCAGCGGGCGATCTGATAATAGCGATCGAACCCGCTCACCATGAGGATTTGCTTGAACAGTTGCGGCGACTGCGGCAAGGCGAAGAACTGGCCGGGATTCACCCGGCTGGGCACCAGATAGTCCCGCGCCCCTTCCGGCGTACTCTTGGTCAACACGGGCGTTTCGATTTCGAGGAAGCCCTCGGCATTCAGAAAGCCCCGCGTCGCCTGCATGATGGCATGGCGCAAACCAAGGAGCCGCTGCATGCGCGGCCGGCGGAGATCGAGATACCGATACTTGAGACGGATCGCTTCCGTGATGTCGGCGTCGTCCTCGATCAAGAAGGGCGGCGTTTTGGCTTCATTCAAGACCTCCACGGCGTCCGCGAACACTTCAATGTCGCCGGTGGAAAGGTTCGGGTTGCGGGATTCTTCCGGGCGGGCCATCACCTGACCGGTGACGGACACGACACACTCGCTCCGCAACGTATGCGCCGCCTTATGGACGGTCGCGTTCCGCTCGGCGTTGAAGACGACTTGGGTGATGCCGGTGCGATCCCGGAGATCGATGAACATGACCATCCCATGGTCGCGCCGCCGCTGCACCCACCCGTTTAACACGACAGTTTGGCCGACGTGGCTCTTGTTCAATGCGCCGCACATATGCGTCCGCAGCTTCATGCCACTTTCACCTTTTTTCCAAACGCTTTTCTCTCCCGTTCGGTCTTGGCCCAGCCGGGCTTCTTCGGCTCCCTCGGCCGCGGGCCAGGCTCTTCTCCCCGTTCAACCGAGGCGACGCGTTCTTCCACCAGTTCCCGGAGCGCGTTGGCTTCCCGGTCCGTGAGGAAGCGGAACTCGCCGGGCTGCAGGGTGCCGAGCGTCAGAGGCCCCATGCGGACCCTGACCAGCTTGATGACCGGATGTCCCACCGCTTCCAGCATGCGCTTCACTTGATGCTTGCGCCCTTCCCGGATGGTGACTTCCAACCAGGAATTCTGTTCGGCCTTCTTGATTTTTTTGACAGACGCGGGGCTGGTCATCCCGTCCTCCAGTCTGATCCCGCGTTCCAGCTGCCGGATTTCCTCGTCGGTGAGCACGCCTTTGACCTTGATGAGGTACGTTTTGGGCACATGGTAGCGGGGATGCAGTAGCGCCTGCGCCAGCTCTCCATGGTTGGTCAACAGCATCAGGCCTTCGCTGTCGAAGTCCAGCCGGCCGACGGGAAACACCCGGACCGACACGCCGCGCAGAAAATCCTTCACGGTGGGCCGCCCGCCCGGATCGTCGAGCGTGGACATGACGTTCTTCGGCTTGTTCAACATCAGATAGACGAACGGCTGCGCGGCGCTCAAATGCCTGCCGTCCACCTTCACATGATCGCGCTGAGGATCCACTTTCGTCCCCAGTTCGGTGACGACTCTGCCATTCACCGTCACGCGCCCGGCCGCGATCAACGACTCCGCCTTGCGGCGCGAGGCGAGTCCGGTGCCGGCGATCAGTTTTTGGAGACGGACTTCCATGGGTGACGCGTGACGCGTGACGGGAACAAGAGCCTTCCGGCACCTGTCACTCGTCACCTGTCACTCTTCTTCTCTACTCCCACTCGATCGTGCTCGGCGGTTTGGAGCTGATGTCGTACACGACCCGGTTCACGCCTTTGACTTCGTTGATGATCCGGTTCGACATCCGGCCCAGGACATCATTGGGAATTTTGGCCCAATCAGCCGTCATCCCATCCAGGCTCGTGACGGCCCGGATCGCAATGACGTTCTCATAGGTCCGCTGATCGCCCATCACGCCGACCGTACGGATCGGCAACAGCACGGCGAAGGCCTGCCAAATCTCCCGATACAGTCCCGCTGCCCGGATCTCCTGATCCACAATCGTTTCAGCCGCACGCAAAATCGCCAGCCGTTCTTTCGTCACGCTGCCCAACACACGGATTGCCAGACCCGGACCCGGGAACGGTTGCCGCCAAATGATCTCGTCCGGCAGGCCCAACTCCTTGCCCAGCAGGCGGACTTCATCTTTGAAGAGCTCGCGCAGCGGTTCGATGAGCTTCAACCTCATGCGGGACGGCAAGCCGCCCACGTTGTGATGCGTCTTGATGGTGGCCGAGGGGCCTTTGAAGCTGACGCTTTCGATCACGTCGGGATATAGCGTCCCCTGGACCAAATACTTGACGCCTTTCAGCTTCTTCGATTCCTCCTCGAAATGCCTGATGAACTGCCGGCCGATGATCTTTCGTTTGCGCTCGGGATCGATCACGTTCTTGAGGGCCGCCAGGAACTCGTTGGTCCGGTCCAAGATCCGCAGATTCAAATGCAGCTGCGACGCGAAGGTCTTCTGCACCTGATCCCGCTCACCGGCCCGCAGCACGCCGTTGTCGACGAAGATGCAGGTCAACTGGTCGCCGATGGCGCGATGCGTCAGCGCCGCCGCGACGGAGGAATCGACGCCGCCGCTCAAAGCGCAGATCACGCGATCCTGGCCCACCTGTTCGCGGATCTGTTTCACCGCGGTGTCCACGTAGGACTGCATGGTCCAGGTCGGCTTGCAGCCGCAAATCTCGTAGACGAAGTTGCGCAGCATCTGTGTGCCTTCCGGCGTATGGGCGACTTCGGGATGGAATTGGAGACAATAGATCCGGTGCTTGTGATCATGCCGCTTCATCGCGGCGATCGGCGAATTGCTCGTATGCGCGATCGCGCGGAAGCCCGGCGGCATGCGCTCGATCCGGTCGCCGTGGGACATCCAGACGACCGTCGATGCGCCCTCCCCGATGCCTTTGAACAGGTCGCTGCGGTCGTCGATGATTAGCTCGGCCCGTCCATATTCCCGATGCGGCGCTTTGACGACGGCGCCGCCGGACAGGTACGTGACGAGCTGCATGCCATAGCAGATGCCCAGGATCGGAATGCCTTGATCGAACAGCTCTTTCGGGACGCTCGGCGCCTTCTTCTCGTAGACGCTGGAAGGCCCGCCGGACAGGACGATACCCTGGGGACGATACGCGAGCATCGTCGCCAGCGGGACGGTGCAGGGCAGGATTTGCGAATAGACCTGCGCTTCGCGAATGCGGCGGGCGATCAGCTGCGTGTACTGGGAGCCGAAGTCGAGGACCAGGATTCTATCGTGCCAGAGTTCCATGAGACCGTCGTTCGTGAAGTGTGAAGCGTCGTTCGTAAGGAGGGGAACCGCCGAATCTTGTCCGCGAGATACGCTTCACGAGGGACGTTTCACACGAGGTTATTCCCAGTCCATCCGGTAGTTCGGCGCTTCCTTCGTGATGATGACGTCGTGCACGTGACTTTCCCGCAAGCCGGCGACCGTCTGGCGGATGAAGCGCGCGTTCTGCTGCAGGTCGAGGATGGTCTTGCAGCCGCAGTACCCCATGCCCGACTTGACCCCGCCGACCAGCTGGTAGACGACCGCGGCCAGCGGGCCCTTGTAGGGCACGCGCCCCTCGATGCCTTCCGGCACCAGCTTTTGCGCCGGGCGCCCACTTTGCCCGTAGCGGTCTCCGCCTCCGCGTTCCATGGCGCCGATCGATCCCATCCCGCGATAGACCTTGTAGGTTCTGGCTTGGTAGAGCACGGTCTCCCCCGGCGACTCTTCCGTGCCCGCGAGCAACCCGCCGAGCATCACGGCCGACGCCCCGGCGGCCAAGGCCTTGGTGATGTCGCCGGAGAATTTGATCCCGCCGTCGGCAATGATCGGCACGCCGCTCCCGTTCAGCGCCTTGGCGCAATCGGCAATGGCCGTCAGTTGCGGCATGCCGGCGCCCGAGACGATGCGGGTCGTGCAGATGGAACCCGGACCGACCCCGACCTTGACCGCATCAACCCCCATGTTGAGCAGATCTTTGGCGGCCTCGGCGGTGGCGATATTGCCGGCCACCAGTTCCAGCCCCGGATGGTGTTTCTTGATCCGTTTGACCGTATCCAAGACGGCTTGCGAATGGCCGTGCGCCGTGTCCACCACAACAAGATCGACGCCCGCCTTCTTGAGCAAGCTCACCCGTTCGTCGGTCTCCGGTCCAACCCCCACCGCCGCGCCGACTCGGAGCCGGCCGTGCGCGTCCTTGCAGGCGTTGGGATACTTGATGCGCTTTTCGATGTCCTTGATCGTGATGAGCCCTTTGAGCTCGAAGTGCCTGTTGACCACCGGCAGCTTTTCGATGCGGTGCTCGTGGAGAATTTCGCGGGCCTTTTCGAGACTGGTCCCTTCCGGCGCCGTGATGAGCTTCTCCCGCCTCATCACCTGCGAGACTTTGAGATCCATCCGATTCTCGAACCGCAGGTCCCGGTTGGTCAGAATGCCGACCAGCTTCTTGTTTTTGGTGACCGGAATGCCCGAGATGCGATACTTCGCCATCAACTGATGGGCATCGCGGATGGTTTCGTCCGGCGAGATCGTCACCGGGTCGAGGATCATTCCGCTCTCGGATTTTTTGACCTTATCGACTTCCGTCGCCTGGTCGGCCGGAGCCAGGACCCGGTGGATGATGCCGATGCCGCCCTCCCGGGCCATGGCGATCGCGAGACGGGATTCGGTCACCGTGTCCATCGCGGCGCTGACCAATGGAATATTGATCTTGATGTGCCGCGACACCATGGTGGCGGTATCCACCTCACTGGGCAACACCTGGGACTTTGCCGGCACGAGAATGACGTCATCGTAGGTCAATCCGAGTCTGGGTTCCTGATCCAACATCTCGCTCGATCCTCAGTGCGGTGCTTACGCCTTCTGTCCCTGCGCCTTGTCCAATTCGGCCAAGGCTTCCGCCTCTTCCTGCAGCCGCTCGCTGCCTTCTTCGGCGGGCATGAATTGCTGCACGCGGGTGTTGCCGCTGTCCACGACGAAGACACTGCCCTTCGCATCGACGGCGATGCCGTAGGGGAAGTTGAATTGCCCGTCGCCGTTGCCGAACCCGCCCCATTGCGTGATGAAGTTGCCTTCGCGATCGAATTTTTCGACGCGGTGATTGCCCGTGTCCGTGACATAGACATCGCCCGCCGCATCGACCGCGATGCCCCAGGGCGATCGCAGCTGGCCGGCCTCTTGCGCCAACGGACTGCTGGCATGCCCGGCTTCGGCGCTGCCGCCCCATTTCGTCAACAACTGCGGCAACACGTTGGTACTCGTGTCGAACTTCTGGACACGATGGTTGCCCATGTCCACTACGTAGACCGCCCCGTCGTTCTGATCCACGGCGATGCCGCGCGGGAAATAGAACTGGCCGTCGCCGTTGCCGAAGCTGCCCCAGGCCATGATGAACTCGCCGCTCATGTCGAATTTCTGTACCCGGAAGTTCGCGCTGTCGACGACATAGACGAAGCCGCGCACGCGATCGATCGCGATGCCCCAGGGCGCATTGAACTGCCCCTCGCCGTTGCCCCGCGAGCCGAACTTCATGAGATAGCCGCCCAACTTGCCGTCGAACTTCTGGACGCGATGGTTGTTCGTGTCCACCACCCACACATCGCCCTTCCCGTCGCAGGCAATGCCGGTGGGGTTGTGGAAGTTCGCGTTGGCACTGCCGAAGCTTCCCCACAGAATGATGAAGTTGCCGGCGTTGTCGAATTTCTGAACCCGGTTATTGCCGTTGTCCACCACGAACAGCGAGCCCTGCTGATCCACCGCCAGTCCGTACATCGGCGCCATGAACTCACCGCCGTGCAGCAGCGACGCGCCGCGGCCCGGCTTGCCCCATTTGGAGACGCAGAGGTAGCCCGACGTGTTGACGAGGATCGTCGCCGTGGCCGGTGTCGACACGTTGTTGCCGACGTCCTTGAACCAGACATAAATCGTCTTTTGCCCATCACCCGGCGACAGGATAAAGGGAATCGTCGCGCCGAACTTGACGGCCGGCGTCACGTCCACCCACCCCGGCGTCCCGGCCATAGGAGTCAACGGGCTTTCGGAAATGAAATAGGCGCCGACGCCCGTATCCAAGTCGGTGGCCGAGATGGTCACCACCACTTCCGGCGAGTTCGTCATGAACGCGCCGTGGTTGATGACGGCGTAGGGATTCTGCGGCGCGGTAATGTCGATGAGCACCGGCGTCGCCGTCACTTCTTCGGACAAGGCGCTTTCCGTGCCGTCCTCGAACGTCGCCGTCACGGCATAGTAATAGGCCGTGTCGTTCGTCAGACCCGTGTGGGTATAGGGATTGGTGACGCCTTCGATCTTGGTCGCGCTGTCCCGCGTGAGGTGCGGGGTGGTGTTGAAGTAGAGGTTGTACGACACGGCCCCCGGCACTTCCATCCAGCTCAGGAACACTTCCGTGTCGCCGGCCTTCACCGCCACGCTGCGCGGAGGCGGCGCGGTCCCGTCGGCCACGGCCTGCGCCGTCTCCTGCTTGCCGCGGTTCATTTCCTCTTCGGTCGGCACGTACTTCACGACGCGGTTGTTGCCGCTGTCGACGACGTACACGCAGCCTTCCTTGTCGACCGCGATGCCGTAGGGGAAATTCAATTGCGCTTCCGTCTTGCCGCGGTTGCCCCATGAGCAGAGGAACGTGCCGTTGCCGTCGAATTTCTGGATCCGGTGGTTGCCGCTGTCGACCACATACACGTTGCCCAACGCGTCGCAGGCGATCCCCCAGGGGGACTTGAACTGGCCCGGCCCGCTGCCTTCGCGCCCCCACTTGGTCAAGAAGCTGCCGCGCGCGTCGAACTTCTGGATCCGGTTGTTGCTTTCATCCGCCACGTAGATGTTGCCGACGAAGTCCACCGCCACGCCGCGCGGGAAGAAAAAGGCCCCGTCGAAGCTGCCGTCGCGGCCCCACTTCAACAGCGGTTGGCCGTCCGACTGGAACTTCTGGATGCGGGCGTTGCTGGTATCGGAGACATAGACGTTGCCTTCCTGGTCCGTCGTAATGCCCCAGGGCACGTCGAACTTGCCCATATCGGCGCCGCGCCAGGCAAAGCCGAACTTACCCCAGGCCTTCATCACGTTGCCTTCGAGGTCGAACTTCTGCACGCGATTGTTGCCGCTGTCAGCCACATAGATCACGTCGTTCGGCCCGACCGCGAGGCCGCGGGGATAGTAAAACTGCCCTTCCTGGGAGCTGGGCTCGCCGCCCCACCGCGCGAGGAACTTGCCGTGCTTGTCGAATTTTTGAATGGAATGATTGTCGGTATCGGCGACGTAGATGTTGCCGTCCTTGTCGAGGGCGATGCCGGTCGGCGAGCTGAATTCGCCGTCGTCCACGCCCTCCTGCCCGAACACCATCGAGATCAGATAGGGGGACGGAATCGCCATCACTTCCTGGGATTCGGGACTCTCGCCCTTCGGCGTCACGACGGTCACCACGTAGTGGTAGCAGGTGCCGTTCGCCAGGTCGTCGTGCACGAACGGAGACGTCGCGCCTTCCAGGCAAGTCGCTTTTTCCTTCTTCACGCCGATGACGGTTTTGAAATCTTCGGGGCTGGCGATCGGGCGGGTCAGTTCGGAGAACTTGATCTGCACCCCTTTGGTGGTCTGGAAGTAGAGGTTATAATACATGGCATCCGGGACCGGATCCCAGGTGATGGTGACCCGGCCGTTCCCCGGCTTGGCCTGAACGTTTTGCGGGGGAGGAGGCAGCTCTTCCTCCTCCGCCACCGAATCACCGGCGCCCCATTCGCTCTGCGTGCCGTCAACCGACAGAACCAGCCGATCGAATCGGAACATTTCGTCGAGAAGCCATGCTTTGATCATAGGTGGTGCCTCGTGTTGCTAGAGCGGACCAAACGCCAAGAACCAAGGATGTTTCAAGGACTTAGAATCGGATTGGCGAGTCTAACAAAGCGGCGGAAAGAGAGTCAAGGCAAGGGATAGGGCCTCCAGTCAATCGTGGGATGACGAGCCCCAGCGCAAGAGCCCCTGCTGAAGCGGCGTTGCCGATATTCCCTTCGCGGCGCTAATTCTGCTCGACCGGCTCACCGAGGAGCGCTTCGTCAGCCTTCCCTTCTTCACCGGTCTCGAGCGAGCACTCGTCGAGGTCCATCGACAGGTCGGCGGAAACGGCAGGCGGGCTGTCCGCAGCCGCCTCGGTGACGATCTCGGACGGCGGTGCTTCGACCTGGTGTTCAGCGGCAGGCCCTTCGGTCGAGGGCGGCGCGCCGCTCTCCTCGTCCATCGGCAGCAGAGCCTGCTCCGACTCGCCCAGTTCCTTGAACTCCCGCAACGGCGGCAGCTGCGACAGGTCGCTCAGGCCGAAATGCTCCAGGAAATATTTCGTCGTGCCGTACATGATCGGCCGGCCGGGCACCTCCTTGCGGCCCACGATGCGCACGAGCTTCCGCTCCAACAGCGTCCGGACGACTCCGGAGGTTTCCACGCCGCGGATCTCTTCGATTTCCGAGCGTACGATCGGCTGTTTGTAGGCAATGATGGCCAGCGACTCCAGGGCCGACCGCGACAGCTTGGTGGTGGATTTGGACTTATCCAACCGCTTGATCCACGTCGCATATTCCTGCTTGGTCACCAGGCGATAGCCGCCCGCGATCTCCGCCAGGCGCACGCCCCGGCCTTCCTGCTCCAGGTCGTCGGCCAAACTCCTCAACACGCGCTCCACCTCGGCCTTCGTCACGTCGCCAAGCGCGGAGACCAGCCGGGTCACGGAGATCGGCTCGGTGGACACGAACAACATGGCTTCCACGATGGCTTTCAGCTCTCGTTCGGCAATCGCCTTCGCGACATCGTACGAGGGCGCCGTGCCATTTCCGTTCGACCTGTCGACCGGCTGCTCTTCGTGTGTTCCATTCATGATCGGTGCGTCTTGAAGTTCCGCGGTGAGTGGAGTCATGTCTCCCTCCATTCTGCATCAGAATCGTCGAGCTCCGCCGGATCCGGCACCAGCGAAAAGGCTCGTGAAACAAGAATCGGCCCGAACGTCTCCCCTTGGAACACGCGCGCGACACGTAGCCGGATCAGCTCGAGCAAGGCCAAAAACGTCACGATGATCACCACGCGATGACAGGAGGCCTCGAAGAGCGAGACAAACGAAATGGAATCCTTGCCCTCCAGCATTTCAAGAATCACGTTCATCCGCTCCCGCACGGTCAGATTGTCCGGGATGATTTCAATGAGTTTCTTGCCGGGGTTCCGATCCAACATGCCCTTTAGCGCGTCGACGAGGTCGAAGAGCGTCACGTTTTCGAGCAAGGTCTCGCCGGACTCGATCGGCTCGGCCGCCACCGCCTCACGAGTGAACACCTCCCGCCACATTTTTTCCCGGCCGTCGAGCTGCCGCGCCGCTTCCTTGAAGGTCTTGTATTCCAGCAGGCGCCGGACCAATTCCTCGCGGGGATCCGGCCCCTCTTCCTCATCCTCCGCCGTCTCGTCCACCGGCAAGAGCATTTTCGATTTGATCTGCAGCAGCGTGGCGGCCATGACGAGGAACTCGCCCGCGACCGTCAGGTTCAGCTCTTTCATCGCGTCCAGATACTCCAGATACTGCTGGGCGATCATCGCAATGGGGATGTCGCAGATGTTGATTTCGTTCTTCTTGATGAGGTGAAGGAGGAGATCGAGGGGACCCTCGAAATTCTCGATGCGGACCTGATACGGCAGCTCGATTTGCTCAAAGCCTTCGGTCTGGGAATCCACGGGCGTCCTTATACCAATTATTGGGGAGCGGGGCAAGCAGGAATCTATATGTAGGGGCTCGCAAGGCGGATCATCGATCACCGATCACTTCAGCTTGAACGCATACGCCACGAGCAAGGCGGCCATCAGCAGGAAAAACACCGTGATCGCGTATTGCCCCCCGGGAGATTGGAACCAACCTTTGGCCTCCTCTGCATTCACGCGCTTGGCGCGCGTCAGGAGCGGCGGACGTTCAAACCGGACCTTCCCCAAGTCGTCGGGACGCTTGAATTCCACGTCCGAAAAATCGGCGCCGCCCAGGAACTGCGCGCCGGCGAACGACGCGTCGCCCTCGAACAGGGCAAAGACGAAAAACGCGTCGCGGCTGAAGATCGCGTCGGAGAAATTGACGTGCCGCTTGAATCGGCTTCCTGAAAATCCCGTCCCCGACCCGAATCGGACGCGGTCCATGGTCACCGGGTGCTCGAATGTCACTTCGAGAAATTCCGCCATCCCGTCGAACAGCGCGCGGCTGCAGTCGACCGGTCCCCGAAAGACCGATCGGTGGAAACGAGTATGGGGCCCGAATTTCGTCTCCTTGCACGTCAGCGAGTGGGCAAACTGGCTCTGAATGAAATAGGCCTCGCGCTTGAACGTGGCACCGGACAGATCGACCGGCGCCTGAAACGCCGCTCGCGAGAGGTCCACGCCGGATTCAAAGAGCGTATCGCGCAGATTCACGGGTCCTTCGAACTGGAGCGTGCTTTTGGTGGAACGGTGGCGGAGCGCTCCGGAGACGACTGAATGGCGAATCGTGACGGGCGCCGCCACCACGCGCACTTCTTCGGCGTTGAGTTGGTTCAACGCCGCTTCCTGCTCCGGCGACAGCCCTTTCGGCATGTGCGTGACCTGGACCGGCAGCGCGTCGAAGGAAAGATCGCCTTGGACCAGCACACCGACAAGCTCGACCGGCTGTCCTTTGGCCATCGCCTCGAAGACCGCCGCACTGCGTACCGCGTGCGCCTCGCGGTCCGACGGGCCGCATTCGGTCGAGAGATGCTTGATGAGGGGCCCCTTTTTTGCCGGCGGCGCTTCCACCACGCAGGCGGCATGCGCCGGCCTATTCACGGGCAAGAGAAGGGCCAGGAGACAGACGGCTATGAACCCTCGCAGCGATGTCAAGGCGGCACGCGGCATGCGGCCCTTATACGAGATGCCTTCGGGCAAGGCAAGGCAGGGAATGACATGCGCTGGCCTGGTGCCGGCCTCTACAGAGTCGACGAACCCGGTTCGGCTGGCAGGCCTGGACCGAGTCGATCCAGGATGGCGCGATACTCTTCCTCGGTGAGACGATGCATGCCCAAGCTCAAACGGCGGGTCAGTTCGGCTTGATCCGGGATTCTCAGCACATCCATCAGCAGCGCGTGACTCTCCTGCGGAGACGAGCGCCATCGCCGTGTCAGTTGCACCGGGATAAAACCGAACTTGGCCTCCGTCCGCAGCTCGTCCTTCAACAACTCGTCCATCTGTTGAAAGGGCCGCACCGGCGGCACCAGGCGGAACTCGGCGCACAGTCCCGCTTTGAGCACATACAAGAGGCCCGACGAACCCGGTGAGACGTACTTGGTCAGATTCTGCTGAATGAGCGCGGTACAACAACCCCACACGCCGTGCCGGAGCTGCAATTCGGCGCTCTCCATGGAACTGCGTTCACGGAGCGTGGCCGCCGCAAAGAGAAAATGATCCATGGTCCTGAAGCGCTGCGGAGTGAAGAGAACCGCGAGAGAAAGGGGCAACGCCGCGCGCCGCCCCTCGGATCAGCTCAGGGACTAACTATTCCGATAATCGTCGTGGTCGTCCAGCAGATCTTCCGATTTCTCGATGAACTCATCGCTTTCATCCTCGTCATCGAGATTCAATTCTTCCTGCATGTCGTCTTCGATGTCGCCCTCGCCCTCCAACTCCAGGTCGTCTTCAGCCAACTCTTCGTCGAGATCGGCCACCTTTGGCTCCGCGGGAGCGGCGGCGCGAGAACCCATTGCCTTCCGCGGCGCCCCTTCTTCGTCGCCGGCCACGTTCCGGATCGGCGCAACGGGCTGACTGACCTTGGGAACCGCTTTCTTCGCCGTCGTCTTCTTGGCGGCTTTCTTCGCGGACTTCTTGGCGGTCTTTTTCTTGGGAGCCGGCTTGGCCCGCTTCACTGCCATCCGTTTCTTGGCGCTCTTCTTCGCCGCCGCTTTCATGGATGACTTCGCGGGCTTGCGCCTGCCCGCAGCCTTCTTCGCAGCCTTCTTCTTAGTCTTCGCCATTCCCCATCCTCCTTGCCCTCAGCAACGCATGGCCCCGCAGGGGCGGCCTCCATCTAGCACGAACGAATAGGCCGTTGCAACCAGGCGCCGACTCGTCTCCCAGCCGGCGGCCGGCCATCCTGCCGTGAATCCAGGCACCCAGAACCGCCATGGCTGCAACGGCCCGGGGATACGTACAATTCCATGCCATAGAGGGCCGAGCATCGTCCTAGAAGCAGGCGGCCGTCAAGCCCGCCCCTTGCCATGATAAGATAGGGATGAAT